>CAYZQM010000031.1:32145-37770 GCA_964480175.1 uncultured Sandaracinaceae bacterium
GTTGATTGTTCTGGGCCGATCTGCCCGACGTGCGGGTTGGCCGCGGGCCGATGAGTGACGTGCGCGACACGTGGCGAGTGCCACGATCTGCGTGCGGTCGAGACGTGCGTGATCGGATTGCCAAGACCAGAAGGCTGTCGAAGCAGCTGGAGCAGTCGATTGTCGCGGGGTCGGACATCGCCGATCTCCTTCGAGGCGTGGCCACGGTGGACCTCGGGTCGCGCTACTTCGTCGTGGACGAGCCCGTGCAGCTTCGAGGAGCGCAGTCGGTGTTCGAGCCGACGTTCCTTCACGGGTTGATGGGTTCGGTGTTCGTCGCGACTCACGAAGCCATGGGAGCGTCCCGCTCCGACAGTTACCTGCATCTGGTTGGGTGCTCTCGCGCGGCCCTGTGGAGCGCGCTGAGCGTGGTCTGGCTGATCCGGCACTGTGCCGACAGTACGACCGGCTTCCTGCGCTGCCTCCGCGCGCTTCGTGGTAGCGACCTCGCCGAGAAGGGCACGTTCATCCAAATGGGCGGCTCAGCGTGCGACTACGATACCTATCTGGCGCGTAGCATGCGGTGGGTGGGAGATGCGTGGGACCTTCCGTCGACCGACGAATCGCTGGTCGACGCCATCGTCGAGCAGCTCGAGCGCGCGACCGCGGTCGAGGTAGAGGCGGGCTTGCTGCGTGAGTATCGCAGGGAAAGCGGTCGGCTGGCGTCGCGGGGGCCGGACGTGCCGTCCGCGGGTGACCTTCGCGCGTTCCTCGGCCGGATGAGCGAAGCCGAGGTCGTAGAGCGCTACGCAACTGGAGGCCTGCACGCCCTCCTTCGATGTCTAGACGATTACGGAGCGCGGAGAAGAGGGCTTGCCCCATGAGGACTGGAGGACCCGGAGGGAGGGAGCCGACCGATGTACGGGTGGCCGAGAGCTTGGTAGATCGCACTGGACTTGCCGAATGGACTACACGTGTTGCTCCGACAGATTCGTACTTGCCGATTTCAGGAGCGGGTCGCATGCGCCGTCGCGGAGGTCTTCCCCCCGCGTTGGAGTAGCTTTGGCCTCGGTCATTGGGATCGCTGTTGGCGCTTGCGGGGCCCGTCCGTCTCCTCGCGAGATCGACGCTCCCGATGTCGCGGCGCGATGGATTCAATGCGACGGCGACCTCTGCTGCGGCTCGAATGGGGGTGGAGTATGGTGTGCAGGCACCGCCCTCGACGGACTGCTTGGCCCCCCCGAAGTCTGCGTCTGGCCACCCACACACATGCCCGGGGCCTGGTCCTCGCAATCCATACTCGTCGGCGGAGGGCGTGTTTGCGTGTGGGACGATGGAGACGAGCAATGCTGGGGGTCTCAGACCGCGTACGGCGATCCGGGGGTGCCGGCGGCCATGGACAGAGTTGATTCTTCGCAGGCCTGCTTCGGCGAGGGGTTTGGGGTCTGGATGGACGAGATGGGCTCGGTTCATGCGACCGGCGACACGGCCGCTCGCGTGTTTCCCACGGCGACGCCCGGCCCTTTCTGGAACACCGTATCCGTCACGTGCGATGGGCGCCCTTGTTCGGCGAGCTCGGTCGTGTGCGAAGGGGCGTCCGCCTGCATGGTGTCGGAAGGGGTCGGTTACTGCTCAGGCGCCCATGGATCGGTCGTGGAACGCGCGCTTGGATGGGGCGGCGCCACGCCGCGGGTAGGCGTCGAGCACATCCTGTTGTCGTCCGAGTTGGTGTGCTTCATCGGGGCGACGACACGCTGCTCTGGTCAGTTCGCCGGCGCGAGCGTGGAAGTGGCCTTGCTCAGCCTCTTGCCTGGCCGAGAGCCGCGGGGCGTCATGGCGAGTGCGAGTGTCTTGTGCGCGGAGCCGGGAGACGGGGCCTGGCGGTGTATCGCGCGGTCCGACGGCGAAGCCGCGCTGGCCCGCTTCGCGGAGGAGGCACTTCGGGCGGGCGAGACTGTCGGGCTCGCGAGCACAGGCGTATGCGCGGTCGGCGACGGTCAGCCGAGATGCCTCTGGACCCACGGTCCAACTTGCCGCGACTGAACGAGCGGAGCCGGCCGACCTAGCGCAGCGGAGGATCCGCCCGATGTACGGGTTGGCCGGGAACTCGGTTGGGGCGCCCACGGTCGTGCTCGAGGCACAGCCTCGTTGTCGGTGAGCGTCGCGAGGGCGCTTTCGGGCTCGCCTGAGCGGCCACGCCAGCTATTCCGGGGCGTGACCCCTCGATCTCGGCGCGTCCGCGCGTAACCCCGCCTGGCTCGGACCTCGCCGTGCCGTGTACGCCCCTTTGGGCGGCCTGTGTTCAGGCAGGTGGGTCGTTGCCGTGGCGTGTCCCTGACGGGCGGCCGCGTCGTCGGTCCCGGAGCGTCACGACGCGCGCGGTGTTGGGGCGGTGCTCGGGTCGGGGGTGTCGTCTCTCGCGCTGTTCCGCCGCTGCGGTCCCACGCTCGTTCGTGAGTCCACCGCCTCGACCTCCCGGTCTGCGTGACCGGCTCCGGGCAGGCGGATCAAGTGACGGAAAGCGAGAGGCCGGCGCGATCGGGAGATCGGCCGGCCTCTCGGGAGGATCCGCCCGATGTACGGGTTGGCCGGGAACTCGGTTGGGGCGCCCACGGTCGTGCTCGAGGCACAGCCTCGTTGTCGGTGAGCGTCGCGAGGGCGCTTTCGGGCTCGCCTGAGCGGCCACGCCAGCTATTCCGGGGCGTGACCCCTCGATCTCGGCGCGTCCGCGCGTAACCCCGCCTGGCTCGGACCTCGCCGTGCCGTGTACGCCCCTTTGGGCGGCCTGTGTTCAGGCAGGTGGGTCGTTGCCGTGGCGTGTCCCCGACGGGCGGCCGCGCCGTCGGTCCCGGAGCGTCACGATGCGCGCGGTGTTGGGGCGCTGCTCGGGTCGGGGGTCGAAGCGGTGGCGGACTTGGACCGGCGCTCGCTCGCGGGAGTCTTCGTCTTCGATCACGGCGTCGTGCTCGGTGCGACGTAGCGACGCTCGGGTGGCCGGTGGCTCGACCGCCTCGAGTTCGAAGATTTCGGCCGCCTCATCTGCGAACGCGGCACGGACCTCTTCGACCAACTCGTGGTGTTGCGGCGGTGCGCCGGTCATCTGCTCGATCTCGCGCTTCACTTCGTCGAGCAGCGGTCCGGGACGCGTGACAATCGCGTCGTCGTACGGCTCATCTGCGATGGGGGCGCCGAGGTGCACCCGCGCGGCGTAGCTGCCGAACGGAAACCGATGCTCGACGTCGCCGTCTCGGCGTGCATGAAACGCCTCGCGGCTCTCTCGACGGAAGCGCCGCACATCGAGCGCGGCCTCGATGCGGCTGATCTTGCCCGTCAGTCCGCGCGCGCCGATGCGAAACGTCGGTACTGGCTGTCCGCCCGTCTCGCGCAGCGTTCGTGGTTCGGCCCATGGGTGCATCCTTCGCAGCGCTCGTGCGCCGAGCGGCTCGCGCTTGGAGGCTTGGCGCAGCGCGCGGACGGCTTCGTCGGTGAGTTTGGTGAGGTGGTAGATGAGCGCGTCGAGGTCGCCGCCGAAGGCGCGATAGAGCAGCGGCGGCGGGGTGAGCTGAAGCTCGAGCGTCTCGGGGCGGTCCTTGCCGAAGTAGATCGGCGGCCGCTTCACCTCGATGTAACCGCGCTGCCACAGGCCGAAGTCGAGACTCCGCATCGGCATGTGGTCGGGATGCGCGACCAGGCCCGCGGCGATCGGGTTCACGCGCTCGTAGACCAGGTGACTCGCTTGCGCCTCGGCGTCGAGCAGGCGCAGGCAGTGCGCCTGTCGGTCGTCGAAGAGCTCGTGCGGCGCGTCGTAGCGCTCGGCGGCGAGGAGGGTGTTCAACGAACAGCTGAGGTCGCGGTGAAAGCGCTGGGTGAACTCGGGGAAGTTCGCCTGCGATGGGGTCGCGTTGGTGTGGTGGTGCGTAATGTTGAGGACGGAGTGATGGACGGCGACGTCGGTGTGCCGCTGCGCGTCGGCGAGCGAGTACAGCCAGCATGCTTCGACCAACGGGTGCCACGGCCCGAGGAAGCTCTTCCGGCAAGTCGTCCGACGGGTCAGCGCGGTCGTGGCCCCCCGGACCACGATGGCGCTCGCAGTCACGCGCGTGCGTAGTGCGGCTTCTGTGCCGGTTCTCGGCGAGTGGATTCTGCCGGAATTCGGGGTGTCCGCTGGCGGACCTGGCGGCGGAGCCTGGCGGACCGCCAGGCGGACCGGCACGCCGCTGGACAAGAATATCCGTACGCCGGACCGTTCCGACCGTACATGCGTGGGACCGTTCCGACCGTACATGCGTGACCACCATTCGAGCATCGGCCCGACGCGCCGACCCTCCCGTCTCGCGGTGCGCGCATCGGCGGCTTGGCTGATCTTCGCGTTTCCCTGTTGGTGGGCGTTCGTGTTTCTCGTGATGAACTGGGAGTCTGGCGAACACCCGGCCAGCGCGTGCGGATTCTATCCCTGTGACGTCATTGCGTTCATCGCGATGATCTACGTCGGTATTCCGGCGGGGACCCTTGCCGCAATCGTGACGCTGGTATGGGATTGGCTGGTAGCACGCCGCGAAAGGCCACCCGCTGGAAGGCCGTGAGGACGTCCCATTCGGGCGCTTCGTCGGTCGGCCGCGAGCGTGCTGCTGGACAGAGTTATCCGTACACCGGAGCGTTCCGGCCCCGGCATTCGGGCCCTTCCTCGGTCAGCCGCGAGCGTGCTGCTGGACAGAGTTATCCGTACGCCGGACCGTTCCCCCGGGACCGTTCCCCCCCGCTGGACAGAGTTATCCGTACACCGGAGCGTTCCGGCCCGGAGCCTGGCGGACCGGCACGCCGCGGGACAAGAATATCCGTACGCCGGACCGTTCCCCCCGGAGCGTGCCCCGACAGAGTTATCCGTACGCCGGACCGTTCCGCCCGCGGCGGCTCACGCGCTCATCTCGCCTCGGATCGTCGTGGTCAGCAGCGCGCGCGTCGCTTCGCGATCGAGGCCCTTGCCTAGCGCATACGCCAGCTTGGTCAGCGCGGCCTCTGCGGTCAGATCGCCGCCTGCCAGCGCGCCGACGTCCGAGAGCGCGCGGCCTGACGCGTAGTCGCCGCGCACGAAGCCGCGGGGGCACTGGGTGACGTTCAGCACCCACACGCCTCGATCACACGCCGCGCGCACCACCTCGAGCAGGTCCTTGCGCTGATCGGGGAAGTTGCCGCTGCCGTACGTCTCGAGCACCAACCCCTCGAGCGGCGGCCTCAGAAAGTTCTCGAGCACCTCGCGGGTCATGCCCGGGTACATGCGCAGCGCCGCGACATGCGGAGAGACGCGCGTCTCGATCTGCGCAGGACGCGGATCGGGCTCGAGTAAGAGGTTCGTCCGCACCTCGACGTCGATGCCCACGCTCAAGAGCGGCGGCAGGTTCGGCGACGCGAACGCCTCGAGGCTGCGCGCGTCTTGCTTGATCGCGCGGTTGCCTCGGTAGAGCTCGTGGTGGAAGTAGATGCAGACCTCGGGGATCGGGAAGTACGCCGCGACCCCGAGCGCGCCGAGGATGTTGTCGAGACCATCGTTGCGCAGCTGCAGGAGCGGGATCTGCGAGCCCGTGAGGATCACGGGCTTGCGCAGCCCTTCGAGCATGAACGAGAGCGCTGAGGCGGTGTACGCCATGG
>CAYZQM010000032.1:0-7638 GCA_964480175.1 uncultured Sandaracinaceae bacterium
GCAGGAGGTGGCCGAGGCCCGTTCGACCGTGCGTCGAGATCACCACCACGCTCGCCGCCGCGCTGCGCGAGAAGACGCGCTCGGTGCGCGTGCGGGTCTCGGTCGAGAAGATCGACGGCAAGAAGCTGCGCGCGCTGCGCGACACGCTGATGGTGCATCCGGGTCCCTGCCCGGTCTCGCTCGAGCTCAAGTCCGTCGAGCGCTGGACGGTCGCCCTCGCCGACACGGGGATCAAGGTCGAGCCCAGCGAGTCGCTGCTCGCCAACCTCGAGCGCCTCTTCGGCGAGAAGATCGTCGAGCTCCGCTGAGCTCAGCCTCGATGTCGCGCTGGGGCCGTCGCGAGGGTGTCGATGTCGAGTCGAGACGCCGCAACGAGGAGACAAAAGCCGCGTTTCGTCCGAGAGCGGCGGCCGCAAGCACACCGCGCGACATCGAGGCTCAGCGGCCTTCGAGCTTCGCGAGGCACGCGGCGCGGCCCCGGGCGCGTGAGAGCTCGATCGCGCCGCGCCGGTCCTCTTCGCTCGGCGGTGGACTCGCCGCGAGCAGCGCGCCGACGACGTCGGGCGCGTCCGCGATCACCGCGTGGGCGAGGAGCGTCGATCCCTCGTCGCGCACGGCGACGCTCGCGCCACCTCGCAGCAGCGCGCGCACGGCTTCGAGCGCGCCGCGGCGCACCGCCTTGCTGAGCGGCGTCGCGCCGGATCGATCGGGCTCGTCCACGGCGGCGCCCAGCGAGCGCAGCGTCGCGACCACCTCCGCTTGGTGCTCCAGCGGAGCGAGGCTCGCGTGGTGCAGCGCCACCTGTCCGTCGGAGCCGCGGACGTTCACCACGGACGCGTGGGACCGGATCGTGGCGATGGCGCCTTGCAGCACCGCGGCAGAGAGCGCTCGCTGCGCTCGATCCTGCAAGCGCCGCTCGCGCTGATGGGCGGCGCGCTGCGCGGCGGCTTCGACCTCGGTGGCGCTCGGCGCCGCCATCACGGGGAGCGGTGGGAGCGGAACGGGCGAGAGCGCCGCCAGCGCCGGGTCCCGCCGCGCACGCGCGACGAACGCGCTCGTGGTCCAAGCGGCGCTGCTCACGATGCCGGTCGCCGCGCGGAGCATCGTCGTCAACAGCGCCACCGGCGCGCCCCCGAGGAGCCCGAGCTCCCACGCGCGCACCCCGATGGCGGGCGCACCTCGTCGAACTTCTGCGCTCGCGTTCGGGCTCGCGCCGAGCTCCGAGACCCGCTGCGCCAGGCGGAACATCTGCAGCCGCAGCGCGACGACGAGCGCTCGGTCGAGCGAAGGGGCGTCCCCGTCGCCGACGAGGTAGCGCAGCGCGAGATCCCACGACGCTCCCCGGTCCAGCAGCCTCATCGCGATGTCCTCGTGCCGACCCTCGAGCGCCGCTGCGAGCGGGCTTCTCTCGAGCGCGTCGGTGTGATCGAGCGCTGTCCCTCCGGCGAGCAACGCCTCCAGGCGCGGAGCATCGCCGTGCAACGCGGCGTGCGATGGATCGAGCGCCCGGCCCGGCAAGCGATGAGCGGCGATGGCGTCGCGGACCGCGCGGGCGATGGCGCCCGGAAAGGGGGCGAGCGGGGCGTCACTCCGAAGGAGCCGATCGATCGGGACGCGCTCGGAGGCGGGGTGGCCACCCTTCACGTGCTCGCCCCGCAAGACCACCACGTCGTCGAGCACGTCGAGCGAGATCGACGAGACGATGATCTGAGCGGACGAGCTCACGCCGAGGTTGCGTGAATCACTCAGGGCCCACGCACTGCGGCGCGGGTCCAGCGCGGCACGCAGCGGTGGATGGCGCGCGTCGCTCGGCAGGTGCGCCCCGTCCGGCGCTCGCACCTCGACGTGGCGTGCGAGCCACGGCATGCGACGGCTCGCCTCCTCGCACCACGCGCGTGCCGTGGGGAGATCCTCGCACTCGAACGTCGCCGCGCTCGTCACGCCGAGAGGCGCCCACATCGGGTCGCGCTCGACGACGACCCAGACCCGCGCGGCACGATGCTCGCTCACGACCCGCGGAGGGTACTGCGCGCACCCCTCCCTCACCGACATGAGACAGCGACCCGTTGACACGCGTTGCTGACGCGTGACAGCGTTCCACTCGTGGCGCATCGAATGGTCGGGAAACACCGGGGTCTCTCGGGAGAACGGCGATGAGCGGCGGCGACGCCGTCGCGCTGCTCGTCTCGATCGGGGCGTCGGTGGGCGTCTCGTCACGTTCTGGGGCCTCGGGGGGCTCACCCACTGGGCGTTCTACGTACGGCGCAAGCACGAGGCGGCGCAGTGGAAAGTGCAGCCCAAGCGCTTCCCGCCGAACGCGCTGGTGCGTCACGCGTTCGTGCTCGGCTCGTTCAACATCGTGATGGGCTCGGTGATCGGCGGCGTGTTCGCGTGGCACGTCGCGCGCGGCGGCTGGTCGCAGCTCTACTTCGATCCGCTGGAGCGCGGCGTGCCGTGGCTCGTGGTCAGCGCGCTCCTCACGTACTTCCTGATCGACGCAGGCCTCTACTACAGCCACCGCGCGTTTCATTCGCCGCTCCTCTTTCGACACATCCACCGCTGGCACCACCGCTACGTCGCGCCGACCATCTTCACGACGACGGCGGTGCATCCGCTCGAGTTCCTCACGTTCCAGGCGTTCGTGATGCTGCCGGTCGTCGTGCTGCCCGTGCACTGGGCCGTGTACGTCGCCGTCGTCGGGTACACGTACTTCATCGGGATGATCGACCACTCCGGGATCCGGGTCCGCTGGCCCCTGCCGCTGCACCCCGGCAACCAGTTCCACGACGACCATCACCTGCTCTTCCACTGCAACTACGGCCACCACACCCAGCTCTTCGATCGCCTTCACGGCACCGCGCGCGTCGAGGGACGGCGCTACGGGCCCGACGTCTTCGGCGGCAAGGGCGCGCCGAGCGACGGGGATGGCACGCGAGAGACGAAGCAACCCCAGCGTGCGACGCCGGTCGCCGACGCCACCTCCGGAGCGACCCATGGATGAACTGATCCGGTTCTCGAGCCCACTCGATCGGCCGCTGCACTTCTTGCTCATCGAGCTCGCGGTGCTCGCCTCGACGGTGATCGTGTTCACCCACGCCGCGCTGAAGTTTCGCGCGGGCGATCGACGGCATCTCTTCCAGTGGATCGCGATCACCTCGTATGGCGTCCAGATGGAGCTGCTCGCGTTCAACTTCCTCGAGAACTACGAGCACGCGCAGTTCACCGTGCAGCTCTACGGCGGGCAGCTCCCGCTGTACGTGACCGGGCTCTACGGCACGTTCCTCTACGCGGGCATCAAGCTCGTCGAGCGGCTGAAGCTGCACCCGATCGTCGAGGCGCTGCTCGCGGGCTTCGCGATCTGCCTCATCGACGTGCCCTTCGACCTCGCCGGTGTCGCGGTCGGCTGGTGGACCTGGCTCGACGTCGATCCCAACCTCGCGTTCCGCTGGCTCGGGGTGCCCGTCACTTCGTACTACTGGTACCTGATCTTCGGCGCGGTCGCGTGTCTGCTCTGTCGCCTGCTGTGGCGCGTGCTCGACGAGCGTCCGTTCTGGATCGCCGCGATGATCGCGCTGCCGCTGGGGAGCCTGGTGATCTTCTTCGGGGTGCTGGGCTTTCTGCCCTTCCACCTGATGGCGTCGCTCGGGCTCACCCACGGACAGATCGTGGCGATGCACCTGATGGGCTGCGCTGCGCTCGCGCTCTGGGTGCGCTCGGGCACGACCGAGCCACGTGACCCGCTCGTGCTCGCTGCATCGCTGCTGATCCCGGGCGTGCTGACCGTCCTGCTCGTCGGCTGCGCGCTCATGGGCGCGATCGACGATGGCCTCGAGCGCACCGGGTACGCGGCGCTCTCGCTGCTCGGGCTCTCGACGCTCGCGTTCGCGCTGCCCGTTCGCCGCGGCGCATCGGCGGCGCTGGCTCCCGCTGCTCCTTCTTCGTCGTGAGGTGAAAGCATGTCTGGCCTGCACGGTTCCGCGCCTCCCGCTCGATTCCCCTTCGGCCTGCCGCGCGGCTGGTTCGTGATCGCGATGTCGAGCGAGCTCCCGAGCGAGCCCACGCCCTTGCGCGCGCTCGGGCGGGATCTCGTCACCTACCGGGGCGCGTCGGGGAAGGCGCACGTGGTGGACGCGTACTGCCCGCACCTCGGCGCGCACCTCGGTCACGGAGGGTGCGTCGAGGGCGAGTCGATCCGCTGCCCGTTCCACCGCTGGCGCTTCGACGCCGAGGGAACGTGCACCGACGTGCCGGGCAGCCCGATCGCGCCGAAGAGCGCGCGGCTCCGCACCTACCCGGTGAAGGAGCAGAACGGGACCGTGTTCGTCTTCTTCGATCCGCAGGGCGGTGCGCCGTGGGCGCTGCCCGAGCTCGACGAGGAGGGATGGACCGCGCCGCGCGTGGTGCACTGGAAGCATCTGCGGACCCACCCGCAGGAGATCTTCGAGAACACCGTCGATACGGCGCACATCGGACCGGTGCACGACGGGCGCCAGGCGCGCCTTCAGGGCAAGCCGCGACGCGAAGGCGAGCGCATGATCGCGGACGTCGCGTTCACCGCGCCGGGCGACATCGTGGGGATGCCCGGCACCCTCAACGACGTGGAGCTGAACGTCACGATGGTAGGTCTCGGGGTGGTCATCGTGCAGACCCACGTGACCAACGTCGGGGTGCGCGCGCGGCAGCGCATCTGCGTCACCCCGCTCGAGCACGACGTCGTGGAGATCCGGGGCATCGTCCAGGTGAGAGCGCAGGACGATCCCGCCTACACCGAGGAGCTCGCGCAGATCTTCTACCAGGCCTACGTCGACGACTTCGCCAAGGACTTCCCCATCTGGGAGAACAAGCGCTACCTGACCGCGCCGCTCCTGAGCCCCGTCGATGGTCCGGTCGGCCTCTACCGGCGCTGGTGCGAGCAGTTCTACGACGAGGCGCCCGCGCGGAGCGAGCCACAGCGCGCGCCGATCTCGCGGCTCTCGGTGCTGCGCAAGACGCTCGAGGCGAGGGTGCTCGATCCGGCGCGGGCGTTCGCCGCCGCGACGCGAACGCGCGCGAATCCGACCGAGACCACGTCGACGGCGACGAGCGCGAGTGCTTCGAGCGCGGCCGAGTCGAGCCCGACCACGACCGCGGCTGCGGCCCCGACCACGACCGCGAGCACGGTGCGGCGGGTCGCGAGCGCCGACGAGTACTTCGAGACGTTGCCCGAGCGCTTCGTGCCCAGCGCGGCGCGCGGCGTGGACGCGGTGTTCCAGTGGGAGCTCGGCGAGGGTGTCTTTCACGCGCGGGTGCACGATGGGAAGCTCGAGCTCTCGCGCGGCGCACACGACCGGCCGACCGTCGCGCTGGTCATGGCGCCCGACGACTACATCAAGGTCGTCAACGGCGACATCGACGGCACGTGGGCGTTCACCAGCGGTCTGGGCAAGGTGAAGGGCAGCCTCAGCGCCGCGATGAAGATGCGGACGCTGTTCCCGGCGTAGCGCGGTTCACGCGGTGAGGAAGCGGACCATGCGCGGGACCACCTCTTCGGGCGCGTCCTCGATCACGTAGTGGCCGGCGTCCGCGATGCGGAGCACGTCGGCGTGCGGCACGCGCCGCTGCCACTCGCGCAGGAACGCGTCGCCGAAGATGAAGTCCTTGGCGCCCCACGTGATGGAGAAGGGCACGTCCTTCAGGAGCGCCAGATCCCGCCCGGTCTGCTCCACGATCGCATACGACGGGTCGCGCGGATCGAGCGGGATGTCCTGCACGAAGCGCAGCGTCGCGATGCGGTGATCCCAGCTGTCGTAGGGCGCGCGATACGCATGCCGCACCGCGCGCGCCATCGGAGTGCGCGTGGTGCAGAGGTGCGAGGCCCCCAAGGAGAACGCGTTGCCGCCCCGCACGAGCAACGCGCCGACCGGCGTGCGGGTGAAGCGGAGCACGCCCGGAAAGCGCATGTCGCTCGGCATCGGGAACGCGGCCGTGTTCATCAGCGCGACCCGCGCGAC
Source organism: uncultured Sandaracinaceae bacterium (assembly GCA_964480175.1). Lineage (GTDB taxonomy): Bacteria > Myxococcota_A > Polyangia > Polyangiales > Sandaracinaceae > CAYZQM01. The sequence continues at coordinate 5,991 of CAYZQM010000032.1, forward strand.
GCGCTCGGGGTGCGCCGTCGCCCACGCCATCGCGATCATGCCGCCCCAGTCGTGCGCCACCAGCGAGACCTTGCCCGTGGGCACGAGGTGCTCGATCAAGCGGGTCAGATCATCGACGCGCCGCTCGAGCGTGTACGCGTAGCGATCGTCGCTCGGTTTGTCCGAGAGGCCCATGCCCACGTGATCGGGGACGATCACCCGGGGGCCCGAGAGCGCGGCGACCAGGCGCCGGTAGTAGATCGACCACGTCGGATTGCCGTGGACCATGACGATGGGCGCGCCGTCCTCGGGCCCCTCGTCGAGGTAGCTCATCTCGATCCCCTGCCCGCGATCCCAGCGCTTCGGGGTCCAGGGATAGATGGCTCGATCGATGGCGGGCATCACCAGACGACTTCGGCCATCGCGCAGTTCAAGCCGCTGCCGATGCCCATGAGCGCGATGCGGTCGCCCTTCTGCATGCGGCCCGCGTCGTCGGCCTTCGCGAGCACCATCGGCACCGACGCGGGGCCGACGTTGCCGTGCTCCGGGAAGATCGAGTGGATGCGATCGGGCGCGATGCCGAGCACCGTCGCGAGCCGATCGGTGTGTTGACGGCTGACCTGATGCACCACCACCTCGGCCAGCACCTCGGCGGTCCAGCTCAGCTCGTCCTTGGCGCGCTCGAACGTGCGCTTGGCGAGCTCGAGGCCCGCGACCAGGAGCTTGTTGCCGTCGGTGACCATCCACTCGTCCTTGCCGCGGCAGAGCTGCGAGTGCTCGGTCGCGGCGAGCGTCACGCTGCCACGGTAGGTGTGGCCTTCGGGGAAGACGTCGCGGTGCGCGAGCACCATCGCGGCCGCGCCCGATCCGAGCGTGAGCGTCGCGAAGCTCTCGGCGAACATGCGCGCGTCGCCGCTCGCGTTCAGGCGCTCGATGGTCTTGTCGACGACGTGGCGGCTGCCCTCCCCGTCCACCACGAGCGCCGTCTTGATCTCGCCGCGCTCGATCATGCGGCCCGCCAGATCCATCCCGTGGATGAACCCGAGGCACGCGTTCGAAAGATCGAAGTTGAGGCAATCCGCCGACAGACCCAAGCGCTCGTGCACCAGGCTCGCGGTCGAGGGCTCGATGAAGTCGCGGCACACCGAGGTGTTGACCAGCACGCCGATCTCCGAGCGCGGCAGCCCGGAGCGCAGGATCGCCTGCTCACCCGCTTTGGCCGCGACCTCGCTCGGCTGCGTCCCTTCGTCCCAGAAGCGGCGCGCGACCACGCCGCTCAGCGACGCGATGACGCCCGGCGCGAACCCCAGGCGCTTGAGCAGCGGACGCAGGCGCTCTTCGAGCTCGAGCGAGCTCACGCGGTGAGGCGCCTCGATGGCGGCCACACTGCAGATCACCACGTCCTGAAATCGCATGAGCCGCCCCATATAGCAGCGAAGCGCGCGGTGGCGAACGGGCCGAAGCGTCGCGGATCCGCCGTGCACACGCGGCACGAAGCGCTGGCGCGAGGGCGGCAAAGGCGCAATGGTCCCGGCCCACCTTGCTGGAGGTCCCCATGAGTCGCTTCGTTTCTCCCCGTCCGTTCGCGCTCGCGTCGGCCGGTCTCCTCTCGCTGGCGCTCGCTGGCTGCCCCGACGACATGGTCGCAGACGACTCCGGTGTCGGCACC
>CAYZQM010000032.1:7648-20085 GCA_964480175.1 uncultured Sandaracinaceae bacterium
CACCGGGCGCGGACGTCCCTGGCCTCGACGCACCGGGCACCGACGCACCGGTGATGACGGACACGGGTGGTCCCGTGGCGTGCACCGTCACCGGCTACCCCGCGCTCTCGGCGCCGAACTTCGCGACGGGCCTGAGCGCGCCTCTCTACATGACGGGCGCCCCCGGGACCGACGATCTGTTCGTGGTGCAGCAGAGCGGCGAGATCATCGTGCTCGACAGCACGGGCGCGAAGGTCGGCACGTTCCTCGATCTGAGCGTCCGCGCGGGCGGCGAGCAGGGCCTCCTCGGCCTCGCCTTCCACCCCGAGTACGCGACGAACGGGCTCTTCTACGTCTACTACACGGAGAACGGGAGCCAGGACAACGTGGTCGCGGTCGGCACCCGCGCGAGCGCGCGCGCCGCGAACCCGACCGTCCAGGTGATCCTCCGCATGGACGACTTCGCGTCGAACCACAACGGCGGCTGCTTGCAGTTCGGCCCCGATGGAGAGCTCTACATCGGCACCGGCGACGGCGGCGGCGGCGGCGACCCGATGGACTTCGGCCAGAACAACACCCAGCTGCTCGGCAAGCTCCTGCGCATCCACGTCGATGCGACCACCGGCACCAGCTACACGATCCCGGCGAGCAACCCCTTCGCCGCGACTGACGGGCCGGAGGCGGACGAGATCTTCGGGACCGGTCTGCGCAACCCGTGGCGCTTCTCGTTCGATCGCGGGACGGGCGACCTCTACATCGGAGACGTCGGCCAGGGCACCTGGGAAGAGATCGACGTCGTCGACGCCGGCATGGGTGCCGGCCTCAACTTCGGCTGGAACGAGTGCGAGGGCTTCGCGGACTTCGGGAGCAGCGCCGACTGTGGGATCGATCAGCACGACCCTGCCGTGGTGGTGCGCAACGTGGCGGCGGGCGGCACGGATCCGGTGCTCGGATCGGGCAACCAGTCGATCACCGGCGGCTACGTGTACCGCGGGAGTGCCATCCCCGCGCTCACCGGGGCGTACCTGTTCGGCGACTTCGTGACGGCGAACATCGGCGCCTTCCGCTACTGCGACGGCGAAGCGACGGAGTACGAGATGCTCGATGACCTGAGCGGGCTCTGCAACGGTCTGGCCTCGTTCGGTCAGGACAACGCCGGCGAGCTCTACATGGTCTGCATCGGCGGCGGATCCATCCGCCGTATCGTCGCCGACTGAGCGCCTCACGGCGCACCCGCGACGCCCGCGCAGGCTCCGGCCCGCGCGGGCGTCTGCGTTTGCGCTCGCGGTTTCGCGCCAGGGCCTTGCAAGCCCCGACGGCCTTTGGTGCCATCGCGGGATGCGACGCACCTCCCTCGCCGCGACCTTCGCTTGTCTCGCGCTCGCCGCGTGTGAACCGCCCGCGATGATGGCCGACGCCGGAGGCGACGGCGGGATGCCCGACGCGCCCACGTGCACTCTCCAGATCGAAGACCCCGAAGACGACGGGCTCACGACGTTCCCCGATCGCAGCCTGCTGGTCGATGATCCCAGCACCGAGACCGGCCGCCGCGTCGTGCTCGACCTCGAGCGCTACGCGGAGCTCGCGAGCCGCCTCAGTGGCTACCGCGCGACGCTCACCGATGACCTGAGCGAGGTCGACGGCTTCGGGATCAACGCCGAGGCGTACTTCCAGTTCGGGCGCGCCTTCGACGAGGCGATGCTGCCCGCGCCGAGCGAGGCCGACCCGACGAACGCGGGGGTGGGCTTCGTGATCCTCGGGGACACCCCGACCCTGATGCCCGCGCTGCTCTCGACCACCGACGAGGGCGGCACGCTCATGCTCGCGCCGCTGCGCCCGCTGCCACCGCGGACGGAGATCGCCGCCTACGTGACCCGCGCGCTCACCGCCGCGGCCGGCGGCTGCCTCGAGCCCTCGTCCTCGACGGCGGCGCTCCTCGCGAGCCCCGATGCCGAGACCTCGGCCGCCATCGACGCGCTGATGGCGCTCGGCGTGATCGACGCGCCGAGCGAGCTGGTCGCCATCACCACCTACCCGACCCAGTCGATCTACGAGGACGGCGTCGCCATCGCCGAGGACATCGCGGGCCGCGCCTACGACTTCGAGGCGCCGCCCACCTGCGTGGACGAGGCGCTGTGGACCCGCTGCGAGGCCCGCTTCGTCGCGGGCGACTACCGCGATCCCGAGGACGGCGTGATCCGGCGGGCCGCGGGCGCCGAGATCGATCCGCGCGTGACGTACTCGGTACCGATCACGATGTGGCTGCCGCTCGATCGCGCCGGGCCGACGCCGGTGCTCGTCTACGGACACGGCCTCACCGGCGGCCGCGACCAGGCGGGTCGGCTCGCGACGTTCGCCGCGCCGCAAGGGATCGCCACCGTCGCGATCGACGCGCTGGAGCACGGCGAGCACCCGACGGTCGAGGAGCCGGGCCGGAGCGAGCTCAACACGGTGTTCGCCTTCTTCGGGATCAACCTCTCCACGCTGCGCACCCGCGCGCTCGAGGCCGCGCGCCTGCGGGACAACTTCGCCCAGAGCAGCTTCGATCGCCTTCAGCTCACCCGCCTGCTCGCGCAGCACCCGGACGTCGACGGCGACGGCACCGATGATCTCGACATGGCCCAGCTCGCGTACCTAGGCGTCTCGCTCGGCGGGATCATGGGCCCGCAGGAGATGGCGCTCGACGGCTCGATCGGCGCGGGGGTGCTCGTCGTGCCCGGAGGTCGGGTGTCCACGATCATCAGCGACAGCGAGACGTTCGCGCCGCTGATCACCGCGGTGCGACCCGCGGGCACGACGGAGGGCGACGTGCGGCGCTTCTTCCCCATCCTGCAGACCATCCTCGAGCGCGGCGATCCCGCCTCGTGGGCACCCACCCTGCTGGGCGCGCGGGTGCCGGGCGTGACGGGCATGCAGACGTGCTCGCCGGCATGGTGCTCGACGACGAGATCGTGCCCAACGTCGCGAACTACGCGCTGGCCCGCGCGCTGGGGATCCCGATGGTGGAGGTGGCGCTGCGTCCTCAGCCAGGCATTCCCGTGATCACCGGGCCCGTCGCGGGCAACTTCACCCGCGACGCGCTCACCGCGACGGGCGGCCTCTTGCAGTTCGACTGGGTGGGCGACGACGCGGGCGGCCTCGAGGTCGCCGATCACGGCAACGTGGGCGACAGCGACGTGGGCGCCGAGGCGTGGCTGCACTTTCTGACGACGCACTTCGACGGCGCTGCGGAGATCGAAGATCCCTACGCCGCGCTCGGCGTGGTCCGTCCTTGAGGCTCGCCCGCGGCGCTGGGGCTACCATCGCGGCGCGATGATCGATCTTCGATCCCAGACCTCGCTCCTGGCGTCGGTCGTCTGCTTGGCGATCGTGGCCGAGGTGCTGCTGCGGCCCCGCAAGCTGCGGGTGCACTGGCTCTTCGTGCTCTTCGCCGCGACGATGGGCGCCTGGTACGCGACGACCTTCATCGCGCGCATCCTGCCGGGGAGCGTCGCGGAGCGGGTGAACCTGGTCCTCGCCGTCTTCTTGCCGCTCTCCGCGGTGCAGTTCTTCCGCGCGTTCTTGGGCACCGACTCGGTGCGCTCGGTGCAGCTCAACTGGGTCGCGCTCGCGCTCGCGGCGGCGCTGACGGCGGCGGTCTTCACCCCGCTCTTCGGCAGCGTGGGCCTGGCCGTCGTCGTGATGGTCTACGTGTTCGTCGTCCTCGGCGCGGCGCTCTACCTCTTGTATCGAGCGGGTCGCCGCGCGCGATCGCGGGTCGACGGAGCGCGCCTCACGTACCTCGCGCTCGTCGGGACGCTCGCGACCGTCTTCACCATCGCGGAGTACCTGCTCTACGCGGGCCTCGAGATCCCCCCCGTCGGCACCGTGCTCATGCTGGTGTTCCTCTACGTGATCTCGCAGTCGATCCTGCGCTACCGGGTGCTCGATCTCTACGAGCTCGCCGGTCGTCTCACCGTGCTCACGGCGATGTCGTTCTTGCTCGCGGGCATCCTTTGGGTGCTGGTCGAGTTCGATCCCGGCAACTTCTACCTGACCTCCGTCGCCGCCGCGCTCGTGCTGCTCCTCATCTTCGACCCGGTGCGCGCGTGGGTGGAGCAGCGCATCGCGGGGCTCTTCTTCCGCGAGCGCGTCGATCTGGAGAACATGGTCACCGACGTGCGGCGCCAGCTGGCCAACGCGCTCTCCGTCGACGCGATCGTGAACACCATCCTCGGCGCGTTCGAAGGATCACGCCGGCTCACCCACGGCGCGATCTATCTCGCGAGCGTCGACGGACGCGCGTTCGAGCGCGCCGGCAGCGTCGGCCCGGAGCCGCCCGAGCGGATCGAGCTGCTCGCGCTTCGCACCCTGCTGGGGCGCTTCGACGAGGGGGAGCCCGCCGTGCTCGAGAACCTCGAGCGCGAGCTCGCCGAGCGCCGGGAGCTCGGCGACGATCGCGAGGCGCACGTGCTCGAGGAGATGATCGCCGCGCTCGGATCCTTGAACGCGTCGGTGTGCGTCCCGATCGGCGGCTCGCCCGCGCTCTACGGCTTGCTCACGTTGCGCGACGATCGGCTGCGCGACGCGTACGCGCCCGAAGAGGTGCAGCTCCTCAAGAGCCTCGGCGCCCAAGCGGCCATCGCGGTGGAGAACTCGCGCATCTTCGAGCGCCTCAAGGAGCGCGACCGGCTCGCCGCGCTGGGCGAGATGGCCGCGGGCCTCGCCCACGAGATCCGCAACCCGCTCGGCGCCATCAAGGCGAGCGCGCAGTTCCTCGCGGAGCCGCACGAAGCCGACGCGGTGAACGCGCGCGAGTTCCTCGACATCATCGTCGAGGAGGTGGATCGCCTGAACCGCGTCGTCGGATCGTTCCTCGACTACGCGCGCCCGTCGAGCACGGGCCCCGTCGAGCCCCACGACGTGAACCTCACGGTGCGCAAGACGATGCGCCTGCTCGCGCCCGATCTCGGTCCGGGCGTCACCTTGGTCGAAGAGCTCGAGGAGTCGCTGCCGCCTGTGCGCATCGAGCCCGAGCGACTGCGGCAAGTGCTGCTCAACCTCGCGCGCAACGCCGCACAGGCGATGGAGGGTCAGGGCACGCTGAAGGTCCGCACGGTGACCGCGAGCGGCCATCCCGGCGAGGGCGCGCAGAAGGTCGTCGAGCTGCACGTCACCGACAGCGGCCCCGGCATCCCCGAGACGATCCGCCGGAGCCTGTTCTTGCCCTTCGTCACGACGAAGGAGCGCGGCACGGGCCTGGGCTTGGCGATCTCGCAGCGCTTGATCCACGCGGCGGGCGGCACCATCAGCGCGCGCTCGACGGACGAAGGAGCGACGTTCGTCGCGCGCTTGCCCGCGGTCGAGGACGCGCCGAGCGAGCCCGAGACCGAAGGGCTCGGCCAGAGCGCTAGCGCGTAGCGTCGAGATCCCAGCTACCCCGGGTCTCGGGGAAGGACGCGGCGAAGCGCCCGAAGCGCTCGACCTCGACGAAGACCGAGCCTTCGATCGCCCAGGGGATCGTGAAGTCGGGCGTGCGTCCCGTGCGCGCCATGTCGACCGCGCCGCTGGCGACGCGCGACAGAAGGCGCGTCATCGGCGTCACCCCGATCGCGAGCGAGGCGACGAAGCGGACGTGATCGGCGGGCGCGATGGTGCGCACCCGCAGATCGGTGATCTGTCGCTCGCCGGTCGCGAGGCCCACCAAGAAGCCGACGGTCGCGCGCGCCAGGCTGTCGACGTCGGTGATGTCGGGCTCGTCGCTGCGACACGCGTCGTCGCCGCGCGCGGGACACTCACCGGCTTCACAGAGCGAGATGCACAGCGAGCCGAGGTTCTCGGCGCCCACCTCGTCCGGGTAGGCCGTGAACGCGATCAGCGCAGAGACGAGCGGCAGCGGCACCCGGCCGGGGTTGGCGGCGTCGAGCTCGACGTCGAAGGTGAACTGCAGATCGCGCTCGGTCGGCATCGGACCGAACGCGCGACACAGGAGCGAGCCCGCGGGCCCGAGCGGCGAGCGCGCGACCTCCTGCATGCAGAAGTGTGCGGCGAGCTGCTCGTCGGTCGGCCGATGGGTCGCCCGCACTTCGATCAGCGAGACCTCGGGCGGGCTCGGCGTGAGCGCGGGCCCGCTGCTGGTGCCGGGGCGCAGCAGGCCTCGGAGGTTGCCGCACCCGGAGGCGGCGAAGGCGAGCGGAAGGAGCACCGAGACGAGGAGGCGAGCGAACAACGGCACGGGCGGCATCGTAGCGGTCTGCGACGGGGCGCCCTCGAATCGATGCACCGAGCGCGCGTAAAGAAACGATCGCGGAGGCACGTCTGGGGGCCCGTGCTTGCTGGCCTTGCCGTTTCCGCTAGCGTCCGGCCCCTGATGTCGCGGCCCGGACTCTTCGCATCGTGCGCGCTGCTCGTGCTGGGGCTGAGCACGCTGGGCACGTCCCAGGACCGGCCGGAGCGAGGAGCCGGCGCGGGCTACGCAGTCGCGCTCGGCGATCGCTGGCGCTTCAACATGCCCGACCGTCCGGTGAAGGTGGTCCTCGTCGCGGGCTCGATCGGCGCGTGGCGCGATCACCCGTACGCGCGCCTGCTCCAAGAGTCGTGCAGCAACGTCGAGATCCGCAACCTCTCGGTCGTCGGCATGGGCGCGCCCCAGCTCTACACCCGCTTTCGCGACGAGGTGATCCGCGGCCGCGCGATCCCGCGCGACGTGCCGGGCGTCGAGGGCTGGCTGATGTGGAACGGTGGCCTCAACAGCGCCGGGAGCTCGACGCGCACCAACCGCTCGATCCGGCGCGCGTTCGTCGACGCGCACGAACACGGGATGCGGGTCGTGGGCCTGAGCCTGAGCCCGTGGGGCAGCCTCTCCGACCGGCGTTGGCGGGACGCGGGCGCGCTGAGCACGCTGCGCAACACGCGCGGCATCGTCGACTACGTGATGGGCCGCCTGACGCCGCGCGAAGCGCTCGGTCACTATGTCGCCGATCGCGATGACCCCGACGCGCCGTGGGACCCGAGCGAGCTCGCCGACGTGCGCGTCGATCTGTACAACAGCCCGCTGCGCGCGATGGACGCGGAGGTCCGGGATCCCGAGGCGATGACGCGGCTGCTCGAGCGCGATCGACGCTGGCGTCGCGAGGTCGAGGCGCTCTCCCCCGACGAGCGCGCCTTGCGGGTGCAGAGCGACGTCGGCTTGCTGAGCGAGCTGCCCCGCTGGTTCTTGCGCGACGAGCTGGTGGGCTTCGATCCGATCCACCCCAACCGCGACGGCCACCGGATCATCGCCGACACCATCTGTCCCGCGGTCCCCGCGAGCTGGGGCTGCACCTGCCCGACGCGCGCGACCGACGACGACGAAGACGAAGAAGGCGAAGACGAGTGAGCTAGTCGATGATCACGCGTCGCTCGAGCCAGCCGGTGCGGGGGCTGCCGATGCGGACCGTCGCCGCGCCCTTGCCGCGCAGGGTCCAACGCACGGTGCGCGCGCTCTCGTTGCCCGGCGTGCTCGCGTAGAAGATCGCTTGGCCCGACGCGTTCGCGCCCTTGCCCCAGCCCGCGAGGTGACCGACGCGCAAGTGCGCCCGCCCCGGTTCGTCCAGCGTGCAGCCTTCGACGCTGAGGTCCGCATACAAGGGCTCGTTCCATGGCAGCGACTTGGCTTTGTCCATGCCGTGGGTGGCGAGGTAGCCGCGGTTGTGGATCTCGACGGCGAGCTGCGTCGCCCCCGAGAGCGGCACCGTCTCCACCCGCGCCAGCGTCAGCTGCGGCACCAGCGCGGTGCTCCGCAGGAACAGCGCGCTCATGCGCGCGCACACGTCTGGGAGCACGCCGAGGCTCGGGTTCTGCAGCCCCACCCGGCGATCGAGCCCGCCGACCTCGACGCGGCCGAGCTGCGGATGATCGAGCGGGACCCAGGGCTGAAAGATGCGTCCTTCGTTGTGCTCGGCGTCCCACGCGTAGAGCCGAAGGAGGTGCTCGCGAGTCAGCGACGTGTAGATGTCGACGAAGCGCTCGGGACGCTTCACCTCGAGGCGCGCGAAGAGATCCCAGAGCTCGGTGACCCACGCGAGCGTCCCGCGGTGCTCGTAGGCCCACTCGGAGAGCGCGCCGTAGAGCGGCTTGTCCGGCTGGTACAGAAACTCCTCGAAGCCGCTCACCATCGGATACGTCGTGAGCTCCTCCGCCCACGCGGCGAGCTGCTGGTAGATGCCGAGATCGAGCGGCGGCATCTTCGTGTCGGGCACGTCGCCTGGCGGGCGGATGTGGCAGCCCCCGAACGTGTGGAGGTTCAGCCACACGAAGAGGTGCGGCAGCTGCTCGGCGCGCTCGATGACCGCCCGGGTCTCGGGCTCGCTGCCAGGGAACGCGCCCGCGCCGATCTGCTCGGGCTCGGGTCGCCACTGAAAGGGGAAGTTGCGGTTCAGATCGATCGGGTTGTCGGACAAGTAGTGCGGCGCCGGGATCCGATCCCCGTCGAAGTGCTCGATGTGTCCCTCGGGATAGATCTCGAAGAAGGGACCGACGTCGTCGAGCAGCCGCGGCACGAGCAAGCCCGGCGCCTCGGGCAGCTCCGTGAAGTCTCCGAGCGGCGACTCGCGGCGCATCCACAGCGCGCGACCGTCGCCGTCGACGTCGCCGCCCACCCAGCGCGGCTGCGCCCGCGCCTTGCGCTCGTCGCGCGGGACGCTGCGGACGTAGAGGCCCGACGTGAGCACGGCCTCCGCGCCGTCGGGCGAGATGCGCGGCACCACGTAGACGAGCGCGTCGCGCACCGCGCGCGCGAGGTGGGGCGCGAGCGGCGCGGGCGCGTCCGGGTGTCCGTCGGGGTGCAGGTGCAGCGCGATCACGTCCTCCGCGATCGCGAGGGCCACGGACGAGCCCGCGAGCTCGCCCGCGTGCAGGTTGCCGTCGACCCACACGCCCGGACGCACCCGATCGGGGCTGGGGCCGATCGTGAGCTCCCAGATCTCGCGCCCCTCCTTGCTTCGCCCGATCGACTGCAGACGCACCAGCGAAGGGAACGCCGCGGCCCACGCCTCGAGCTGCTCGGTCAGCGTGGCGTAGTCGATGTAGCGGCGGCGAAAGCCAGTGGAGAGCGAAGCGAGACGATCGAGATCGGGCGACACCATGCGCTGCGCAGCGTACACAGATCGCGCGTCGAGCGAAGCACGACGTTCGGTGCGATACTCGGCCGATGCGCGCGTGCCCTTCGATCCTTCTCGTCGTCGCGCTCGGATGCTCGAGCGCGCCGAGCGAGCCCGACGGAGGAACGGACGCCCGGCTCGAGGGCGACGCGCCCGTCGCGGCGGACACCGGCGCCGATGCCCCCTTGTCCGGGGGCTTTCGCGTCGAGCCGCCGCTGCCGCATCCGCTGCAGGAGATCACGGCCGTCGCGCACGAGGGCACCATCGTGGTCGCGGGCGGCATCGACGAGGGGATCTCGGTGGTGAACGAGGTCTGGTCCTTCGACGGAACGGCGTGGACCGCGCTGCCGGATCTGCCCGCGCCCCGGCACCACGCGATGCTCGTTTCCCTGGACGGAACCCTCTACCTGCTCGGGGGCATGGCGAGCCTTCGCTTCGAGCCGCTCGACACCGTGTTCGCGCTGCCGAACGGCGCGAGCGCGTGGGAGACGCTTGCGGCGCTGCCGCGTCCGCTGGCTGCGGCAGTAGGCGCGGTGATCGATGGGGAGGTCGTGCTCGTCGGAGGACAGACCGATCGAGGTCTGGCGAGCGCCTCGATCGTCGGGGACCCCGAGACCGGCACCTGGCGAGACGGCGCCGCGATCCCCGAGCCACGCGAGCACGTCGCCGGGTTCGTGCGGGACGGCGCGGTGTGGGTGACGGGCGGGCGCGACTTCAGCCCCGCGAGCAGCGTGCCTTCGGTCGAGGTCTTCGATGGTTCGAGCAACGCGTGGACTGCGCGTCCGTCCCTCAACGATCCCAGGGGCGGGCACAGCGCGACGTACCTCGGCGCGAGCGAGCGCGCGCTGGTCGCCGGTGGCGAGATCCAGGACGCCGCGCTCGACGCGTTCGAGATCATCGACACCACCTCGGGCGACGTCGTGGAGACCGGCACGCTGCCGACGCGGCGGCACGGACACGCCGCAGCGATGCTCGACGGACGGGTCTACCTGATCGGCGGCGCCGACGGACCGATCTTCGCCGCCATCGCGGGGGTCGAGAGCTGGGCGCCGTGATCCTCGGAATGCGCTGCCGCCCGGGCGGGTTGGGGCGCCCATGCGCGAGGCATCCCCTGTGAGCGGTTCCCGCACGCCTGGATCGTTCACCAAGGACGAGGTCGAAGAGATCCTCAGGCGCGCGACGGAGCACGCGAACGCGGCGACGGGCGACGGGATCCTGCACGAGGAGCTGCTGGACGCCGCGCGCGAAGCGGGGCTCGACCCCGCATCGATCGACGCCGCGGCCGCCGAGCTCGCGGCGCAGCGAGAAGATCGGCGCGACTTCACCGAGGCCCGCGCAGAGATCGAAGAAGAGCGGCGGCGCGGCTTCCTTCAGGGGCTGGCGACGTACGCGGTCGTCGGGCTCTTCCTCGCCGGCATCAACCTCACCGTCGCCAAGGGCCCGTGGGCGATCTGGGTGCTGGCGATCTGGGGCCTGATCATCGCGCTGCGCGGCACCCGCCTCCTCTTCGCGCCCAACGCCGATCGGATCGAGAAGCGCGTCGAGAAGAAGCGGCGCAAGCGCAGCGCGGCCCAGCGGCGGGCCGAGCGCCGGGAGAAGGCGAACGCGTGGTCGCAGCGCCTGCGCGACGAGATGGCCGCGAGCGCACAGCGGGCGGACGCGGCCGCGCGGGCCTCGCGCAACTTCGAGGAGGCGGTGGACTCGGGGGTGCAAGCGCTGCTCGGGGTGCTCTCGCGCAAGATCCGCGACGCCGCGAGCGCAGCCGAGGCCAGCGAGCGTGATCGCGCATCGAGCGACTTCAACCGCTACGTCGAGCGGCAGCGACGGGCGCGCGGCGAGGCCGTACCGCCTCCTGCGCAGGTGCGCGTCGAGGTGAAGGGCGCGGCGCCGCGCCCCAGCCGGATCGACGTCGTCGATCACGACGATGCGGAGTCCGAAGAGCGCGACGTGGGCCGGTCGAGCCGACGCCACTGACCCTCCGCTTCAGTGCCTCCACTTCACTGACTCCGCTTCGCGCCGCGCGTCAGGTCCGCTGGACCCAGAGGTTGCAGTAGCCGGCGGGGTTGATCGGCCCGCGGATCAACGTGCACTCGCCGCACGCGCTCGCTGCGCCGGCTTGGTAGAAGTTGCAGCTGTCGCAGGTCCGTCCGGGGCGCGTGCTCCGCTCGACGTAGCCCTGGCCGCGGCGGAAGTCCGCGTCGCTGGGTGAGAGGCCGGTCACGTCGTCGCAGCGGAGCGCAGGGGGCTCGGCTGCGCCGCAGCCGATCGCGAGCGCGCTACCCGATACGACGAGCACGCGGAGCGCACGACGACGGCTGATGGGGTCGGACATCGCGCGACTCTACCCGGTGGACGCGCGCTGGCTACTTCGCGACGACTCACTCACCGTCGCGGCGGAAGGGCCCGGCCGCGGTGAGCTCCTCCATCTCCATCTGCACGGCGTGCGCCTCTTCGGGCAGAAAGTCGGCGATGGCGCGGGCCAGCCGAGGATCGCGCACCCAGTGCGCGCTGTGGATCTCCGCGGGCAGAAACCCCCGCTTGATCTTGTGGTGCCCCTGCGCGCCCGCCTCGACCCGCCGGTAGCCCCGCTCGATCGCGCGCTCGACCAGGCGGTGATAGCAGCACTCGAAGTGGAGGAACTCCGCCTCGATGGTGGTGCCCCAGTAGCGGCCGTAGAGGCACTTGCCCTTCTCGAAGTTGAGCGAGCCCGCGACGGGCTCGTCGCCGTCGTACGCGATCACCGCGAGCACGCGGTGCGCGAAGGTCTCGCGCAGCACCTCGAAGCACTCGGGCGTGAGGTAGCCGAAGGCGCCGTGGCGCGCCGAGTTCAGCCGGTAGAAGACGTGCAGCGCCTTCCAGTCGCGCTCGGTGAGCTCGGGGCCTTCCTTCACCTCGACGCGCAACCCGGAGCTGGCCACCTCGCGGCGCTCACGCCGGATCTGCTTGCGGGCGGGAGAGCGCATCCGAGCGAGCAGCGCCTCGAAGTCCGGATAGGGCTGCCCCGACACGTCCTCGTTGAGGAAGTGGAACTGCGTCGAGAGCCGAGGCATGAACGGACCGACCTGCATCAGGCCGCGCTGCTCCTCCGCGCTGAGGTAGAGCGCGTGGATCGACGAGGCGCGGATGCCGTCGGCGGCGTCGCGAAGGCCCTGGCCGAGGGCTGCGAGCACCGCGTCGCGATCGGTCTCGGCGACCAACAGCCGGGTGCCCGTCGCTGGCGTGAAAGGGGTCATCGCGACCAGCTTGGGGAAGTAGCGGATGCCCGCCTGCTGCGCGGCGCGGGCCCAGTGGAAGTCGAAGGTGAACTCGCCCCAGCTGTCGTCCTTCTCGTACGCGGCG
>CAYZQM010000032.1:20095-37683 GCA_964480175.1 uncultured Sandaracinaceae bacterium
AGCACCCCACCCTGGCGCACCACGACGTGGCGCGGCTTCCACCCGGTGCCGGGCCCCACGCTCCGCGACTGCTCGAGCGCGGACAGGAACCCGTGCTCGGCGAAGGGATCGTCGGCCCCGGCGATCGCGTCCCACTCGGCCGCGGCGACCTCGGACAGGCTCCGGAGCAGGGTGATGGACAGGTCGGCGGGAGGGGTCTGGTCGGGCATGCGATCGCGAACGTTGATTGTAGGGCCGCAGCTTTGGTACCTTCACCGCCGAATGTCGCGAGTCGATGCGACCGGCCGGATGATAGCCGGCAAGTACGAGCTGGTGGTGCCCGCCGGCGAAGGGGGCATGGCCGTCGTATGGAAGGCGGTCGCGCGGGGCGCGGGCGCCTTCGCGCGGCCCGTGGCCATCAAGCGCATCCAGGCGGCGCGGCACGCGGACCCTTCGTTCATCAAGATGTTCGAAGAGGAGGCGCGGGTCGGCTCGCAGCTGCAGCACCCGAACATCATCCAGATCCTCGACTTCGGGCGCGACGAGGACGGCGGCTACTACCTGGTGATGGAGTGGTGCGAGGGCCTGGACATGTTCCAGTGGGTCCGCTCGTTCACCGCCGCCAAGACCGGGGACGCGGGCACGCGGACGCCGTGGCCGCTCGTCGCCGCGGTGGGCATCGAGACCCTCCGCGGCCTCGGCGCGGCGCACGAGCGCGAGCTCGACGACGGTCCGGCGCCGGTCATCCATCGGGACGTGTCGCCCAGCAACATCCTCTTGGGCACGAACGGCACGGTGAAGCTCACCGACTTCGGCCTGGCGCGCGCGATGGACCGCGCATCGATGACCCGGCCCAACGTGATCAAGGGCAAGCTCGCGTACTGCGCGCCGGAGCTCATCACGGGCGCGAAAGCCGGTCCGCGCACCGACGTGTTCAGCCTCGGCGTCGTGCTGTGGGAAGCGCTCGCGCAGCGCCGACTCTTCACCGGCAAGAACGATCTCGAGGTGCTCGTCGCCGTCCGCAAGGGCGCGGTGCCCTCGCTGGCGACGGAGCGAGACGACCTGCCCGCCGCGCTGGTCGAGGTGATCCACGAGTCGCTCGCGGCCAACCCGGATCATCGCTTCCAGACCGCCAAGGAGATGGCGCGCGCGCTGGCCGCGATCCTTCGCAGCTCGACCGAAGCTGCGGACGCCGAGCCCCTGGGCGCGAGCGTGCGCGCGGCGCGCGTGCGCCTCGGCAAGGACAACCAGAGCTCCGCGGGCACCGCGCCTGCGCCCGATCCCGCGCTCGACGCGCTGAGCGTGAACCTCTCGGTGTCCGACGTGGAGATGATGGACACCGGCGCAGAGCCGACGTCGGAAGAGCCCGCGGACCGACCGAAGGGTCTGTGGACCACCGAGGGCCCGAGCGCAGCGCTCCCGCTCACGCGCAAGAAGTAGCTGGCCGCGAGTTCACCGAGTCACGAGGGTCGGTTCACTCCGTGACGTGCACCACCGTGCCCACGCGGCGCGGCGAGCTGATCACGCCGTGCCAGCCCGGAGGGAGCTCGGGCCCGGCCCAAGCGAAGAGCCAGCGCGCGTCCGCCGGCGCGAGGTTCACGCACCCATGGCTGCGCGTGCGACCGAAGTGGTCGTGCCAGAACGCCGCGTGCAGCGCGTAGCTCCCGTGGAAGTACATCGTCCACGGCACGTCCTCGATCGAGTACGCCTCGGTGAGCGAGTCGGGGTCATCCATCGTGGTGGAGACGTGCTTGCTCTCGATGCGGAAGGTGCCCGTCGGGGTCTCGAAGCGCTCGCGCCCGCTCGAGACGAGCGTCGCGAAGACGGGCGTGTCGCCTTCGTAGGCGACCAACGTCTGCTCGGACAGATCGACGTGGATCCACCGCTCGTCCTCGGCCACGCCGCGCGGCCGCTCGATCGCGGTGATGATCCGCAGCGCCGTCTCCCGCGCCACCACACCACCGCGCGAGACGCGGTAGCGGCTGCCGCGACGCTCGACGATCTGGTCCTCGAGGATCAGCGCGTCGTGGTACGTGAGCTCCCCCGCGTTGCGCAGCGTGCCGCTCACGGGCTCTCGGGTCAGCGCGGTCGCGCCGTGGCGCCACACGAAGCCGAGTGGGAGCCGGTATGCGCCGCCGAGCACCACGCCGCGCATCGCCGGCGGCTCTGCGACGGTCATCGCGGACGACGGCACGTACGCGCCGCGGATGGTGCGGAAGTAGCGTCGTCCCTCCGCGGTCTCTTCTTCCCGATCGACGCTGACGTAGAAGCCCGTCTCGAGGCGCATGCGGAAGAAGCCCGGCAAGACGACGCCGGCGTCTTCGACGGGCACGAGCGTGGGTGCGCCCTCGGCCACGCTGCCCGGCGGCGCCTCGAGCCCCACGTCGGGCTCCGAGCTCGACACCGCGTCCGGCTCGCCCGTCTCGGAGGCAGCGTTCACGCCGGCCCCCGCGTCGGGTCCCGAGGCAGCGTTCACGCCGGCCTCGGCGGCTTCGAGCGCCGCGCGCGCGCGCTCGATCCGCCCCCGCAGCTCGCCCATCACCACCTCCGCCTGGCGCTCTTCATCGGTCGACGGAAGGCGCCAGAACTGCGGTGCGTCCGGGCGGGCTACGCGCGCGTAGGCATACGGCAGCGCGTCGTCGAGCGAGGGCGGCACCGGCAGCGGATCGAACGTCGGCGGCGCGTCGCCCACCATCACGCCCTCTCCGCGACACACGAAGCCCCGCCCTGGGACCTCGTTCCAGCCGCGCGCACACCCCGGACCGCGCACGCCTTCGCGGGAGCGAAACCGCGCCCCGCGTCGCATGTAGCCCACCACCCTGCTGCTCGCGTCAGGCTCCGCCCGGACTTGAACGAGGTAGTGGTAGGCGAGCCCGTGCATCGGCCACTCGGCCTCGAGGAGGAGGCGTGCTTCTTCGGCGCGTGCCCGGGCCTCGGCCTCGGGATCCACGGGAGGCGGGGGCGGAGGCGCCTCCACCTCCACCTCCACGCCGGCGACCGGCGCCGGGTTCCGGTTCGGCACCGGGAGCGGCGCCCGCGGCGGCTCGGTGACGTGGCCGACCGTGACCCGCTCGCTGCGCGCGGCAGGCGGGCCCGGGTCGAGGTTCGCGGTCCCGCAGGCGGCGCCGACGCTCATGCAGGTGAGCGCGACGACCAAGTAGAGGCGGGTTCTGGCCAGCCAGCGCATCGGTCCATCGCGCATCGCATGGCCGGCGCTCGGGAGTCCAAAAAGTCGCGAGGCCGCTCGACGCCGTTCGGACATCGAATCCGGTGGGCGCCGCGAGCGCAGTTGGGTAGGTTCCGCCGGTGACCGGGGGTCATGATTACGCACCGCCTCCCATCGTCGGCACCAAATACGCGGTGTCGGGCGTGCTCGCGCGCTCGGGCACCGGCATCGTGCGGCTGATCGGCGAGCACACGAGCATCCAGCGCGCGGTCGAGATCGTCCTGCTCGAGCCGAGCGAGCCGCCGGGCGGCGCGCAGGCGCTCTGGCTGAAGAAGCACGCCAAGACGCTCGGCGCGGCGAGCCACCCCAACCTGCAGAGCCTGCTCGACTCGGGCCTCGACGCCGAGGGGCGACCCTACTTGGTGTTCGAGGCGGCGAACGCGGGCGAGACGGTGCCGCAGCTCCTGGCCCGCGAGGGCACGCTGCCCGCCGCGCGCGCAGGCCGCATCGTCGTGCAGGTGCTCGAGGCGATGCGCGTGCTTCACCGCTCGCGCGTGGTGATCCGGGGCCTCGGACCGGACAACGTCGCGCTCACCCAGCGAGGCGACGAGGATCTGGTGAAGCTGCGGCAGCTCACCCACGCCGCGTTCGAGAGCGACGAGGAGGCCGAGGCCGTCCCCTACTCCCCCTGGGCGGCGCCCGAGGTGCGGCGCGGGGGCTCGGGTCTCGAGGTCACCGCCGACGTGTTCTCTGCCGGAGCGTTGCTCCGTCACCTGTTGACGGGTCACCCCACCGGCAGCGTCGCGGGCCGCAGCACGCCGGGCGGCTCACGCGGCGGCCTGCTCGACGACACCGCGCGACGCGCGCTCAGCCGCGCGCTCGCCGAGCGCCCCGAGGATCGTTTCCCCAACGTCGAGGTCTTCATGCAGGCCGTCGCCCTGCTCTCGCCGACCGAGCTGCGCCCCGCGCGCGACGAGATGCCGCTGCCGGCCGATCCCTTGGTCGCCGACCTCCACTACTTGATGCTCCGACGCAACACCCGGCACGGGACGCTCGCCGCCCCGGGGGCGGGCGAGGCGCGCGCTCACTTGATGCCGGTGCTGCTCGTGATCGAGGCCGTGTACCGGCTGCTCGGCAACGACGCGTGGGCCGCGCTCGTCGAGGACGTCCCCGAGGTCGAGGCGCTCTTGCCGGGCGCAGGGAACACGCCGCAGCACCTCGAGAACGGCGTGCCGGTGACCATCCTCTCGCGGCTGCTCGCCGCCGCGGACGACATCGGGGGTGTCGGGGACCTCGGGCTCATCCCCATCCTCGCGCACCAGGTCGTCGACCGCGGACTGCATCGCGTGTTCCCCGCCCTGCCCTCGCGGCTCAGCCCCGAGGCGCTCGTCGAGGGCTTCCCGTATCTCTGGTCCCAGGTTCAGCGCCAAGGCACCGCGAGCGTCGTCGATCGCGAGGGCAGCACGGCGCGGTTGGTCGTGCGCTACCAGACCGAGCCCCAGCTCGAGGTCTCGGGCTTCATCGCCGCGCTCTTGCGGGCCGCGCTCCGCAGCGTCGGGGCGCGCGAAGCCGAGGTCGCGATCATGGCGGTCGAGGCGCTCGGGGATCGCGCGGACACCTACCGCGTCAGCTGGTGACGCGCGGCTTTTCCCCGAGGGCGTCGCGCTGATGTAGCATCCGCCCACACGTGGAGATCGTCGGTCGCACGCTGCTCGGCAAGTACGAGGTGCAGCGCCTCCTGGGGCAAGGAGGCATGGGATCGGTGTGGCTCGGCCGCCACGTGATGACCGAGCGGCAGGTCGCGATCAAAGTGCTCGACGAGCGCTTCCTGACCAACACCGCGGTGGTGCAGCGCTTCGGTCGCGAGGCCCGCGCGGCGAGCGCGATCCAGCACGAGGGGATCGTCGAGGTGCTCGACCTCGACATGACCGAGGAGGGCGTGCCCTTCCTCGTGATGGAGTTCCTCGATGGCGAGAGCCTCGCCGCGCGCATCGAGCGCAAGGGCAAGCTCGCGGAGGCGGAGGTGACGCGCCTCGCGATCCAGCTCCTCGACGCGCTGCACGCCGCGCACGAGCGGGGCGTGGTGCACCGCGACCTGAAGCCCGACAACGTCTACGTCGTGCCCGCCGGGCGCAGAGGCGAGCGGGTGAAGCTGCTCGACTTCGGGATCTCGTCGAAAGTGGACGAGGCGACCGCCAAGCTGACCGTCACCGGCTCCGTGCTCGGCACGCCCCACTACATGTCGCCCGAGCAAGCGTCGGGCGAGCAAGACCTCGATCGACGCGCGGACATCTACGCGACCGGCGTGCTGCTCTACGAGTGCGTCGTGGGCAAGGTCCCCTTCGACGCGCCCAACTACAACCGGCTCTTGCGCACCATCCTCGAGGGCAAGCCCGCCTCACCGATCGAGCGCGGCGCCGTCATCTCGCCCGCCTTCGAGGCCGTGATCCTGAGCGCGATGCACCGTCAGCGCGATCAACGCCCCGCCACCGCGCAGGCGCTCAAGACCGCGATGCTCGAGGCGCACCAAGGCGCGAGCGACGCGAGCTCGCCCGGCACCCTCCCCTCGCCGCGCCGGACGCCGTCGCAGTCGCCCCCCTCTGCAGCGATGTCGTCACCGTCGCAGCCACCCCCGTCGCAGCCGCAGTGGGATCTCTCGTCGCTCGAGACCGCGACCGCGGCGCCTCCGACCGCGTCGCGCAGCCGCTCGCGCCTGCCGATGGAGTCCGCGCCCGCGGCGGGCTTCGACGACTTCGGGCCGGCTCCTTCGGCCGCGAAGCTCGAGATCGATCTCGGCGCCCTCGAGGCGACGCGCAAGGCGCGGACGTCCACGCCGCCCAGCTCCCCGCGGGTCTCCCGAGAAGCCAGCGCGAGCGTCAGCAGCAGCGGCGAAGTGAGCGCCGAGGATCAGGCGCCGCCGCCCGTCACCCTCGCATCGCGCTGGAGCGCGCTCGCCCCGCAGACGCGCCGCGCGATCCTCGGGAGCATCGGCGCGGTCGTGCTGTTCGTGATCGCGGTGGTGGTGGTGCGCTCGATCGTGCGCCCCGACACCGTGCTCACCGAGACGGAAGCCGCGCTCGCGAGCGCGACGCCGGCGACCGTCGAGACGGAAGCCACGGCCAGCACGCGCGACTGGGTCCTGGTCGACGTCACGGGCGTTCCGACCGGTGCCCAGCTCCGCCTCGATGGCCTGCCAGGCATCAACCTTCCGCTCCGCATTCGGCGCGGTACCACCCACGTGCTCGAGATCCGCGCGACGGGCTACGCGGATCGCCGCATCGAGGTGCACGGCGAGGAGGGGGCGCCGCTGCGTGCGGAGATGGTGCCGCTGGTCGGCGCCGGCGAGCTCCGCAAGTAAGGCCTGCGCAAGAACAACTGCTGCATTCGGCCGCGCGGGAGCCCCGCGTGCTGACGCAGTTGTTCTTGCGCAGGCCCTGAGGACCCTCAGCCGTAGCGCGCACCGAGCGATGCGCAGAGCGCCTCGAGCTCTTCGCGATCGATCTCGTCGAACGCCGCCTCGCGATCGCTGTCGACGTCGAGCACCGCGAGCAGGCCTGCCGGCCCGATCACGGGCACGACGATCTCGGAGCGCGTCGAGCTGCTGCACGCGATGTGGCCGGGGAAGCGCTCGACGTCGGGCACGAGCTGCGTCGTGCGGGTGCGCGCCGCGGCGCCGCACACGCCGCGATCGAAGTCGATTCGCAGACAGCCGTGCCCGCCTTGGTATGGGCCGATCGCCAGGGTGCTGGGACCGACGACCCGGTAGAAGCCCGTCCAGTCGTACGACGAGAACGCACGATGCAGCTCACACGCGACCGTGGCCATCGCGCTCACCCAGTCGGTGTCGCCCTCGAGGAGGGCCTCGATGCTCGCGCGGACGTCGCGATAGCGCGCGCGCTTGAGCTGGGGCGGGGCATTCGACGGAAGCGGGGAGTCGAGCACAGGCCGAGTATGGCCGAAGGCCACAACCCGTGGCGCCTTTGTCGCCTCCGGCCCTGAGCCCGCGCGCCCGCCTGCGACGGTTTCGTCGCGTCGTTGTAAAGGCCAACCCGCGCTCGGGCTTCGATCCCCAAACCGCGCTATGGCTGGCACCCGCGATGCTCAGCGCGGCGCGACCCCGATGTCCCAACCCGAACGACGTCACCGCGCGAGCCTAGCGCTCGTGTCTTCCAACGACGCCTCGCCCGAGTCCCTCCCCGAGGGCGAGCCCAACCTCCCCGGCACGGAGACCGCGTCCAGCGCGGTCTTCCCGAACCCGGTCGATCGCGCGCTCACCGCGCACGGCTCGCACCAGCGCCGGGTGCAGAAGCGCAAGGGACCGGCGACCGCCAAGCGCGTCGTCGCTCCGCCCGTTCGCTTCACCCCCGCGATGATCGCCTGGCGCGTCGCGCTCGCGGTCGCAGTGCTCGGTGTGTTCGGCGCGCTGGTGTCCGCCGAGATCGCGAGCGTGCTCTCGAACGGCAGCACGCCCGTGACCGCGCTGCTCGTGGGCGTCGGCGCGCTCTCGCTGACCTACTTCGCCGCGACGGTCTTCTACGCGCTCCGGTATCGCGCGCCCCAGCCGATCCCCGACGCCGCGCTCCCTGCGGTCACCGTGATCGTCCCCGCGTACAACGAAGGCGCGGCGGTGCGCGTCGCGCTCGAGAGCGCGCTCGCCAGCGACTATCCCAAGGACAAGCTCACGATCCTCGCGGTCGACGACGGCAGCAAGGACGACACCTGGAAGCACATGGAGGCGGTCGCGCAGGCGAACCCCACCCAGATCCTCGCGTTCCAGCAGCCGGAGAACCGCGGCAAGCGCGAGGCGCTGCGCGAGGGCTTCTTGCAGGCGGACGGCGAGTTCGTCGTGACCGTCGACTCGGACAGCAAGCTCGATCCCGGCGCCATCCGCGCGATCGTCGCGCCCATGGTGCACGACCCCGAGGTCGCGGCCGTCGCGGGGCGGGTGCTGGTGCTGAACCGCGTCGCCAACTTCTTCACCCGCATCCTCTCGGCGCGCTTCTTCATCACGTTCGATCTCGCGCGCGCTGCGCAGTCGCGCTTCGGCGCCGTGCTCTGCACGCCGGGCGCGCTCAGCGCGTACCGACTCAGCGCGGTGCGCGAAGTGCTGGAAGACTGGTCGAGCCAGACCTTCTTCGGTCAGCCCTGCACCATCGCCGAGGATCGCGCGCTCACCACGTGGCTGCTCCGCGCGGGCTACCGCTCGGTCTACCAGCGCGACGCCGTCGTCGAGACGCTGATGCCGACCGACATCCCACGCATCTGCCGCATGCTCATCCGCTGGGAGCGCGGGAACATCCGCGAGGATCTGGTGATGCTCCCGGTGCTCTTCACCCAGTGGCGCCCGCGGGATCGCTTCTGGCCGTCGCTCGAGATCGTGCTCGAGCTCATCCAGCCGCCGCTCGGATGGCTGGGCCTCGCGTGCGCGCTCAGCTGGGTCGTCGACGTCCCGACCGCGTTCACGCTCGTCGGCCTCGTGGCGCTGGGCGCCGCCGTGCAGACCCTCTACGCCCTGCGCTCGTCGCGCTGGACCGACTACTTCTTCGGCGTCGCGTACGGCCTGCTCGCGGTGATCGGCCTGTCCTGGGTCTTTCCCTACTCGCTCGTCACGGTCCGCGACGGTCGCTGGCTGACGCGCTGAGCGCATGTCGCTGCTGCTGGCGGCGCTGAGCTACCTCGGCCTCTCGCTCGCAGCGGCGTCGATCGCTGCGCGTCTGTTGCCGGGCGCCGCGCCGCTGGAGCGCGCGAGCGCGGCCGCGCTCTTCGTGCCCGCGCTCACCGTCGCGATCGTGCTGCTGCTCGGCGCGCTCGGCGGCATCGGCGCGCTGGGCTGGTGGGTCTCGGTCGTCGCGCTCATCGGGCTGAGCGTGTCGCGGCCGGCGCTCGCCACGCTCCGTGAGGACGTGAGGATCGCCGCGGCAGGGCTCCGCACGCTGCGCAGCGACGTTCCGTCGCTGAGCGCGATCAGCGTCGGCGCGCTGGTGCTCGCGCTGATCACGATCGCGGCGGGCGCGTTCGAGCCCTTCGCGTGGGACGCGCTGGGCTACCACCTGCCGATCGTCCACGACGCTCTGCAGACGGGCACGCTGCGGGTGATCCCGACGACGGTCGTCTACGTGAACGCCTATCCGCGTTTGGTGGATCTGTCGTTCGTCGCCTTCCGCCTCGCGCTCGGCGACGAGGGATGGATCGAGCTGGCCCAGCTCCAGTACGTCCCGCTCGCGCTGCTCTCGGTAGCGACGCTCGCCCACCGGTCGGGCGTCGCTCCCCCGCGCGCGCTCGCGGGTGCGTTGCTCTGGCTCGCGGTCCCTGCGGTGATGCTGCAGCTCCCATCGGCGTACGTGGACGTCGCCGTCGCCGCGCTGTGCCTGTCGGCGTTCACGGCAGCGACTGGACCGATCGACACTCGACGCGCCGTGGTGATCGCGGTCGCGGCCGGCATGCTGCTCGGGAGCAAGCCGTCGGCGCCTCCGATGGTCGCGCTGGTGCTGCTCACCGCGATCGTGAGGAGCCATCGAGGGGGCGCGCTCCCCAGCGGTCTCGGAGCGGCCCTCGGCGCGCTCGCGATCGGTGCAGGCAAGTACGTCGAGAACCTCTGGGCGCACGGCAACCCGATCTGGCCCGTCGAGCTGCGCCTCGGTCCGCTCGTTTTTCCGGGCGAGGTCGCGATGCGGCAGCTCATGGTGAGCGGCCTACCGGAGGCCTATGCGGAGATGGGCTGGCTGGAGCGCGTCGCGCGCTCGTGGTTCCACCTGCCGGACCACTACGGCTACGACATGCGCATCGGCGGGCTCGGCCCGCTCTTCTGGGGGCTCCTGTCGATCGCGCTGATCACGGCGATCGCGGTCGCTCGCTCGCCGAGCGTCCGCCGCGCGATCGCGCCGGCATCCCTCGGCATCGGGCTGGTGATCGTCGCGACGCTGGCGACGCCGGGCGCCTACTGGGCCCGCTACACGCTCGCGGTGCCCGCCGCGCTGCTCGCGCTCGCGCTCGCCGCGATCGATCGGCTCCCGCAGCCCCGGCGCGCCGCCGCGATGGGTGCGCTCTCGCTGCTCGCGCTGACGGGCGTCGCGCTGAGCGAGGCGGGTCTCGCGAGCGAAGGGGGACATCTCTTCGACGTCGCGTTCCTCGATCGCGACGCGCGCCTGACGCGGGTGGGCCTCGACGAGCAAGAGCTGGAGTGGGATCGCGCGCGCGAAGCGGTCGGCCCCGGCGAGGCGTTCGGCTACGACACTTGCTACGGGCTTCCTGGGCGCTTGGTGCGTCGCGACGGTCGCTCGCGCGTGGTCTACCTCGAGGACGGCGAGCCCGATCGGGCGACCCTGGAGGCGTGGCTCGAGGCCGAAGACGTGCGGGTCGTGGTGCTCGGCGATCCCAGCGCCGCGCTCGCGCGCGCTCACCCCGAGCGCTTCCGCGAGCGCTTCGCGTCCGCGTATCCCTCGTGGCAGCCGTGTGCGGTGTTCGACGTGCTGCCGCCCTGACGAGCGCCCGCGATCAGCCGTAGCGGGGCGCCCAGCGCTCGGCTTGGTACCAGCGGAGCACGTTGCGGAAGCCCTCGGCGAACCGAGGAAAGCGCGGGGTCCAGCCGAGCGCGCGCAGCGCCGACGCGTCGAGCACCAGATCGTCGTAGAGCAGCGTGAGCGCTTCGCGATCGACCCGGGCCCGCAGCGCGTGCTTGAGGCCGTGGCGCGCGACGACGAGCCGGTAGGTGTTGAGCAGCGCGGCGTCCAGCGTCTGGTACGCGAGCGGCCGCTGGAACAGCTTGCCGAAGCGATCGAGGATCGGCCGCGGCAGCTCGCCCGCGGGGACGGTCGAGAGCCCGTACGCGCGGAACGTCTCGGTCACCCGATCACCGATGCTCAGCGGGTCGTCGTCCGACACGTTGAATGTGCGCCACTCGGTCTCGCGCTTGCGCAGGCAGAACACCAGCGCGCGCGCGACGTCTTCGGCGTGCACGAACGTCTGCTCGGGGCCGCCCGCAGGGCGCGGGAGCACGGGGGACGTCAGCCTGAGCGCGGGGCCGATCACCAAGAGCGCCGCCGCGAAGTGCCGCCCGCGCCTTCCGTAGATCGGCGCGGGACGCACGATGGTCCACGCCGGTCCGCCCGCGTCACGTCGCGCCTCGAGCAAGAGCTCGGCGTCGCGCTTGCTCCGGCTGTGCGGACCGCGCGGCAAGATCCGCGCGTCCTCGCGGAGCGCGCCCTTCTGCCCCTGGCCGTAGATCAGCGAGGTCGAGACCTGCACGAAGCGCTTGGCGCCGTTCTTGTGGGCGGCGTCATAGAGCGCCCCGACCGCGTCGGTGTTCACGGCGCGCAGCGTCTCCTCGGGCGTCCCCACGTCGAGCATCGCGGCGGTGTGGATCACGTGATCGACGCCGCGGGTCAGCCGCTCGACGAACGCGGGATCGCGCAGATCGCCGGGCCGCAGCTCACCGCGCACCGGGCGTTGCACGCCGTGCGGCAAGAGATCGGTCGCGATGACCCGAAAGCCCGCGGCCTCTGCGAGCCCAACGACGTAGTTGCCTACGGTGCCCGCAGCGCCGGTGACGAGGACGGTCTCCACGGAGCGATGCTTATCCCGCACCCGCGCCGTGGTCGAGTTTGCGGTGCTCCAGCACCGATCAGCGCCGACGGCGCGCTGGCCGTCGCCGAACGAGAGCGCCGAGCAGGCGCCTCACAGGAGCGGCGTGAGCAGGCGCCCGATGCCCTCGCGCACCCGCGCGCTGAAGGGGCGGCGCCGCCACGCCTCGAGCTCGAGGCGACGCGCCTGCGCCTGGTCCTCGCGGAAGATCGCCTCCAGCTCGGCGACGATCGCGGGGTCGTAGAGCACCGCGACCAGCTCGAAGTTCAAACGGAAGCTGCGCACGTCGAGGTTCGCGCTCCCCACGGTCGCGAACACTCCGTCGACCACCATCGCCTTCGTGTGCAGCATGCCCGGCTGGTACTCGTAGATGCTCACGCCCGATCCCAAGAGCTCGTCGTAGAAGCTCCGGCCGGCGTCGTTCGTGATCCACCAGTTCGAGTGCGCGGGCACCAGCACCCGCACGTCGACGCCGCGCATCGCGGCGGTCTCGAGCGCCATGAGGACCGCGCGATCGGGCACGAAGTAGGGCGTCGTGATCCACACCCGCTGGCGGGCCGACGCGATGGCCGCGAAGTACAGGCGCTGGATCGCCTCGATGGTCTCGTCCGGCCCGGACTGCACGATCTGAAGGACGCTCTGCCCGGGCTCCGACGGAGGCGCCGCGCCGAGCGACGTCTCCTCGAGGACGTCCTTGCGGGTGGCGAAGTACCAGTCCTCTACGAAGACTGCGGCGAGCTCTTCGACCGATGGCCCTTCGATCCGGAGATGGATGTCCCGCCACGGGACGAACTCGTCGCCCACGTTGATGCCGCCCGCGAAGCCGACGCGCCCGTCGATCACCGCGAGCTTGCGATGGTTGCGCAGGTTGATCGTGGTGCCGCGCCGGATGGGATCGAGGGGGAAGAACGGCGCGATCTCGCCGCCCGCGCGGCGTAGCGCGCCGACCTTTCGCCCGAGCCCAGCCGAACCGAGACCGTCATAGAGCAGGCGCACCCGCACCCCGCGCGACGCCGCGGCCGTGAGCGCGTCGATCACCGAGCGCCCCGCTTCATCGGCGCGGAACGCGTAGTACTCGAGGTGCACGTGGCGCTGGGCCGCCCCGATCGCCTCGATGAGCGAGGCGTACGTCGTCGGCGCGCCGCGGAGCACGGTCACCGCGTTGCCCCCCTTCGGCGCGCTGCGGCCCGCGCGCAGCGCCAAGCGCATGACGCCCCGGAGCGGCTCGGGCGCGTCGGAGAACAGGCTGCCATCGAGCGTGTGCATCCGGGTCTGGCTCGCGACCGTCTCGATCGGTCCGAGCCGGTCGGCGATGCGCTGACGCAGCTTCGCGTTGACCTTCGCGCGGGTGCGCAGCGGGCGGCGAACCCGATCGCGCCCGAGGTACCAAAAGAGGATCAGCCCGAAGGGCGGGAACGCGACGAGGACGATGATCCACGCGAAGGTCGCCGCGGGCTCCTTGCGACGCGCGAGCACCACCGGGACGAACGCGATCGACACGAGCTCGACGATCGTGAGCGTCCAACGCAGCACGCTCGCCAGATCGAAGCCCGCCATCCCCTTCTCATAGCAGGCCGAGGCGTCTGTTGACGGGACGCACTCGGTTGGGGAGGATGCGAGTCTCGTGCAAGGACAGGCGCTCTTCGATCACGTGGTTCAGCTCACCGAGGTGAGCGCCGTGCTCGCCCCTGGTCTGGTTCGACGGGCGCTGATCGACGGCAAGCGCGATCCCAAGGAGGCCGACGCGCACGCCTACCTCGAGGCCCTCCCCCGCATCCGCGCCCGGCTGAAGGCGTACATCTCGGAGGGCGAGGCCGATCGACGCATCGCCAAGATCGAGTCGTTCTTGCACGGGCTCGCCAAGCGCAAGCCCGCGGTGCCCGTCGACTTCGAGGCGTTCTCCGAGGACCCCGCCGACTTCACCACCCAAGGCCGGCGCTGGACGAACGACGAGCTCGCCCAGCTGCGGGCTGCGCGCGAACAGCAAGCGAAGGGCGGCGGCGAGGGCGACGACTGAACCTCCTCTCGGAGGTGCTGAACCCCGGGTCGCAGGCGCGGAGTCGTAGAAGCACGAACATCCGGTCGACGCACGAGGCGTCGCCGGATGTCGTGGGACTTCGTGGCAGCTGGCTACTCCGCCGGGGGCAGACCGCGAGTGCTCGTCACGGACTCGTCCGTCCCGCCTCCGTAGGGAGGAAGGCCCGCGAAGAAGGCGATGGCGAGATAAACGAGCGCGACCGCGCCGACGACGATTGCACCCTTCACGACGGGACTGGCATCTTCCCAAAAACCCATTGAGGAACCTCCGAGGTTGACGGTCGCCATCCTACGGAGTCCGAGCGCTGATGGTCAACAAGATCAACCTAACGGGATTGCAGTCGACGCTGGGCCAGGTGCGCGATCGCATCCGCGATTCCGTCGCCATGGCAAGGGTCGGCCTCGACGTGGGCCTGCGGAGCGGCCTCGCCTGGGAGATCGGGCCTCGAACGCTGCTCGAGACGCTCGAGCTCTCGCTCCGAGGCGGCGTCGGGCTCGCGGGGCTCTTCGCCATCCACGCGGCGCAGCACCCCGACAAGCTCGCGATCGTCGACGACGAGCTGCGGCTCACCTACCGCGACGTGAACGCGCGCATCGGGCGGCTCGCGACACACCTGCGACGCGCCTTCGCGGTGGGCCCGGGGGCATCGATCCTCATCGCGCTGCACAACCGCGCCGCCGTGATGGAGGCGCAGGCCGCGGCCGCCCGCATCGGCGCCGCGGCGGTGAGCGCGTCGTGGCGATCGACCTCCGCCGAGCTCGAGTTCCTCCTCGGTCACTCGGGCGCGACGGTGGCGATCGTCGAGCCCGAGGGCGTCGAGGCCACGCGTGCCGCGATCGAGCGCGCGGGGCTAGCAGTGCGCGCGGTGATCTCCGTGGGCGACGCGCCCTCCGACCGCGCGACCTCGTACGCGTCCCTGGTCGAGCGCGGTCCGATCGATCGCGTGCCCGCGAGCGGCGAGGACGGCGCGGTCGTGGTCTACACCTCGGGCACCACCGGCAAGCCCAAGGGCGCCGTGCGCAAGTTCGGACGCGACGCGCAGCTCTCGTACCTGCAGATGCTCTCCGAGGTCCCGGTGCGCTCGGACGATCGGCACCTCGTCGCGTGCCCGCTCTATCACACGACCGCCTTCGGCTTCGCGATGATGACGCTCGGGGTCGCCGGCACGCTGCACATCGCCAGGAAGTTCGAGCCCGAGCCGATCTTGGCCCGCATCGCGCGCGAAGGGATCACCAGCACCGCGATGGTGCCCACCATGCTGCACCGGATGCTGGAGGTGCCCGCGCAAGTGCGCGCGCGCCACGACCTGCGGAGCCTTCGGCTGGTGCTCTCCGGAGGCGCGCCGCTGAGCGGCACCCTCGCGCGCGCCTTCATGGAGGCGTTCGGACACGTCCTCTACAACTTCTACGGCGCGACCGAGACGGGGCTGAACACGATCGCGACGCCCGACGAGCTCTTGCGCTCGCCGGGCACCATCGGACACATCGCGGCGGGCAACGAGATCCGCATCCTCGACGACGCGGGTCGCGACGTGGCGCCCGGCGCGGTCGGCGAGCTCTTCGTGCGCAACGCCTCGTTGGTCCGCTACCACCGCGACGACGCAGCCACGGCCTCGGCGTCGCGCGACGGCTTCTTCAGCGTGGGCGATCTGGCGCACATCGACGCGCTGGGCTTGGTCCACCTCGACGGACGCAAGCGCGACATGATCATCTCGGGCGGAGTGAACGTGTACCCGGCCGAGGTGGAGGAGCTGCTCGCGAGCCACCCCGCCGTGGGCGACGTCGCCGTCGTGGGCGTGCCCGATCCCGACCTCGGCGAGCGGGTGCGGGCCTACGTCGAGCTCAAGGAGAGCGCCAAGGATCGCGCACGCGACGCGCTGACCGCGGAGCTGACGACGTTCGCCAAGGAGCGCCTCTCGGGCGCGAAGGTGCCGCGCGATCTCCGGATCGTGGACGCGCTGCCCAAGAACCCGACGGGCAAGGTGCTCAAGCGCGAGCTGCGCGCACTCGAAGGGTGATCTCGAGCGCCAGCGTCGCGGCCAGCGCAGCGCCCGCGACGGGCAACACGTCCCCGCGCACGCCGCCCTCGCCCAGCGCACCGAGCGCGAGCGCTGGCAGCGCGCACGCGCCGAGCGTGATCAGGGCCACCGCGAGCCCGCGGCTCACCCGCCCGTTGTGCGCGTCGATCTCGGGTGCGCTCGCCCAGCGCTCGGACAGCTCGGCGCGCGCGCGATAGAGCGACGCGCCCGCGCCCGCCAGCGCACCGACGATCCCCAGCGCGCTGCTCAGCGCGACCGCGACGTCGGCGGACGCGAGCTCTGCGAGCGGCCGGAGCAAGCACGCGCCGAGCGTGCTGCCCAGCAACGTCGAGGCGACGGTCAGCGCGATCGCGGTCGGTCGCGCGCGCTTGGCCCGACGCTCGAGCGACGCCGCCTGCTCGACCGCGCCGCGCGGCAGCACCAGCGTTCCGTCCTCACGTGCCTTGCGTCCCTCGAGCGCGCTGCCCGCGCCGGACGGAGCGGCTTGCACCTCCGCCACCCCGAGCAGCGCCTCGAGCTCCAGCGCAGAGCGCGGTCGCTCGGACGGCTCGCGCGACATCACGAGCTGCACGACGCTCTCGAGGGCGACGGGGATGTCGCGCTTGATCGCGCGCGGCCGCGCGGGCTGCACCGTGAGCAGCTTGCCGAGCGTCTCGCCTGCGTCTCGTCCGTCGTAGGGCATCTTGCCGGTGAGCATCCGGTAGAGCACCGCGCCGACCGCATACAGATCGCTGCGCTCGTCGGCGTCGTGGCTCCCGCGGGCCTGCTCGGGCGCCATGTACGCAGGGGTGCCGAGCACGACGCCGTGCTTGGTCACCTCACCGTCGTCCTTCAGCTTCGCGACGCCGAAGTCGAGGATCTTGAGCGTCGAGCGACCGTCCGGGCCCGCCGTGAGGAAGAGGTTCGATGGCTTCAGATCGCGGTGCACGACGCCGACCGCGTGCGCGGCCGCGAGCCCTCGACAGATCATCCGACCGAGCGCGATCGCTTCGATGGGCGACAGCCGCCCGCAGCGGTCGAGCCTTCGCTGCAGGTCTTCGCCCTCGAGCAGCGAGGTGACGATGACCGTGCGACCGTCGGGCGCAGCGAGCACGTCGATCACGTCGAGCACGTGATCGCTCTTGATGCGCGACAGGGCGTCGGCCTCTCGCTCGAAGCGGCGCACGGCCTCGCGCTTGTCGGCGTGCGCCTCGTGCAGGACCTTCACCGCGAAGCGACGCCCGATGCGGGTGTGCTCGGCCTCGTAGAGCCGGCCCATCCCGCCCTTGCCCAGCACCTTCAAGATCCGGTAGGTGCCCGCGAGCACGCAGCCGATCAGGGGATCGGTCTCGCCCGCGTCGCGGCGCAGGGGCGTACCGTCGCGAGGACACACCGCGAAATCCGAGGGGTGCTGCCGTCCGCAGGTGGCGCAGCGCAGGGTCGCCTCGATCGGAGCGGCGCCGTCATCGGCGGTCGGGAGCGATCCTGGGGGCAGCGCGCGCGCACCGGAGCCCGCTACCTCGTCGGCAA
Source organism: uncultured Sandaracinaceae bacterium (assembly GCA_964480175.1). Classification (GTDB taxonomy): domain Bacteria; phylum Myxococcota_A; class Polyangia; order Polyangiales; family Sandaracinaceae; genus CAYZQM01. The sequence continues at coordinate 37,406 of CAYZQM010000032.1, forward strand.
ACGTCTGGTCGTCGAGCGTCGCAGGGCGAGCCACGGACGCACCCTACCTGTGCGCTTGTCGTGAGTCAGGAAATGGGCGCGTCGCGGTACGGACCGGGAGCTTCCTTCTCCGGCAAGAGGCGCGCGCGCTCGCTCTTCGCGTAGGCGGCGAGCTTGGGCCAGCCGAACGCGATGAGGCCGAAGATGAGCACGGAGATCCACTGCGACGTGGAGAAGAACGCGATGCCGCCGCGGTCGTCGGCCCGAAAGAACTCGAGGATGAAGCGCAGGAGCGCGTA
>CAYZQM010000033.1:0-10886 GCA_964480175.1 uncultured Sandaracinaceae bacterium
CATCGCGAAGTACTCGCCGACCTCGTCGGCCAGCTTCGCGAGATCGTCTCGCGCGGTGGACGACCAGACGGGGCCATACGGGGGGAGATCTACACAGGACAGGCGCATCGAACGGACTCCAGCGGAGGAAGGTCGAGGGTAGGAGCCACGTGACGAGCAGCGTGGCTCAGCGCGCTCAAGGAGCACACGCGGAAGAGATACAGGACCGCGAGAGGCACTCGCGATCCTCGAGGCAGGCGCGGCCGGTGGGGCGGCGCACGTCGCACACGCTCGCGAGCGTCGCCTCGGGTGTCTGCAGGGCGCTGCAGGTGCCCCCGTAGATGCCGCAGTCGACGAACTCGGCGCAGCTGTGCAAGCAGAGGTTGCCGCAGTTCTCGGTCTGTCCGTCGGCGCACGGGATCGCGACGCACGCCGTCCCCGCCTCGCAGTCGCTCGAGGCGCTGCAGGGTGCGCTGCACCAGCCATCGCCGATGCACTCGTCACCCGAGCACCGCTGCGCCTGAAAGCACGTGCCGCTCTCGCACTCGGCGTCGGCGTGGCAGGGCGCGCCCGTCGCGCGGTTGCCGCCCGCGCGCTCGCAGGCGCCGCCGCTGCAGGCGGCGGGTAGGCACTCGAAGAAGCCGAGCGCGGTGCTCCCGGTGCACGCCATGCCGCGGCAGTCGGTGGCGGTGCGGCACTCGCGGCTGCAGTAGGTCGCGTCGGTCGGCAACGTGAGGCACGTGTCGCAGTTCTCGGCGGTGCACGCCTGACCGACGGCCACCCGGCACACGCCCGCGAACCGGCTGCAGCTGCGCGACATGCAGTCCGTGTCGAGGGTGCACGGCTCACCGACCTCGGCGGGCGGGAAGCAGCCGACGTCCCGCACGCAGTGCTCGATGCTGTCGCTGCAGCCGCAGTCGAGGCAGTAGCGCTCGTCGGTCACCAGCGCGCACGCCGTCGAGACGCCATCGACGCAGGTGAAGTCGCCGACGCCGCACGCCGGCACGCACATCGCGCAGCCCTCCGCGGCGTCACACGTCGCCCGACCGCACACCAGCGAGCCGCACTCGGCGCTGCTCGCGCAGGGCGCGGTGCACACGTTCTCTCCCGGCAGGCACATCCCGCTCGCGCAGTCGTCGCCGCTCGCGCAGCTCGCGCCCACCGGGTTGCCGGTGATCATCGGCGCGTCGGGGACCACGACGGGGCCGGGGCAGCCGACGAGGACGAGCGGGAGCACGACGAAGGGAACAGCAAGAAAGCGCATCGGCGGCCGAGCCTAGAGCACCGATCCGTTTGATTCCACGCGGAATCGAACGGCCTCGGATCCGCGCTCAGGGAACGGTCAGCGTCAGGTTGAAGGGGCCGAGGGGGCCGCTGTCGTCGCCGATGGTCATCCCGCCCGAGTTGAAGATGAACATGCCGTCGCCATCGCTGCTGGTCATCGCCGAGTCCATCACGAACACGCCGGGCAGCGACTGGGCGCAGGCCGGCTGAAAGCCCGCGTCGCCGAGGCCGTACACCACGTTGGTGCCGCAGGTGACGTTCCACCGGCACTCGAAGCTGCTGACCGAGGGATCCACCCGGAACTGCGCGTAGGAGCAGACCGTGCCCGAGGCGACGCCGGGCAGCGAGCCCGAGGCGATGCGCACCGTCGCGGTGCCCGAGGTGAGGATCTCACCGGGGCTGCCCGGCGCGACCCCGATCATCGGCAGCGGCCCCGTCACGCCCGCGAAGCTCAGCGGCGGGTTGGTGGGCAGCGCGCCGGCGCCGGGCAGCGTGCTCGGCGCGACGCCGGGCATCGTCGGCATGATCGGCGGGGCCGGCACCACGGGCGCCACGGTCGGCGCGGGGGTGGGCACGCCGCCGCCGAAGCAGCAGCCGAGCGCGAGAAGGACCGAGAGCGTGGGGGCGATCAAGCGGATCATGCGCGCGCTCCTATGCGGGCCGCCGCCCGCCGTCCAGGCGCCGACTGTGAGCAGAACTCACAAGAGCCCTTCGTCGCGGCGCCCCGGAACGGGAGCGAAGTGCGCGAGAAGTGTGCGAGCCTCGCGGGATGCCTTCTTCTCGCCTCGCGCTCTTCACGCTCTCGCTCACGCTCGTCGCGCTCGCAGGCTGCGACTGCGGCACGCCGACGAATACCTGCACCGTCAGCACCGACTGCCGAGGCGGGCAGGTGTGCATCGACATGCGCTGCGTGCCGCCGCCCGACGGCGGGCTCGACGCCGGGAACGACGCCCCTCTACCTGACGCAGGCGCGTGCGGCGCGACCGAGCGCGCGTGTGGCGGCGACTGCTGCACGAGCACCGAGGTGTGCGGCAGCGAGAGCACCTGCTGTCCGCGCGACGGTCTGTGCGGATCGACCTGCTGCGGCGCCGGTGAGGTCTGCGACGGCGCGCTGTGCCGCCTGGACTGCGGCAGCGAGGTGCGCTGCCGCGACGCCGCAGGCGACGACGTGTGCTGCGGCGCGGGCGAGGTCTGCGCGAGCGGCGCGTGCTTCCTTCCGGTCACCCCGTGCGCGGACTTCGTCGACTGTGAGAACGACGAGTACTGCGAGCCCACGCTGGGCCGCTGCCTGCCGCAGCCCGGAGGCGAGGCGTGCGTCGCGAACCCGAGCGGCGGCGAGGTGACCCCGACGCTGCTCTGGCACTGGGACGGCACCGGCGCGGCGGAGCCGGCGTACCGGCAGGTGATGATGACCCCGCTGGTCGCGCCCATCGACGGCGACGAGGTCCCCGACGTGATCTTCACCACCTTCGCGGGCGGCAACTACACCACGGACGGGATCATCCGCGTGGTCTCGGGGGCCGATGGAAGCAGCGTGCTCGACATCGTCGATCCCGCGCACCGGGTCTCGCCCGGCGCGCAGCTCGCGATCGGCGACATCGACGGCGACGGCTTCAACGAGATCGTCGCGTGCGGCTCCGACAGCGACGGCATCGGCAACCTCGTCGCCTTCAACCACGACGGGACGTTGCTCTGGCGAGCCAGCGATCCCAACGCGGTGTGCGGGATGGCCGCGCCTCACTTGGCCGATCTCGACGCGGACGGAACGCCCGAGGTGATCGTCCGCTACACGGTGCTCGACGCGGTGACCGGCGCGCTCGAGTGGCACCGCGCGTGCGTCGGCGAGGGCGGCTGGGCGACCTCGTCGCACTCGCCGTGCGACTACACCACCGCGGCCGATCTCGACGGCGACGGATCGATGGAGGTCATCGGCGGCAACGTCGCGTATCGAGCGAACGGCGACATCTACTACGACCACACGACCGAGTTCCTCGACGGCTACCCTTCCGTCGGCGACCTCGATCTGGACGGCTCGCCCGAGGTCGTCGTCGTCTACAGCGCGTTCACGCCTGCGCCCTATGCGGGCAACCGCGAGCTGCGCGCGTTCCGATCCGACGGGACGCTGCTCTGGGGCCCGGTCGATCTGAACGCGGGGCGCGCGACGCCGAGCGACGTGAGCGCCGGCACCATCGGCGGCGGCGGTCCGCCGACGATCGCGAACTTCGACGAGGATCCCGAGCCCGAGATCGCCGCTGCCGGCGCGTACGCGTACGCGGTCTTCGAGCCCGACGGGACGGTGCGCTGGTCGTCGATCTCCGATGATCGGAGCTCGCGCAAGACCGGCTCCAGCGTCTTCGACTTCGACGGCGATGGGATCGCCGAGGTGGTCTACAACGATCACTACTGGCTGCGGGTGTACGGAGGTCGCGACGGCGCCGTGAACTTCTGCCTCTGCAACACCACCGCGACGCTCTGGGAGTATCCGGTGGTGGCCGACGTCGACGACGACGGGCACGCGGAGATCGTGATCGCGTCGAACAACTACGCGGGGCCCTTCACCTCCTGTCCCACCACCCCCGATCTCGGGACCTGTGAGCTCGGCCGCATCGCCGCCGGGGAGAACGTGGGCACCAACGGCATCCGGGTCTTCGCCTCGCCCACCCGCGACTGGGTGCGCACCCGCCGCATCTGGAATCAGCACACCTACCACGTGACCAACGTGAGCGAGTCGGGCGCCATCCCGCGCCACGAGCGGCCCAACTGGTCGAGCTCGGGCCTCAACAACTTCCGCCTCAACGTGCAGCCCGGCGCGACCAACCTCGCGGATCTCGCGCCCATCGATCTCGCGGTCGATCTGAGCGCGTGCGCGAGCCGCATGACGTTGAACTTCCGGGTGCAGAACCAGGGCTGGGGCGCGCTGCCGGCTGGCGCGGTGATCGCGGTCTACGTCGAAGAGGCGGGATCCTTCGTGCTCGTCGGACGGGTGACGACCACGCGCTTGCTCCTGCCCGGCGAGAGCGAGGCGCACGCGATCGACTACGACCTGGGCGCGCGCGGGGGCGAGCCGATCACCTTCCGGGTGATCGCGAACGACGACGGCGATCCCGGCGTGCCCGACGCGATCGAGTGTCGGGACGAGAACAACACCGCCGACGTGACCGCGAGCTGCGCGATCTTGGACTGAGGTCGTCAGCCCGCGCGCGGCACCGCGACGTCGAGATCACTGTCGGCTCGCTCCTCGCCTCGCGCGAGTGATCCGAAGACCCACGCCGCCGCGACGCGCGGATGACGCGCGATCACCTCGGCGATGGTGGCTTTCAGAGCGGCTTGCACCGGCGGATCGGACGAGCCGCGAGCGCACGTTCGCAAGGCAACGCCTCGATGAGCGGAGCGTGTCGAGCTCGGCCCGTCAGCCCTCGGGGCCCTCTTCCAAGATCTCGATGATCGCGCGTCCCGCGGCGCCCGCCTCCCATGCGGCGAGCGCCGCGTCCTCGATGCGGCGTGTCGTGGCGAGCCCGACGGCCCGCGTCCGGTTCCACGTCCCTTGCGGCGGATGGCTGGCGCACGTCCCCGCGCTGCACGCGGCGCAGAGGAACGCGACCGAGTCGGTCCAGTCTTCCCACGCGACGCACGCATCTCCGAGCGCGCGCCCGAGCGCGTCGACGTCCTCGTTCGAGCTCGCCTCGATGCGCACGATCGTGGTCGAGAACGGCGAGCGCTGAACGACGGCGAGTTCGTCGAAGACCGGCAACGACGCCTTGCCAATCTGCCGACGACCGCGGCTCTCGCCGTCGTGAAGGAGCACGTCCCCGTGGCGGCGACCGCTCTCGGGGAAGGGCACGCACACGACCTGCGCGCGCGCCGGGCAGAGCCGCCTGCACCAGAGCACCTCGGGCGCATCGCCGCCCACCCGCACGAACGCACCGCCGAAGCGCTCGTCGTCGATCGGATGCTCGCCTGCTTCGATCGGTATGCCGAGGCCCGCCCAGATCTGCCGCGCCAGCGCCCAGTCGCCGAGCGCGGTGGCGGCGATCCCGACGTTCCACGCGGAGCCGTCGTCGGCGGGCATCCCGAGCTCGAGCGCCCGCGTGCCCGCGGCGCGGACGCCTTCGAAGTCACCCGCGTGCTTTCTCGCGACCGTGAGATCCGCGAGCACCCCCCAGTCGTGCGGATCCTCGGCGAGCCTCGCCTCGAGGATCGGCAGCGCCTCGACGAAGCGCCGCGCCGCAAAGAGCTCGGCGACGGCCGTCACGACAGACCCTCGGCTCGCGAGTACGGAGCAACCATCGGCGGATGGTGCATCGACGCCGACCCGACGAGAAGGGGCGCCGGCACCTCCTCACTCGCCGACGAGCTGCTCCCAGCGCGCGATGCACAGGTCGAGATACGACTCGGCAGCGAGTCCGTAGTTGCCGAGCCCGTAGCCGTCGTTGAGCTCGATGAGCGCGGTGCGTCCATCCTCGAGGACACCGAAGTCGATCCCATAACCGCGTGCGGCGTGCCCGGCGGCAGACCACAGCCGGACGGCCTCGTCGATCACCGCGCGCTCCGGCGCACACGCCGCGTCACCCTCGTAGCGCAGCACGTCGATCACCGCTGCGTCGATCACGTAGGCGCGCCACTCGCTCACGAACCGGACGACTTCGCTGCACCACACCGCCGCCCTTCGGGACGTCGTCCCAGCGGAGCGGAGGCTCGAAGGGCTGTCGATCACGAAGCCGGTGAAGCGCTTGAGTCGATCGCGCGGCTTGACGAATACGGGCTCGGCGTCCCCATCGAGGTAGCGCTGCTCGACCTCGCCCAGGGTGCTCGGCCAGACGCGCCGCGAGAGAAAGGGCGCGAGCGGTGCAGGGTAGCTGTCGTCGGGCGGAGGCTCGACGCCCAGCTGGCGCAGCGCGGCCTCGACCATCGAGATCTCACCCACGACGAGCGTGCGAGGTGAGAGCGGCAGCTGTCGACGCTCCATCCGCTTGGGGAGGAACAGGGTCACGTCGATCCCTCGTGCGAGGGCTGCGCTCTGCGCGTCCTGCATCTCCTGGAGCAGGCGACCCAGTCCCTGCTCCTGGATGAACACACGATCGATCGAACGGTCGCTCACGGCGCTACTCGAGCTGCGAGGCCCTCGACTGGCGCAGGACGAAGCGCTGAAAGAGCGCGAGCGCTTGGTCCTTCACGGTCGGGCCGCGCTCCGCTCCTTCGAGCACGGCGAGCGCGTGCAAGAGCGCCTCGAAGGTGCACAGCGCGTCCTCGCGCTCGGTCGAGCGGAACGGGTAGAGGCTCGGCGCGCCCTTGGCGATGCGTACGGCGGTGACCGGGCCGGGCCACTGGCGACACACGCGGCGCGCGATGCGTCGCGCTTGGGGCCAGGTGCCGTCGGGCACCACCAGCGTGGCGTTGCCGTCCGCGTCCTCCGGGCGCAAAAGGCGCGCGTCGGGCGTCGGAAAGAGCAGGAGCACCGGGCCCTCGATCGGGGTCGGCGGCGCGAGGCGAGGATCGCCCCAGCGCACGTACCGCGCGCCCATCGCGAGCGACGCGAGGCGACCGGTGTGCGTCGTCTTGTGGGTCTCGACGTGGTGCACGAGCAGCGCGATGGACGTGCGCACCGCGATGGGCTCGATCATCCCGCAGAGACACGCCTCGTGCGCGAGGTGGCAGCGCACGCACCGCTCGGCGCGCCGGGTCCGCATCGAGACGGGACCGCGGAGATCGCCTGGGTCGCGAGGCTCGCCCATGCCGAGAGCGTGCCGCGATCCCAGCGGCGCAGCCAGCCACCCAGCATCGGCAGCCCGTCTTCGCGATGGCGTCCGACACCGCGTCCCTCGCGACCGACGCCCGCATGGACTACACCTCGGGCCCTCCGCGCACCGACGACCGAGCCGTGACCACCACCGAACACCAGCGAAGGCGAACCTTCGCCATCATCTCTCACCCCGACGCGGGCAAGACGACCCTCACCGAGAAGCTCCTCCTCTACGGAGGCGCGATCCACTCGGCCGGCGCCGTGCACGCGCGCAAGCAGCAGCGCGCGGTCACCTCGGACTGGATGGAGCTCGAGCGCAAGCGCGGCATCTCGATCACCAGCTCCGTGCTGCAGTTCGAGTACGAGGACATCCGCTACAACCTCCTCGACACCCCGGGCCACCAGGACTTCTCCGAGGACACCTACCGCACGCTCACCGCGGCCGACTGCGCGATCATGCTCATCGACGCGGCCAAGGGCGTCGAGGCCCAGACCAAGAAGCTCTTCCACGTCTGCCGCATGCGCGGCACGCCGATCGTCACGTTCGTGAACAAGCTCGATCGCCCGGCGCGCGATCCCTTCGGCTTGATGAGCGAGATCGAAGAGACGCTCGAGATGAAGACGGTGCCCCGCACCTGGCCCATCGGCTCCGGCGATCAGTTCAAGGGCGTCTACGACCTCGATCAGAAGAGCGTGCTCACGTTCGATCGCACCGCGAAGAACGCCTCGCGCGTCCCGATGCAGATGCGGGGATTGGACGATCCGCAGATCGATCGCATCGCGGGCGAGGCGCTGGCCGCCGATCTCCGCGGCGAGGTGGAGCTGTTGAGCGGCGCGGGCGACACGTTCGATCGCGAGCGCTTCCTGTCGGGCGAGCTCTCGCCGGTCTTCTTCGGCAGCGCGCTGACCAACTTCGGGGTCGAGCCGTTCCTCGAGGCCTTCAAGGACATCTGTCCGATGCCGGGCCCGCGCCAGACGACGGTGGGCACCGTGCAGCCGGGCGACGACCGGTTCACCGCGTTCGTCTTCAAGGTCCAGGCCAACATGGACCCGAACCACCGCGACCGGATCGCGTTCATGCGCATCTGCTCCGGCAAGTTCGAGAGCGGGATGCGCGTCCATCACTACCGGCTCGGCAAGGAGATCCGGCTGGCGCGCGCCGAGCAGCTCTTCGCCGCCGAGCGCACCACCGTGCACGAGGCCTGGCCGGGTGACGTCGTCGGCCTGCACGACCCGGGCATCTTCCGCATCGGCGACACCCTGAGCACCGGCAACCCGCCCGTGACCTTCGACTCGGTGCCCCGCTTCTCGCCCGAGCACTTCGCGCGCGCGACGCTGCTCGATCCCATGAAGCGCAAGCAGATGCAGAAGGGCATCGACGAGCTCGCCGAAGAGGGCACGACGCAGCTCTTCTTCCAGCCGGGTCGGGAGAAGGATCCGATCCTGGGCGTGGTCGGTCAGCTGCAGTTCGACGTGCTCGCCTACCGGCTCGAGCACGAGTACGGCGCGAAGGTCGCGCTCGATCGCCTGGGCTACGGCTTCGCCCGCTGGGTGAAGGGCGCGAGCGGCACCAAGGATCTCGAAGACGCGCGCATCCCGATGGCCGTCACGGACGTCGACGGACACCCGGTCGCGCTGTTGCGCGATCAGTGGGAGCTCAACCGGGTGCAGCGCGAGAACGAGAAGTGGACCTTCCTCGAGACCGCGCCGATGGGCCCGACCGAGGTCTGATTCGATGTTCGCCCCGCCGGAGGGCTACCGGGTGCGTTTGGCGACCGAGGGCGAGCTCGGTCGCTGCACCGAGATCGAGCGGCGCGCCGCGGTGCGCTTCGCGGCGTTCGATCTCGCCGACGTGATGGGGACGGTCGTCACCCCGCTCGAGGCGCTCCAGCGCGGGGTACGCGACCGCGGGCTCTTCGTCGCCACCCACCCCGACGACGGCGTAGTCGGCTTCGCGCTGGTGGGCGCGCTCGATGGTGAGGCACACCTGTTCGAGCTCGACGTGCTGCCCGAGCACGGGCGCAAGGGCCTCGGCCGCACCCTGGTGATCGCCACGCTCGCGTGGGGCTACGGCCATCACCTGCCGCGCATGACGCTCTCGACGCTCTCGTTCGTGCCGTGGAACGCGCCGTTCTACCGCTCGCTCGGCTTCCGGGTGCTCGAGGAGCACGAGCTGAGCGAAGGCCTGAAGGCGAGCCGCGCCGAAGATCGCGCCCGCGGCCTGCCCGACGACGGCCGGGTGATCATGGCCCGCGATCTCCCGCGCGCCGAGCGCTGACTCACGACGGCGGAGTCAGACCGAGATGGGCCAGGGGCGATCGCGCAGGCCCGCCTGCCAGTTGTCGTGCCGGCCATCCCAGTGGCTGATCTCGAGCTGGCCGACATCGACGTCGTCGAGCGCGTTCACGTTCACGCTCACGAACGCGCCGCCCAGCTCGGGGATGTCACCCTCGCCGAAGAGGTGGATCCCGCACTTGGGGCAGAAGTAGCGAGTGGCGACCGGGCTCATCGTGTAGCTCGAGAGCTCGGACTTGGGCGTCAGGAGGCGAAAGGCGGCGGGCTTGGCGCTCGCGCCCGTCACCATGGTCTTGGTGCAGATCGAACAGTTGCAGCGCGTCGCCTTCCCTCCGAGGTCGAGATCGATCTCGAAACGAGCAGCGCCGCAGTGACAGCTTCCAGTGTGGGTCTTGGTCATGCGCAGACCCTAGCCGCGCCCGTTGTCACCCGACTGTCAGGTTTGTCTCAGCGCGCTTCGGCCAGCGCGGCGATCACCGCCTCGACGTCCTCGTCGCTCATCTTCGTGTGCAGCGGCAGCGCGATGGCGCGATCGAGGACGCGTTCGGCGCAGGGTGTGCAGCGCGTAGCTCAGGCGCCCGCACTCGATGCCTCGCTCGCGCATGCGGGTGAGGACGGCGGCGGGATCTTCGCTCGCCTCGAGCAAGAGCCCGAACGTCTGGTGGTTCCACTGGTCCCACGACGCGCCGGGCAACAGCGCTTGCATCGAGCCCGCACCCAGCGCCTCCCGGTAGCGCGCGCCGATCGCCTGGCGGCGCGAGACGATCGCCTCGAGCTTGTCGAGCTGGGCCAGGCCCATCGCGGCCTGCATCTCGGTGAGGCGCAGGTTCGGGCCCGCCGCCCCGAACTCGCCCGGGCCGCGCTGGCCGTGGTTGCGCAGCATGCGCGCGCGCGCCGCGAGCTCGGGCTCGTCGGTCAGCAGCATCCCGCCCTCGCCGGTGGTGATGACCTTGCGCGGGTGAAACGAGAGCGTGCTGAAGACGCCGAACGATCCGCACGGCGCGCCGTCGAGTCGGCTGCCGATGGCGCAGGCGGCGTCCTCGATCACCAGCGCATCCGGGAGCGCGCGCGCGACACCGGGCACGTCGGCCGGCGCCCCGAACTGATCGACGACGATCACGATCTTCGTGCGCTCGGACGCCCCTCGGCGCGCGAGCTCGGGGGTCACGTTCCACAGCGCGGGATCGACGTCGGCGAGCGCGAGCGACGCGCCGGCGCGCAGCGCGGCGTGCGCGGGCGAAGGCCAGGTCAGCGCAGGCACCAGCACCTCGTGGCCGCGCGCATCGAGGCACTCGAGCGCGAGCTCCAGCGCGGCGGTCCCGTTGGTCACCGCGATCGCGTGCTCGCGTCCGACGCGCTCGGCCACTGCGCGCTCGAAGCGCTCGACCTGCGCGCCCTGCACCAGCATGCCGCTCGACAGCACCGCGGCGATCGCGCTGTGCTCGGCGTCGTCGAGCTCGGGCTGCGCCAAGCGAACGCGCGGCGCGCTCATCGCGGCACGAACTCGAAGGAGGCCGACTCGGTGCGTCCGCCTGGCTCGCAGCTCTGGGCCATGAAGCGGTAGCTGCCGGCGGGGGCCATCGCGCAG
>CAYZQM010000033.1:10896-37491 GCA_964480175.1 uncultured Sandaracinaceae bacterium
ACCAGCCCCTCGGCGTCGGCGCGCAAGCACGACCAGGTGCCGCGAAGCTCCGCGCCCGGCGCGAGCTCGACGCAGCCTTCGTCCGACAGCTCGGCGCCCAGCTGGAACGTGCCGAGCTCGGCGTCCTCGAACCCCTCGCCGCCGCTCCGCTCGAGGCGCAGCGTGCTGCCGACGTGCTGGCGCGCGTCGCTCCGGTTCATGACGCGGAGCGAGACCCGCGCGTACGGATCGACCTCCACCGAGAGCTCGACGTCTGGCGGATCGGCGGGCGGCGCTTCGGGCGCGACCGCGACCTCCTCGAGGGCGGGTGATCCCGACGCCGCCCCGCTCGAGTGTTCGGTGCGCTCGGCGCGTGGCGCTTCGCGCTCGCTGTGCCCACAGCTGCACGCCGTCAGCAAGAGGGCGAGGGCGCATCGCCGCCCGATCATCGGAGGCCGTCCTCGCTGGCGCGCGCGACGAGGCGCGGGTCGAGGCCGATCGCGACGTCGAGGCGCCGGCGCGACTCCTCCACCATGTCCGCCTCGGCGCAGAGCTGCGCCGACAGGTAGATCGCCTCGGCCCACTGCGGCGCGAGACTCACCGCGCGATCGATCGCCGCGATCGCGCCGAACGGATCGCCGAGCAGCTGTCGGGCGCGGGCGAGCGCCTCGAACGCCTGCGCGCGCTGGGGATCTTCGAGCGCGACTTCTTCGAAGACCAACGCAGCCGCTTCGTAGCGCTGCAGCTCGAAGAGCATCTCGCCGACCACGAGGCGGTAGCCGCGCAGCTCGGGCGCAGCGGCGATCGCCGCTTCGTACGCGCCGATCGCGTCCTCGTAGCGCCCTTGGCTCGCGAGGGCGTTGGCCTCGCCCAAGAGCTTCGTTGCGTCGCGTTCCACGGATCGTCGGTCTACCCCAACCGAGCGATCGGCGCCCGAAAGCCGCGCCGTCCCATCGCGCAGCGGGAAGGGAGGAGAGCCGCGGACGGACGGGAAAGGCCCCGCCACACGCTGGTCACCGCGACTGTTGCTCCCTTCCGGGCCTGGCAGGGTTGACGGGCCAGCGTTGGCAGGGCCACAAGTGCCCGGGGTCTACTGCGGGGCGCGTTGGCGCGCAACAGGCTACAAGTCCGCGCGCATGACCGCCCCGATCGAGCAGCTCCGCGACGACGAGCGCAGCGACGACGAGCGCTTCATGGACGAGGCGCTCGAGGAGGCGCGGCGCGCGCGCGACGTCGGCGAGGTGCCGGTGGGCAGCGTGATCGTGCACGAGGGCAAGATCATCGCGCGGCGTCGCAACGAGCGTGAGGCCATCCAAGATCCCACGGCGCACGCCGAGCTCTTGGCGCTGCGTGACGCGGCGACCGCGCTCGGCACGTGGCGCCTGAGCGGCGCGACTTGCTACGTGACCCTCGAGCCCTGTCCGATGTGCGCCGGGGCGCTGGTGAACGCGCGGGTCGATCGGGTCGTCTTCGCGACCGACGATCCCAAGGCGGGCGCGACCAGCACGCTGTATCCGATCGGGTCCGATCCCCGGCTCAACCACCGTTTCGCCCTCACCGCGGGGGTGCGCAAGGACGAGGCGAGCCAGCTGCTCAAGGACTTCTTCGCCACCATTCGCGAGGCCCAGCGCCTCGCCAAGCGCGAGGGCCGCGGTCCGGAGTGAAATCGCGCGAGAGACAATTTGCGCGGAGCAAAGCGCCTGCTAGCTTCGGCGCCTCACTTGCCTCGGGCGTGTAGCTCAGCTGGGAGAGCGCTAGAATCGCACTCTAGAGGTCTGGGGTTCGATCCCCCACTCGTCCAAATCTCAAAAGATACCGAGGAGCCCTGAAGAAGGGACGAAACGAAGGGTCGGAAGCGAAAGCTCCCGGCCCTTCTTCGTTCAGGGCGCCGTCGTGAGCGCCTCGGGCTCGGGGAACTCCCCGGTGTAGACGAAGACGAAGTGGTCGCGTGGGCTGCAGAAGTCCGGAAAGGTGTCGAGCGAGCTGAGCTCGGCGCAGCTGACCTCGGCGAGCCAGGGCAAGCACTGGTGGGTGATCTCGGCCTCGTCGTTGATCTGGTTCACGTAGGGGCACCCCTCGATGTCGGGGTGATCCTCCAGATAGAAAGGCACGTACGGCTGGCGCGGGTCGCAGCGCTGGATCGCGTCGTTGATCGCGATCTCCGTCTCGAGGCAGAGCGCCGCGCGGTTGCCGCAGCCGCTCGCGGAGGCGCCCGCGGCCAGCGCGAGCAAGAGCAACATCCCTGAGCGCATGCGGAGCACTCTAGTCGAGGGCCACACGCGCTCGCAACGCCTCAAGGCCGGCTCGGCCGCGGGATGATCTCGCCGCACACCTCGACGAGCGCGCCCGCGCGCAGGCTGATGACCTCGCTCGAGGCGGGATCGTCGTCGGCTGGGAAGAGTCCGTGATCGACGATCACCACCTGCGCGCCGGCCTCGAGGTACGCGGGCGCGTCATCGGGCCCGATGTTGCCCGCGGCGGCCAAGGGGCGCTCGGGCTGGATGCGCGCGAGGCGTCCGAAGTAGGGGGAGCCGCCCATGTAGCCGACGGGGTACGCGGCCACGAGGCCTTGCTGGCGCTTGCGCGCGACGACGAGCTCGCTCGGGGTGGCGATCGAGGGCACCACGCTCAAGCCTCGACCCTCGGCGTTCTTCTCGAGCTCTTCGTCGAGGCCCGTCAGCAGCACGAACGATGCGCCCGCGGCGAGCGCGATCGAGACGTGCTCGAGATCGACGACGTCCGAGATCCCCACGGTGAGGTCGTCCGCGCGATCGGCGATCTCGGCGGCGATCTCCGCGACGAACGGGATGCTCACGGGCAAGACGAGCATCCGCAGCCCTCCGTCGTAGGCGGCGATCGCGCGCTCGATGAGCGCCTCGCGGGCGGGCGCGTGGACGACGGCGGCGACGCGCGCCTGTGCAACCGTGGGAGCGGGCGGAGCGAGCGTGACCATGCCCGCCCGTGTAGCCGTGATGGCGGGCCTGGGTCAACGGTGCGTCTGCGCGCAGGACACACTTGCGCCTACCCAGGAACTTCGTATCTAGCGGTCCCTCGTGCGGCCGGAACCGCTCGCGGGGCTTTCAGATATGGGCAAGCACCGGTACCCTCGAACCCCGAGCATGCACGCGATCGCCAGCGCTGGGGTCCTGCGCATCGTGCTCGTCGCGACGCTCCTGTCGGCCGCGCTCGGCACCTCGGGCGCGCGCGCCCAAGCGACGGGCCACGAGCCGCCGGCCGAGGCCATGGTGCTCTTCGAGTCGGCCCGCGAGCACTACCGCAACGGGCGCTACCCCGAGGCGGCCGAAGAGCTCGAGCGCGCGCTGGTGCTCGATCCGTCCGCGCCGACCCTGCTCTACAACTTGGGCCGGGTCTACGAGCTGATGGGCGAGTACGACCGCGCGATCGCGACGTACGAGCGCCTGCTCGCGGTGACGCCGGATGCCTCGCCCGAAGAGCGCGCCCAGACCGAGACCACGCTGTCCCGCCTGCGGGGCGCGCGCGACAACGCGGCGCCGCCGCCGACCGTCGAGGACGTGGGGACGATGGAGGAGGGGCCGACGTTCGTGCGCGAGCGCGGCGTCGCGGACGGAGCCTTCTGGGGGGTCGCGGTCACGGGCGCGGTGCTCGCGCTCGGCGCGGGCGCGATGGGGATCACCGCGCTCGTCATGCGGCAGAACGTCGATCAGTGGACGCTCGGTCGAGACGGCACGCTCGAGGATCGCGACGCGCAGCTCGGGATCGCCCAGGGCCTCGGGCTCGCGGCGGACATCACGGGCGGCGTCAGCGTCGCGGCGTTCGTCACCGCGATCGGTCTCTACGTCTTTCGCGAGCGGACCTACGAGGTCTGGCCGAGCGACACCACCGCGTCCGTCAGCTTCGGGCCCGGGGGCTTCACGCTCGAGGTGGGAGGGATGTTCTGATGTTGCGCTGGTCGTCCCTGCTGCCACTGCTTCTGAGCGTCGCCTGCAGCGCCGTCGTCGGCGGCCCGATCGTTCCGGGCCCCGTTCGCTGCGAGATCGTCGACGTCGATCCCTGCCCCCCGGGCTCCGAGTGCGTGAACTCGTTCTGCACCATCACCTACGACGAGTGCAACGGGCTCGACGACAACGGCAATGGCTTGATCGACGAAGGCAACGAGACCACTTCGCCGTGTCGCGAGCCGGGGTTTCGCTGCGTCGGCGGGTCCTGCATCGAGGGCTGCACCAGCGAGATCTGCAACGGGACGGACGACGACTGTGACGGCATGGCCGACGAAGGCCTCGACGTCGACAACGACATGGATCGCGTCTCGGCGTGCCCCACCAACGACGATCCGCCCGACTGCGACGACAGCAACTCGTCCGTGCACCCGGGCAGCCCGACGCTCGGGTTTCCTGCCGCGATGGAGGTCTGCAACGGCCTCGACGACGACTGCAATCCCGCGACGGGAGAGAGCGACGTGGGGAGCGTCTGTCCACTCGGCTCGGTCTGTCAGCGCCTGCCTGGCGCGGCGAGCCCGATGTGCTTCGAGCTCGAGGACTGCCGCCTCATCATCTGCCCCGGCAACGAGGTCTGCGACAGCGTCACCCGACGGTGCGCCGCGCCGCCGCCCGACTGCAACGTCGAGGGCCAAGAGTGCCCGTCGCCGCTGGTGTGCTCCGCCGCGGGCGTCTGCGAGCCTCCTCCGCTCGGCGTGATCGGACAGGACTGCGACGACGACAGCGAGTGCGCCTCCAACCTCTGCCTCGCCCGCGAGGCGATGCTACTGCCGCCTGGGGATCATGCGGGCATCTGTGGAGCAGCTTGCTGTTCGAGCAGCGACTGTGCCTCCGGGCAGCGATGCTGGGCGCCGGGCACCGGAGCGCGCTCGTGCGTGACGAGCGAGGTGTACGGCGACGCGATCGCCGAGCTGTGCAGCGAGCCCTCCGATTGTCCGGGCTCGTGCCGCCTCGGTTCCGTCACCTACACCGCGAGCGGCTCGACCCACTCGTTCGATGGGATGCTCTGCATGCCCGAGGTGCCACTGGGCAACGGGCAGGTCTGCGACTTCTTCGGCGCGCCGGTCCCCTGCAGCCATGGTGTCTGTCTCACGAACGGGGCGTGCGCGAACCCGTGCGGGTCCACGGCGGACTGCACCGGGCAGTACTCGGCGGTGTTCACCGCCGCGTACTACCAGCCCGTGTGCGACTACCGGCTGAGCTCGGGTTCGGTCGTCACGGCGTGTGTCGCGCCGCCGACGACCGGCCGCGGAACCACCGGAATGGGATGCACCAGCAACGAGGGGTGCCGCGACGGCTTCTGCGTCGCCGGGCAGTGTGCAGACGTCTGCTGCAACGACGGGAGCTGTCCCGGGAGCCACCGATGCGCTCCGATCGGCGCCACGATCGGCGACGACGACGTGTGGTTCATGCTCTGTGTGCCGGACGGCGTGCTGCCCGAGTGAGGGTGGCGGGTACCTGATCGATGTCGCGCTATCGGGATGATCGGGCTGCGCTCGAGGACGACGGCGCGCGCCTCCGCGCCGAGCTGGACGACGCGCTCGCGCGGCTCGACGCGATCGACGGACGTACCGCGGGGGGTCGGCCGGACACGGAGATCGACGTCGCCCTCGGCGCGGACGGCGCGCTGGGTGTGCCCTCGTCGATCCGGCTGAGCGCGGAGCTCGACGAGGCGGTGGACGCGACGAAGCGCGAGGCGATCGCGTCGCTCTTGCGCACGCGGCTCGGTCTGTCGATGAACGTGGGCGCGAGCTCGGTGCGCTCCACCGATGGCCGCTTCGTGCTGGAGACGAAAGGCGATCGCACCTCGCTGCACCTCGACTGGGCGTTCGATGCCGGAGAGCGAGTGCACCACATCCGCACGGCGCTCACCACGATCGCCGCTACCGCCGCGGGCGCGTCGCTGTTGCTCGTCGGGCTCGACGTGGGCACGACGACGGCCCTCAGCAGCATCCTCTGGATCGCGCCGGTCGCGGGCGCGATCCTCGCGCCGCTGCTGCGGGCGCCCGCCGCCCGCCAGGTGATGCTGCTCCAAGAGCAGGTGCGCGACGCGTTCCGCGCTGCGGTGGATCTGGCCGAAGGCGACGAGCGCGACGAGGTGCCGGCGCATCGCTACCGCGTCGAAGAGCCGGTCGCCGCGAGCGATGCGTACGACGAGGCGGGCGACTTCGAAGGCGACGCCGAGCTCGGCGACGACGAAGACGAAGCGAGCGAAGACGAGGCGAGCGAAGACGACGAAGCGAGCGAAGCGGACGAAGCGAGCGAAGACGAAGCGGACGACGAAGAGCTCGTCTCGCGCTGATCGTCGTCGGCACGACGCCGCAGCACCCGAGCGCCAGCCAGCGGCCGCAGCAGAACACCAGCGTGGATGGACGCTCAGAGCACCGCGCCGAACGCGCCACGCCAGCGGCAGTCGTAGGTCGCGCTGCTCGGCGCCACGCCGGCGCGCGCCGGCGGATCGAGCGTGACGGTCACCCGCACGTCGCGCTTGCCCGCCGCGAGGATGAAGGCCTCCATCGTGTAGCCCATCGAGCGCGCGTGGCGCTCGGTGAGGTTCGGCCAGTCCCGCAGGTGCGCGACGGCGTGCCCCGCGCTCAGCAGCGTGGCCTCGAAGCGGCCCACGTTGCGGATGTGGCTGTAGGTCCCCGCCGCTTTGGCGACGAGCATCTCGTCCCACGCGAAGCGGAGCAGCGTCCGGTAGAAGCGGTTGATCGAGCGCAGCGAGCCCGCGCGCACGACCTCCTCGAAGAAGGCCTCGACCTCGCGCCCGGCCTCGATCGCGACCGCGTCGATGACCTGCGCCGACAGATCCAAGGGCACCCAGCTCTCCGGCTTGATCGCCTCGTACTCGGCGCGCAGCTCGTCCGGGAGCTTCGCGAGCGCGCGCTCGAGGACCGCGTCGCCGACGATCTCGCGCATCGCGTCGCGGATCCCGAGGGTGCCGGTCCCGACGGTGCAGGGCACCAGTGCACCATCCCCCGAGCTGCGGGAGCGAAGGCTGGGGCTCGACGCGCTCGCGGAGCTGGAGCGACCCGGTGCGTCCCTGGTGCGCTCGTCGTCATGGCCGATCCAACCGCGATCCACCGTTCGAGCAGGAGACCACGCACACGCGCGCGCGGTCAACGGCCGAACGGAGATCGAGGCTCAGCGGAACAGCAGCTGCGCGCTGAGGCTCGCGAGCACCTCGGCGTCGTCACCCGGATACCAGTCGTCGATCAGGAAGATCGACGCGCGTGCTTCGACGCCCACGTGCTCGTCGATCAGGAACGCGATCGGCAGCGACCACGCCGCATACGCTGCGGGCGGCACGCGATCGGTGCGGACGACCACCCCGAACTCCGGGACGATCCACGTCATCGCGGGGGGGATGCGGATCGCCTCGTCCTCGAGCACGAACGAAAAGCCCGGTCCCAACCCCATGAAGATCGCGAGGTCGTCGTCGCGCTGACCGGTGACGTTGCCGAGCACGTGCACCCTCGCCTCGAAGCCGAACTGGTTGCCGTAGATCACGTCGAGCCCGTCCTCCATGCCGCCCGGCACGAAGCGGAAGCCGATGGAGAGATCGAGCTGCCACATCGGCTGGCTGATGTGCACCAGGCCCGTCGCGATCCCGCCGCCCATGAGCAGCTCGAGACGCCAGCGATCCTCGCGTCCGTGGCTGAAGCGCGCAGGGCGCGGCGGCGCAGGTGGAGGCTCGGGGTGCGGGAGGAAGAGGTGCGTGAGCGGCGCGAGCGACGGCTCGCCGTAGAGCGCGGCCTGTGCGGTCTCGAAGCCCGCGCGGTCCTCGGGCCAGCGCGGGACGTCCGCGATGCGCTCGCTCGTGAACACCATGCGCCCCGGACCGGGGCAGCGCGGGGTGACGCAGGCCTCGGCGCGCACCACGGGGCGACACATCAGCTCGGTGCAGAGCGCCGACGGCAGCGCGTCGTGCTCGGCGCCCGCGATCCACGCGCGGTCGCCGTCGAGGAGCACCGCGGGGGATCGGTCCATCCCGAGGAGCACGCTCGCGGCGCGGGGCTGCGCGAGCGCGAGCGAAGGGCGCGCGGCGAGCGTGAGGCAGAGCGCGGTGAGCGCGAGGGAGAAGGAGAGGGCGACGCCTTTCATGGGCCGGGCTCGACGCGCGAGCGCCCGCGAAGTGCTGAAAGAAGATCCTTTTGAATCGCGCCGGCGACGCCCCGTCTGAGGCCCCCTGGCCGACGGGTCGGGCGTTGGGTAGGGTCGCGCGCATGCAGCTCCCCGGATCGTCTCGTCGCCTCGCTTCTGCGCTCTTGATCGCTTCGCTCGGTGCGTGTGGCGCCGCGACCGAGACGGTCGAGGTGAACGCCGCGCCCAGCGGCAACAACACCGCACCCGCACCGGACGCGGGCCCCGTCGCGATCGGGTACGGCACGCTCGACGCCACGCTGGATGCGAGCGCCGAGGTGGACGAGCAGGGCCGCTACCTGCACCGCTACACGATCGATCTGGCTGCGGGCACGCGGGTGCGCATCCGGGTGCCTGCGGGCGAGCTCGATCCGATGCTGCGCCTCGAAGGACCGGACGGCTGGGTGCGCGCGATCGACGACACGTTCCCGCCCGATCTGAGCGCGATGCTCGAGCTCGAGGCGCCGATCACCGCGACGTACACCTTGATCGTCACCACCGCGCCGCCCGGTCAGCTGGGCCGCTATCGGCTCGAGGTGGGCCCGCACGCGGTCACCGGCGAAGCGCACGAGATGGGCACCCGCACCCACCACGATCTCGGCCGCGGCGCGAGCGCGGATCCCGCGTTCCCCGGCCGCAGCTTCGTGCGCTTCCACGGCGAGGGAGGCTCGATCGTGCGGGTGCGGGTCACCTCGCCGAACTTCGACACCATCGCGACCGTGATGGGTCCGACCGGCGAGCTCTGGATCAACGACGACGCGAACGATCTCGGCGAGGACGGAACCGAGCGCGCGCTCGACTCCACCGTCGAGCTCGCGATCCCCTCGACCGGCGAGTACCAGCTCGTGGTCTCGGCGTACGGGATGACGGGTGCAGGTCCCTTCGACGTGCGCACTTCGGTGCGTCCCCCCGTCGTGCTGCACGGGACCGAGACCGCGCCGACCGGTCCCTTCGCCGGCCCCGACGGCCGGGGGCGCATCCTCGGTCTCTACGCCGGCATCACGGAGTACGTGAGCGCGGGCCGGCTCTATGGCTGCGCCGACGACGCGCGCTTGCTCGGCGACGCGATGCGGGCCGCGCACCTGCAGCGGGTGGACGAGCAGACCGTGCTCACCGACGGCGCGGTGACGCGCGCGGGCTTCTTGGACGGCCTGCGCAACCTCGGTCGGGTGGCGCAGCCCGACGACGTCGTGATCGTCTTCTACTCGGGGCACGGCAACGTGCAGCCCGTGGCGACCGGCGCGCGCGGCCCGCGCGAGGGCGGCGAGCTCGATGCGCTCGACGAGACGCTGGTCTTGATCGATGGACCGGTCACCGACGACGAGGTGGTGAGCGCGATGGACGGCATCCGCGCGGGCACCGTCATCCTCGCGCTCGACAGCTGCCACGCGGGCGGCTTCGCCGAGGACTTCGTCGATCGCCCGGGCCGGGTCGGCATCTTCTCGAGCGACGAGGACATCTTGAGCGACACCGCCGAGCCGCGGCGCGCGGGCGGGTACTTGTCTTGGTACTTGCGCCGCGCGGTGCTCGGTGAGGCCGACTACAAGCCACGCGACGGCGTGCTGCACGCGGGCGAGCTCACGGACTACTTGGTCGACGGCTTCACCACCGATCACCGCTTGATGAACCCCGAGGGCGATCTCGATCCCAGCCAGCGCCTCGACTTCCGCCGCGGCTCGGTGACCTGGCCCACGGTGCTCTGGGTGTATCCGCGCGGCGAAGATCTCGCGATGCCGGCGCTCCCGGCCGTCAGCCTCGAGAGCCCGCCCGCTCGCTGACGATCACCGGAGGCGTCGCCGCGCGATCAGCGACAGCAGGGCGAGCGACGCCAGCCACGTGCCCGCGGCGCTGCGATCGGTGTGCGCCCGGCAGCCACAACCGTCGCCCGCGGGCGGAGCGTCCCCGCCGCCGTCGCTGCGGCTCGACGCGTCGGGCCGGGAGGAGGCGTCGATCGGCCCGACGTCGGGCGCGTCCGCGACGTGCTCGTACGCGCCGACGGAAGGCGGCGCCGCGCGGGCGCGCAGATCGAGATCGAGCACGTAGCCCTCGCCGGCCAGATCGCGGCCTGCGCCCCGCGCGATCAAGTCGTCGGTCAGGTGCAGATCGGTGTCGCTGACGACGCCCGCCGCCGCGGCGTCCGCGGCGATCACGTTGTCGTCGACCTCGACCCCCGACGGCAGCGCGATGTCGCCCCCCGCGTTGCCGAAGAGCAGGTTGTTGAGCGCGCGTCCGTCCGAGCCCCCGAAGCCGCGGATCGCGTGGCCCGTCGAGCCGACGATCGTGTTGTGGATGAACGTGTAGGTGCCCGCGGCGCCCTCGCGGGGGTTGGCGTAGATGCCGTCGCCTTCGAAGTTCGCGATCACGTTGTCGGCGATGAGCGTGCTGCCGACGTCGAGCACGATGATCCCCATCGCGGATCCGTCGCGGATGTCGTTGCGCCGCACCTCGCAGATCGAGCTGCCGAGCTGCAGGCCCTGCTGCTGGAACTCGACGCGCTCGAGGCCGACGCGCCGGATGATGCTGTCGTGGAAGGTGCAGTCGGTGGCGAAGCCGATCTGGATTCCGTCCCAGCCCGTGTCTTCGATCAGCACGTCGTGCACGTCGACGCCCAACAGATCGTGGTGCGGGATGTTCACCGCGCTCCCGTCGCAGGTGCGGTTGTAGCCGTTGCCCTGGGTGCTCCCGATGTAGAAGCCCTCGCCGCCGGTGTCGTGCACCCAGAGGTGGTGGAGGTGGGTGTTGCGCTGCACGAAGCCATCCCAGAACGGTCGGTCGTCGCAGTCGGGATCGGTCTTCGCCATCACGCCCGCGAAGCCGGTGTCGAAGACCTCCATGTGATCGACCTCGATGTCGGTGGCGCGTCCTTGGATCCACACGCCGACGCCGGGATAGGGATCGGTGTCGGGGGCCGAGATCCGAAAGCCGTACTCGGTGCTCGCATCGCCGGTGCCCGTGACGCGCACGTGCTCCGACGCGCCCTCGATCACCAGCGCGTACGCGCGGTCCTCGTTGTGGATGCGCACCACCCCGTCGCAGTTGATGACCGTGATGGGCGCCTCGGCGGTGCCCATGAACCCTTGGATGCGCAAGAAAGGGCGCTCGCCGCCGCTCACGCAGACGCGATCTCCCGGCTCGACGCCGAGGGCACTGCCATCGGCGACGGTGACGTCGGTGCCGAGCGTGTGGTCGCAGTCGCACTGCGCCGACGCGCGGCTCACGAGCAGCGAGGTGGAGAGGACGAGGAGCCCGAGGAGATTCGTGCGCATGCAACGATGCTACACGGCATGGGGCGTCGGCTGTGTGACGGGAATCGGCGCGTCACGCGAATCGGCGTGACGGCGGTCGAACGACTCAGGCGCCCTGGACGGTGACCTTGATCATCTTCACCGGCGTGCGGGGACGATCGTTCGCGTCGGTCGGGGTGTTCTCGATCTTCTGCACCACGTCCATGCCCTTCACGACCTTGCCGAAGACCGGGTGCTTGCTCGGGCCGGGGGTGAAGAAGTCCAAGAACGCGTTGTGCTTGGTGTTGATGAAGAACTGCGAGCTGCCGCTGTTGGGGCGGCCGGTGTTGGCCATCGAGAGCGTGCCGACCTCGTTGGAGAACTTCGCGTCCGCCGGGTGCTCGTCCTGGATCGGACCGTTCGGTCCGTCGCCGGTGCCTGCGCGGCCGCTGTTCGGATCCTTGCTGTGGGGGCAGCCGAACTGGCACATGAACCCCGAGATCACTCGGTGAAAGTGCAGGCCGTCGTAGAAGCCGCTCTTGGCGAGGTTCACGAAGTTGCCCGCGGTGATGGGCATCTTGTCGGTGAAGAGCTCGACTTCGAAGGTGCCGAGGGAGGTCTCACAGGTCGCAGTGGGGTTCGCCATAGGCCGGCGACTTAGCAGCCCGTGACGCGGGAAGCGAGCGTCATCCGGTGAGCCCGCGCAGCCCCATCGCGAGGCCCTGGGCCGCGAAGTCCTCCGCGGCCTCGACCGCGCGCTCGGCGCGCTCCGCCCGCTCGATGATGGCCTCGGCGTCGAGGAGCTGCGTGACGAGCCGCGCGAGGTCGGCCTCGCGATCGAGCGGGCCTGGGCACGCGTCGAGCACCTCGAGCAGGCACGCTCGGACCGGCACGTCGAGCCGGGGCCGCGGGCTCGGCTGCCCGAGCCAGTCGGAGAGCGAGCGCGCGAGGCGCACGCGCTCGACGAGCAAGCGGCCGTGGTGGCGGACCGCCGCCTCGAGGAGCGGAGCGGACAGGGTCGTCCGTGGGACGAGGGTCTCGTCGAAGGGCACGGGCGTCGCGACGCCGAGCGCGGCCGCGTGCTCGGACAGGCACGCGCGGCAAGCCTCGAGCGCTTGCGCGCGGCCGGGGGGCGCGCTGGGTTCGACGACGCTCGCCTCCATGCGCGCGACCTCGCCGAGGAGCTGAGCCACGTCGCGGGCGCGCCGCGACGCGAGCGTGGGGTCCGCGAGCGCGCTCTCCAGCCAAGGGGCCCTGGTGGCGACCGTGTGCTGCGCGTTCCGCAGATCGCGCACCCAGGCCTCGAGCCGGCGAACGCCGTGCGGCTTGTGGATGAAGTGCTGCTCCCAGAGTTCGGCCTGGGTGAGGCCGACGCTCGGATCGTCCGGCGCAGCGAAGAGCACCTCCCCCGAGCGGGCGCGCACGAACTCCGGCGCGGTGCTCTCGAGCGTGGGCCAGCCGTCGTTCCCCACGAAGAGGAGGCGGCCTTGGGCGTCGCGTCGCTGGCGGCGCGCGGCGCGCTCCACCGTGAGCTGATCAGCGAGGATCACGGCGATGTCGCGCAGGCGTTCGGCCGCGACGAGGCGATCGGGGTCGGTCACGGCACCTCGGTCGCGATCGCGTCGCGCAGGTTCCGCTCCAACGCCGCCGTGGCGAGCTCGACGGCCAGGGCGCCGGCCATCTGCTGGGCGTCGTCGCTCGGATCCCCGAGCGCGCTCAGCGCCTCGGTGCCTCGCTCCAGCATGCGCTGGGCGCGCAGCAGCGATCGCAGCACCGACGGGCTCAGCGCGGCCGGGACCTCGCCCTCACCCGCGATCGCCGTCAGCTGCGCGAGCAGCGCGGGATGGATCTCGTTCAGCTCGAGGCGCTCTCTCGTCGCGCCCGGCCCGAGCCAATGCTGGATGGCGCGCGCGAGGCGAAGGCGCGCAGGCAGGGTGTCGTTGGGCTCGCGGGCCGCCGCGGCGAGCTCGGCCTCCGAGAGGCCGTCGATCGCCAAGACCTCACCGTCCTCGCTCTCCTCGGGGCGCTCGAGCACGCCGAGCGTCGCGCCCAGCGCGGCGACGAGACCCCGGATCCGGTCGCACGATCCGTCGAGCGTCGCCGAGGCATGGCGGAGCGAGCGCCGGAGCTCGGAGGACTGACGCAGCTCGACGAAGGTCGACTCTGCGTCGCTCCCGTCGTCGAGCGAGAGGAGGGAGGTGAGCTCCCGCTGCAGCGGCGCGGCGAGCCGCGCGATGAGGACGGCGTCGCAGTAGCGGTTCAAGAGGCGCGCCGGATCGGGTGGGTGCGCCTCGTCCAGCGCCGGCAAGAGCTGCCGCGTCGTGACCCGGTTCCCCGGGTCGCGGAGCCAGGCCTGCATGCGCGCCTTGCCGTCGGGATGCCGCAAGAAGAAGCGGCGCCACAGCTCGTCCTCGGCGTAGCCGCGGCGCAGCGGATCGTGCGTCATCTCGGGGGGCGCCCGGTAGAGGAGCGCGAAGCCTGCGTCCCTGCTCTGCACCTCGACCGAGTCCCGGGTGGTGGGCGCGCCGTCCAGGTCGCGGTAGAGCGGCCGCCCCTCGGCGTCGGTGCGGCCTGCGCGTCGCTCGCGCTCGGCGACGTCGAGCTGCAGCGCGCCGGTCACCAGCGCCGCGATCCGGTGCGCGTCGCCGTGGAGACGATCGCGCAGCACGACGGGCGCGGCCTGCGCGCCCGCCTCGAGGAGCAGCGACTCGAACATCACGATCTCGGGCCAGCCCGCGCGGCGCCGACCGTCGAGCAGCGTCGCGTGGTGCAGCTGGCGGACGACGACCGGCCCGAGCTCTTCCATCGTCAGATCGGCGAGCACCCGCGCGATCAGCGGCCTCACCTCCTCGTCGTCGACGGCGGGGCGATCGACGAGGAAGCGCCGGTGCAGCGCCAGCGGGACCATCCCATCGAGGCCGCCCTCGCGATCGACGGCCACAAGCACCCGGGCGCGTCCTCGCAGATCGAGGCGCGTCATCGCGAGACGCAGCGCCGCCGCGAGGCCCGCGCGGGCCGCCTCGAACGTCACGTCATCCACGACACCCATCGGGAGCGAGCGTACCCCGCACCCGGATGAAACGGAACGTCCCGCGGCGAGCCCCTCGGAGGCGAAGGTCGCCGAGGGCGAGGTGGCCGGCTCACTCGCCCAGCGCCGCCAGGAACTGCTCGGCCTCGGCGAGCTCGCCGTCTTCCATGCGAGCTCTACGGGCCCAGAGGACCGCCTTCTGCTGATCGCCTTGGCGATGCGCGATCTGCGCCTGCCGCAGGAAGGCGACCGCCTTGCTCATCGGCCCGGGCGTCTTCTGCAGGGTCACGACCTTGAGCGCGTTGAGCGCGGTGGCGTCGTCGCCCAGCTGGATGGCGAGCTCGGCGAGCTCGGCGGCGACCGCGCCGTTGCCCTTGTCGGTGTCGAGCGCGACCTTGATCCACTCGAGCTGCGTCGCGGGATCCCCGCTCAGGCCCGCGATGCGGCCCATCCGGAGCTGCAGGCCCGCGAGGCCGGGCGAGCGACGACGACCCTTGGAGGCGATCGCGGCCTGCAAGATCTCCACGGCCTCCGCGAGCTGATCGGCGCCGATCATCGCGTCGACCAACAGACCCGTCACCTCGAGGTCGTCGGGCTTGGCGTTGGTCGCCGCGGTGAGCGGCGCGAGCGCGCGCGCCGGATCGCCCACCTGGTTCACCAGCAGGTCGCCGGCGCGCTTGAGCGACTCGAACTGCACGTCGCCCTCCTGCGTCTCCGCGTCCTCGAGGATGAGCTCGGCGAGCTCGGGCCACGCGCCGCTGGCCTCGTAGAGCACGCGGAGCGCGTCGCGCAGCTGGGTCGCGCCAGCGGCCTCGCCGGCTTCGCGCTGATCACGGTACGCGCGCTCGAGCCCTGCGCGCGCGGCCTCGGGCGAGCCCACCCGACGCGCGGCGTCGGCCATCGTGAGCGCGGCCTTCACCTGCTCGGGTCCGCTCTCCACGTCGACGAGGCGCGCCGCGGTCGGCAGCACCTCGCTCCAGCGCGCGGCCGCGACGTCGAGATCGCGCAGGCGCCGCAGCGCCTCGACGTCCGAGGGCTCGCGATCGACGTAGAACGCGAGCGCGTCGCGCGCGCGATCCGACAGGCCGCCCTCGTTCAGCACCTCGACGAGGCGCAAGCTCGCGGCCCGCTCGGCCTCCTTGTCGCCTGCGTCGATCGCTGCGTCGCGTCGCGCTTCGAGCGCGGTGCCCAGCGGCGCGTAGGTGCTCGCCGGATCGAGGGTGAGCGCCTCCTCGAGCGCGCGCACCGCCGCCTCGGGGTGACCGAGCGAGAGGCGCAGGCGGGCGAACGTGCTCAAGAGCGCGGCGCGGGTGGGGCCTGTCGCCGACTCGAGGCGTGCGTTCACCGCCATCGACGCCTCGTCGGCGCGACCGCTCGCCTCCATCGCGGCGACCATCTCGTCGAGCAGCGCGACGTCCTCGGGCGCGCGCTCGCTCGCGGCGCTGAGCACGTCGGCCGCGCGCTCGGGCGCGCCGAGCTCGTGCCAGATCGCAGCGGCTTCACGGAAGCGGGCCACCGCGGCGCTCGGGTTCTCCATGTGCGCCGCGTCCTGTCCGATCATCTCGGCCAGGCCGTGCACGTCGTCTGCGGCGCGGTACGCGGCCTCGAGGCGCGTCTTGAGGCGCGCGTCGGTGGGGGCCTTCGCGAAGCCCGCGGCGAGCACGCTCAGGACGCCGTTGGGCTCGTCGAGGGCCTCGAACTGCGCGGCGAGATCGAGCGCGAGCGCCGAGGCCTTCTCGGGATCTTCGACCGCGAGCAGCTTCTCGCCGAGGCGCGCGCGATCGCGGGCCCCGTCCTCTTCGTTCATCGTGGTGTAGAGCGCGCGGAGCAGGCCCTGATCTTCGGGCGCCCAGTCGAGGCCCGCGCGGTAGAGCTCCATCGCCTCCTCGCGCTGCTCGGCGCCGAGCAGCGATCCGGTGCGCAGCGAGAGCACCGCGACCGCCTCGGCGTCGCGCCGATCGCGCGCGCGATCGAGCTGCACCGCCAGGAGCTCACGGAGCTCGTCGTTCATCCCGCGGCGCTGGTACTCGTCCGCGAGACCCGTCGAGGCCTCGAGGTGATCGGGATCCTCCTCGAGCACCTCGCGCAGCACCGCGAGCGCGTCGTCTGGCGCGCGGAACGCGGTGCGCAGCGTGTTCGCCCAGGTCATCCGCAGATCGTTGCGATCCTGAGGCTCGAGCAGCGCGTCGAGCGCGGCGCGGATCGCCGCGTCGAAGCCCTCGCGATCTCGGGTGCCGGCGAACGCGTCCGCGGTGGGCTGCCACAGCTCGCGATCCTTGGGCTCGATCTCGAGCAAGCGCGCGTACGTCTGCGCGGCGAGCGCGGGATCGCCGCCCTCACCCGCGGCCAGGCCCGCCAGATCCTTGAGCAGCGTGTCGCGCGTCGCGCCGTCGCCCGCCTGATCGGCCGCGTCCACCGCGAGGCGGGTCCACTCCATCGCCTTGGGCGTGTCGCCCGCGGCGCGCCGCCGCGCCGAGAGCGCCTCCAAGATCCAGAGCGCGCCCGCGAGGCCATCGAGGCCTTGCTGCGCGATCGCGACGCCGCGCTCCAAGATCGCCTCGGCGCGGGCCTCTTGGCCCTGCTCGACCGCGAGCGTCGATCCCTCGCGCACGTCCTCGAGCGACACCGACTCGATGTTGCCGTTGAGCACCTGGTGCTCGACGAACGCGAGCACCTCGGCCTTGTCGCCCGACTGGCGCGCCGAGCGCTCCCAGAGCGCGAGCAGGCCCTCGTGGTTCGGCACCCGCTCGACGCCCGCGCGAGCGATGGCCGCCGCGCGCGCGTGATCGCCGTCGCGCTTCACCGCGTCGCTCAGCGTGTCGAGGCCGCTCTCGATCGTGTCGTCGGCCCGCAGCTCGACCTCCGCGATGCGGTAGAGCGCGTCGGTCTTGCTCGACTCGGGCAGGTCCTCGCCGCTGTCGAGGCCCGCGGTGTCCACGCCCGCGGCGACCAGGCGGCGCAGGACGCGGATCTCTTCGATGCGATCGCCGCGGCGCGAGGCGACCCGCGCGAGCGCGCGCCACGCATCGACCGTCCGCACCCCGAGCGCCTCGGCCTTGGCGTAGGCCTCGGCGGCGCCCTCGAGATCGCCGACGTCGTTCTCCAGCACGTCGCCCAGGCGCAGCGCGAGCTCGGTGGCGAACGCCGCGTCGTCCTTGCGGCGCGCGCGCCCCTCGACCGCCTTGAGCGCGTCGGCGAAGCGCTTGGCCTGACCCTGCTTGCGCGCGGCCGCGATCGTCTTGTCGGTCTGCTCGCGCCAGTCGGGGAAGAGCTCGAAGGCCTCGATGCGCGCGTCGAGCGCGCCCTTCTCGTCGGCGCGCAGCGTCTCGAGCACCGTCGCCCGATCGGCGAGCGCGCGCGCCCGATCGTGACCCTGGTCGTGCTCGAGCCGCATCGCGATCACGGTCTCGGCGAGATCTCCGTCGCCGCGCGCGACGAGCACCGTGGTGAAGCGCGCCGCCTCACGGGGCGACTGCCGCGCGGCCTCGAGCGCCGACTCGTGCAGCTCGCGCGCCTGGCTGTCCTGGCCCTTGAGCGTCGCGAGGCGCGAGAGCTCCCAGAGGACCTCGGCCTGACCGACCTCGATGTCCTCGGCGTCGGGCGACTGGCGGCGCACCAGGAGCAAGAGCGCGCGGTAGGCGCGCTCGGAGCGATCGTTCTCGCCCGCCTCGCGCGACAGCCGCCCGAGCAAGCGGAGGATGCCCGCGTGGCCCAGGTCCATGCTCGAGGCCTTGTCGAGCTGCTCGAGCGCCTCCTTCAGATCGCCGGCGGCCGACGCGACCTGCGCGAGCTGGTAGTGGATGAGCGCACGATCGGTCGAGCGGCGGCGGCCGAACTCGGTGACGATCTGCTCCAGCAGCGCGCGGGCCTCGTCGAGGCGGTTCGCGGCGCGGTAGCCCTCGGCGAGCGCGGCGCGCAGCTCCTGATCGAGCTCGCTCCGCTGGTGCAGGCCCTCGAGCACCGCGATGACGGCCTCGGGCTGGCCGAGGTCCTTGCGGAAGATCGCCTGGGCTTCGCGCGCGTAGGCCAGCTGCCGCTCGGGCTCGAGCTCGCTCGCGCTCAGGTGCGCGACGCCCTCGGCGAGGGTCGCGGCGAGCTGGGCCTTGGCGTCCGTCTTTCGGTAGAGCTCGAGGAGCTGCTCGCGCACCGGGAGCGAGCCGGGGTCCTCGCCGATCGAGCGCTCGAGCGCGGCGATCGCGCGATCGGTGCGGCCCGCGGCGAGGCGCGCAGCGGCGAGCTCGAGCGCGACCGCGGTGCGGCCCTCGCCCTTGGTCGCCTCGAAGCGCTTCTCCAGCCACTCGGCCGCTTGACCCGGCTCGCTGCGGCTCAGGTGCAGGCGCGCGAGCGCGTCGTAGGCCTCGGTGTTCGCGTCGATCCCGACCACCCGGCGCCACGCGGAGATCGCGCGGTCCGCGTCGCTCAGGCGGGTCTCGGCGGTGCGGGCGACGTTGGTCCAGAGGATCGCGGCGCGCGCGGTGTCGGTCTCTTCCAGCTTGCGCGCCTGCTGCGAGAGCACCTCGGCGAGCTCGGCGGCCTTGCCCTTCGTCTCGAGCACCTGGGTGATCTCGCTGATCGACTCGGCGTGACCGGGGCGCTCGATCAAGTTCTGGCGCAGGAGATCCACGCGCCCGCCCTTGTCCTCGAGCTGCCCGAGCAGGCGCGCCGCCGTGAGGCGCACCTCGAGCTTGCGATCGGCGGGCAGGTCGAGCTCGAGCTCGCGTTTCTTGAGCGCGAGCAGCTCGGGCACCCGACCGCGCGCCTCGTACATCACCGCGATCCGATCGACCGTCTCGCCGTCCTCGAGCGAGTCGTCGATCACGCTCTGGTAGAGCTGCATCGCGCGCGGCTCGTCGTTCAGCTTCTCGCGGGCCAAATCGCCCGCGCGGCGCAGGAGCGCGTTGCGCTCGGCCGCGCTCACGGGCAGGCGCGAGCCCTCGATCTGCCAGTCCATCGCGTTCTTGAAGCGGCCGGCGTCCGTCTCGATCTGCACCAGCTCGGCGTGCGCCTCGAGCGCCGTGCGATCCGCGGGGCGCTCGCCCTTGGCGGTCTCGCCCTTCTGCCAGAGCCGGGTCGCCTCGCGGAACAGACGCGCCAGGAGCTCGCGGTGCAGCACCGGATCGCCGACGTGCTCGCGGGCGATCCGCGCCGCGTCGTGCAGCGTGTCGAGATCACCCGGCAGCTCGCCCGCGAGGCGCACCAGCGTGTCGACCAGCTCCTTGCCCGGGCTGCGCCACTGAAGGCGCGCCAGCTCGCGCAGCGTGGTGACGTCGTTCGGCGCATAGGCGAGCGCGCGGGCGAGCGCGCCCTCGGCCTCGCCCAGATCACCGCGCCGATCGCGGTGCCACACTGCGAGGCGATCCTCGGTGGTCCGCGCGACGTCCGCGAGGCCCGCGCCGCGCACGGCGTTGGGATCCCCACCTGCGGCCGCCGTCTGCGCCGCGAGCTCGCCCGCGGCGCCCACCGCGATCGCGTCCCACGCGCCCGCCGCGCCGGCCAAGGTCTCGAGCGACTCCGCGAGCGACTCGTCCCACGCCTTGCGGGTGAAGATGTGCCGCACCCAGACCTTCGCGGCCTCCTCGAAGCGGCCGCGATCGGCGGCCAGCGTCACCACGCGCGCCGCGGTCTCCGCGTCGTGCGGCTCGAGCTCGAACGCGGCCTCTTGCTCGAGCAGCGCACGATCGGGATCGCCGACCGGGCCCGCGTAGAGCGCGCTCGCCGCGCGGTGCAGGTGCGCGGCCCGCGCCTTGTCGCGCTCGGCCAGGCCCGCGGCGGACGCGGAGAACACGGACGCCGCGTCGGAGAAGAGCGAGGTCGCCTTCGCCAAGCGGTCGATCTCGGCCTCCGCGCTCTCGTCGAGCGGATCGATCGCGAACGCGCGGGCGACCGACGCGAACGCGCGCGCCGGATCCCCGACGCGCTCTTCCTCGAGCTTCGCGGCGTCGCGCAAGAGACGCACCTTGCTGCGATCGCTGCTCGCGGCTTCCAAGCGGTGGGGCAAGAGCTCGAGCAGCGCGTTCACGTCGTCGGTGCGGAACGCCGCGTCGGCCAAGCCTTCGACGGCGGCCGCGCGGGTCGCGCCCGTCGCGGTGGCGAGCAAGCCCGTCAGGCCGGCGCGCGCGCCCTCGTGCCGAGGATCGAGCTGGATGGCGCGCGAGAGCGCGCTCGCGGCGGTCTCCGCGTCGCCCAGCGCGTTGCCCCGCACGTCCGCGAGGCGCGCGAGCACGTCGACCGCGCGCGCGGCGTCGACGCCGGTCGCGCGCTCGAGGATCTCGGCGTGCTCGTCGTGCATCTCGGTGCGGGCGTAGAGCTCGGAGAGCGCATCGACGCTCTCGGTGGTCGCGCCGAAGCGGGCCTCGACGTCGCGCCACGTCATGATCGCGGCGTTGGGGTTCTCGAGCGCTCCAGACTGCACCCGCGCCGCGCGCACCAAGTCGTCCCGCTGCAGCACCGACGGCAGCGGAAGCGCGGCGCGCGCCAAGAGCGCGTCGGCGAGCTCGGCGTGTCGGGCCGCGCCCTCGAGGAGCTGAATGCGGGCCTCGAGCGCCTCGAGATCCTGCGCGTCGAGCTCGAGGCGCCGCTGCCACGCGCTCAGCGCGCGGTCGGTCTCCGAGAGGCTCGTCGCGAGGCGCGCGACCCAGCCCAGCACCCGTCGCTTCTCGGCGTCTTCCGACTCGAGCTCTGCCAAGCGCTCGAGGACGGCGAGGCGATCGGCGCGACGCTCGCTCTGATCGTCGAGCAGCGCCGCCAGCCGACGGGCCGCGTCGCGTCGCGAGCGCGCCGGGACGCTCTCGCCCTCGAGCACCTCGCGCAGCAAGCGCTCGGCTTCGTCGCGATCGATCTTGGCGCGCACGTCGGCGGCGGAGAGCAACAGACCGAAGCGGCGCGAGGGCTGCGCGGCCTTGCGCGCCGCGGTTTCGAAGGCCTCGGCGAGGCGCGCGCCCGCCGACGTGCGCTCGGCGAGCGCCACGAGCCGCTCTTCGGCGCCCTCGTCGCTGGGATCGATCGAGAGCACCGAGGCCCAGTGCTCGAGCGCTTCGGCCGGCTCGCCGCGGGCCTCGGTCCGCTGCGCGAGCTCGCGGTGCAGGTCGACCTTCTCGCTCTCGGACGCGAAGCCGAGCGCGACCGAGAGCACCCGCTCGACGTCGGCGCCGCGATCGAGCGCGCCGTAGCGCTCTCGCAGCGCGTCTCGTGCGCCGCGGCGCACGTCGACCGGCGCGTCCTCGGCGGAGAGCACCCGCTCGGCGATCGCGAGCGCGTCCTCGACGGCCACGCCGTCTTCGAGCATCCCCTTGGCCTCGTCGAGGGCCAGGCCGTGATCGCCGACCTTCTCCAGCCAGGTCGTCGCGACGCGCACCCGGATCGCGTCGACCGACTCCGCACCGCCGCCGGCCGCCAAGCGCCGGCGCCACAGGGCGACCAGGTCGTGCCACTTCTCGAGACGCTCGAGCAGACGCTCGATCGACTGCTCGAGCTGCGCGTCGTCGGGCTTCATCTCGAGGAGGCGGCCGAGGTAGCCGACCGCCCGATCGGGCTGCCCCGCGAAGTCCTTCGCGAGCTGCGAGGCCTCCTCGAGCAGCTGCTGCCTACGGCTGTCGCTGTCGGCGTTCTCGAGCGCCCGGTCGTAGAGGCCGAGCAGCTCGTCCCAGCGCTCGCGCACGGTGAAGAGCACCGTCGCGCGCTGCAGCGCCCAGTCGGCGCCGGGGTCGAGCGTGAGCACGCGCTCGAGCACCTCGGTCAGGTGGGGCGAGTCCTCGCCGAACCACTCCTCGTGGAAGCCCACCGCGCGCGGCCCGAGCTTCTGCACCGCCTCGAGCGGAAGGCTCGCGGTGAGCACCTCGCGGTAGAGCTCACCGACCTCGTCGGGCTTCTGCAGGTCACCGGCGATCTCCTCGAGCGTGTCCCAGCGCGCTTCATCGCGGGGGTTCTCCCGGACCGCACGCAACGCATCGGACAGACGGGGATCGAGCTCGCTCATCGCATCTCCTCGGGCACTGGACGTCACCCGCGCGACGCGACGCCACACGGGGCTGAGGAGCCTACCAAGGTCGCGCCGCGGATGGATCAGCGAAGATCGGTGTTGCGGAAGCGTCATCCGCGTCGCGGGCGACCGGCGCTCGCAGGCGCTTGCAGAGCGCGATCGATTCCACCACGTTCGCGTCCCGCGCTGGATGCGCGGGAGAAGGAGCATCGAGCGTGGCGAAGGTGGCGTGGATCGGGGCGGGGCTCTTGGGCTCCGGGTTCGTCGAGGCGATGTGCGGTCGGGGCGACGAGGTCACGGTGTGGAACCGGACCGCGGCCAAGGCCGAGGCGCTCACCTCGTTCGGCGCTCGCGTTGCGGCCACCCCAGGCGAAGCCGCCCACGGCGCGGACCGGGTGCACCTCTGCCTCAGCGACGACGCCGCGGTCGACGCGGTGCTCGCCTCCCTCGAGGGGCACCTGAAGGACGGCGCGGCGATCATCGATCACACGACCGTCTCGCCCGGCGGCGCGCGAGCGCGCCAAGCGCACCTGTCGGGTCGCGGCGTGCCGTTCCTGTGCTGTCCGGTGTTCATGGCGCCGGTGAACGCCCGGAACGCGAGCGGGATCATGCTCTGCGCCGGAGAGAGGGAGCTGATCGAGCAGTGCACCCCGCTGCTGAGCGCGATGACGGGCAAGCTCCTCACCTACGGGAACGACGCGGGCGTTGCCGCCACCATGAAGCTGGTGGGCAACGCGATCATCATCTCGCTGAGCGGCGCGCTCGCCGACGCGCTCTCGTTCGCGCACCAGAGCAGCGTGGCGCCGGAGAAGGCGATCGAGCTCTTCGACGAGTTCAACATCGCGGGCGCGATGGCGCGCGGCAAGCGCATGGCGGCGGGGAACTACAAGCCGAGCTTCGAGCTCTCGATGGCGCAGAAGGATCTGCGCTTGATGATCGAGGCCGCGGGGGAGCTGCCCTTGGGCGTCTTGCCCGGGCTGCACGCGCGGATGGGCGAGCTCATCGCCCAGGGCCACGGCGGCGACGATCTCGCGGTGCTCGCCCGCGACGTGATCCCGAAGAAGTCGCCGGCGTGAGCGAGCCCGGCTGGCGCGCACGCCTGATGACGCAGCTCGAGCGCGTGGGCCTGGGGCCCAGCGCCCCGCTCGCGCTGCGCGTCGCGTTCGGCTGCTCGCTCGCGCTCTCGCTGCTGCTCTACGTCTCTCCGCTCACCACGCTGCTCGGCGTCGAGAACGCGCTGGTGCACGGGCTCTTTCTTCCGCCCGTGATCGCGCTGATGAGCGCCCGCCTGGCCATCGCGCACGCGCTGCCCAGCCGGGTGCAGCTCGTGGGGACGGCGCTCGGTGCGACCGCGATGGTGCTCGCGCCGCCGCTCGTGCTCGGCATCGTCGGCGCGCTCTGGGTGCGCTGGTGCAGCCCGCTCGAGGGGCTCGCGTTCTTCGTCCTGGGTCCCGTGGTCGGCGCGCTCTTGGCCTCGCTCAGCGGCGTGTTCTTCGGGCTCGCGATGCCGCGGCGGAGCGCCTCGCTCTTCGCGTTCTTCTTGCCGATCGTGGTGGCGCTGCACGCGCTGGCGCGCTTCTACGACACGCCCGCGATCTACGCGTACGAGCACTTCGTCGGCTACTTCCCCGGCACGCTCTACGACCCCGACATCTCGATCCGCGACGCGTACCTCACCTTCCGCGTGGTGAGCGCGCTGTGGCTCGTGGCGCTCGCGGCCGGGATCTTCGCGCTGCCCCGCAAGGCGCTCGCGCCCGCCGTCGCCGACGAGGGCGAGTCCAAGCCGCCGCCCGTCGCCAAGGTGCCCGGCGCCAAGCGCCTCGGGGCGCTCGCGCTCGCGGCGGTCGCCGGCTGCGTCGCGCTCGAGGTGCACGGGCCCGCGATGGGTCACCGCAGCACCGCCGAGTCGATCCGGCAGGCGCTCGGCAGCGAGCTGCACGGCGCGCGCTGCACCGTGGTCGTTCCCAGCGAGCTGCCGCTCGAGCGCGCCGAGCGCTTGCGCGACGACTGCGACTTCCGCATCCGCCGCACCGAAGAGGTGCTCGGCCTCACCCATCCGGACCGGATCACGGCGTACTTCTTTCGCACCGAAGAGGAGAAGCGTCGCTTGATGGGCGCCTCGAGCACGTACGTTGCCAAGCCGTGGCGCGACGAGGTCTATCTCCAGATCGGCAGCTGGCCTCACCCGGTCCTGCACCACGAGATCGTCCACGTCGTGGTCGGAGCGACCGGCGTCGGACCCTTCCGCGTCGCGGGCGCGCTGGGCGGACTCTTGCCCGCGCCGGGGATCATCGAGGGCGTCGCGGTCGCGCTCGCCTGGGACGAGAGCGAGGGCCTCACGCCGCACGAGTGGGCCGCCGCGCTCGCGCGCATCGGGCACGCGCCGTCGATCTCCTCGACCACGGGGCTGCGTTTTCTGCTCGAGCCCGCGAGTCGCGCGTACACCGCGAACGGCTCGTTCGTGCGCTGGATCCTCGAGACCCGCGGCAACGCGGCCGTGAGGCGCCTCTACCGCGAGGGCGACTACGAGGCCGCGCTCGACGAGCCGATCGAAGACCTCGAGGCCGAGTGGCTCGCGTTCCTGGAGACGGTGCCGCTGCCGCCCGAGGCGGAGGGCTTGGCACGGCTGCGCTTCGAGCGCGTCTCGATCTGGTCGCAGATCTGCCCGCACGCGGTCGCCGCGCTCGAGGAGAGCCTCGCGGGCGCGATGGCGTCCGGCGACGACCTGCGCGCGCTCGAGGACTGCGAGGCGATCCTGTCGATCGATCCGGGGCACGCCTCGGCGTACGCGTGGCGGGTCGCGGCGCTCGCGCGCGCCGGTCGCATCGAGGAGGCGGACGCGGCGCTCAGCAGCTTGGTGGGCGTCGCGCCGACGCCGATCATCAACTACGGCCGGGGCGCCATCGCGGAGGCCGAGTGGCGCGCGGGCGCGACGGAGGCGGCGCTCGCGCGCTACCGAGAGAGCGAGGACGGCCCGGTCACCGACGACGCGCTGCGCCAGCTCGAGGTGCAGATCCTCGCGCTGGAGGCCGGCGGCGAGACCAGCACGATGCTGCTCGAGCTCTTCGCGCCGAGCGGCCGCAGCACCCACGATCCGGCGACCATGATGTCGGCCATCGGTCGGGTGCGCGAGGTGCGCAGCGACGGGCTCGCCGACTACCTCGAGGCCCGGCAGCTCGTGGCGCGCGAGCGCTTCGATCTCGCGGCGCCGCTGCTCGAGCGCGCCGCGCGCCTCGGTCTGCCGACGGAGCGCACCCGGACCGAGAACGAGCGGCTGCGCGCGATCACGGCGTTCGCCCTCGGGGATCGTGCGACCGCCGAGCGCCTCTTCTGGCACCTGCGTGAGAACGCGACGACGGACGGAGCGCGCGTCGAGGCGGACGACTGGCGCGCCCGCCTGCGCCTCACCGAAGACGACACCGATCGCTGACGGCTACGCGCGGCGGGTGCGATTCGATGGACGGTCGAGCGCCGGATCGGTGCGGGCGTCGGCCGGGGAGCGCGCCCGAAACCACGCGGCGATCCCCTCCATGTTCGGCTCGAAGTCACCAGGCACCGAGATGTTGAGCGCGCCGGCGCGGCGATCGGTGCGGTTCTCGAAGTCGTGCAGCGTGCCGCCTGGCGCGATCACGAACGTGCCCTTCTCGGCGTCCACCCAGCGATCGCCGAGGCGGAAGCTCATCGTCCCCTCGAGCACGTAGAACGCGTCGTCCTCGGGGTGCTGGTGCGCGCCCGGGCCCTTGGTGTGCGGCTCGAGCCACCACTCCGAGATCGAGTACTTCCCTCGGGTCTCGCCCTCGTCGGCGAGGAACACCGCCTCCAGCGGTCCCATGGGCCAGCGGCGGCCCGCGCCTCGGGGGACGTGGATCGGCGCGCGACGGTCTCTGGCGGGCTTCGACATGGTTCACCGAATGTGAAACCAAAATGCGCGGAGCGCCAGCGCCCAACGCTGGACCTACTCCTGGCGGAGCGCGGCGACGGGATCGAGGTTCGCCGCGGCGCGCGCCGGGCCCACGCCGAAGATCACGCCGACCGTCCCTGCGACGCCGAGCGAGAGCACGATCCCGTACATCGGCACGATCGTGTCCCAGCCCGCGATGCGCGCGACCAGCGCCGCGCCCAAGAAGCCGAAGACGATCCCCAACAGACCTCCGCCGAGCGAGACCACGACCGACTCGGCGAGGAACTGCAGGAGGATGTCTCGGCGCCGGGCGCCGACGGCCATGCGCACGCCGATCTCGCGGGTCCGCTCGCTCACCGACACGA
>CAYZQM010000034.1:0-2893 GCA_964480175.1 uncultured Sandaracinaceae bacterium
AGCCCCGCATTCGTCGTTGCTCGTCGGTCGCTTGCGCCCACTCGCGAGGCGAGCGGGTCAGCGCGCGCGGAGCGTGAGGTTGCGCTCGCCGGCGCGCCCTGCCCCGTTGCTCTTTGGAGCCGCCTTGGGCCCAATCGCGCCCCTATGCGGAGCCTGTCGTTCTGGGTGTTCGTGTCGCTCTCTCTGGCCAGCTGCGCGATGGGGCCCGGCGCGCGGCGCGACGCTGGATGGGACGGTGGCGGCATGGACGCGAGCGAGATCGACGGCGCCACCGACGCCCCGATGGGCGACGACGCGGGCGCGCTCGACGCCGGCGAGCTCGACGCGAGCGCGGCCGACGCGCCCACCGACGCGGGACCGATCACCTGCACGCCAGCGACCGCGAGCGCGGTGTGCGGCGCGCGTCCTTGCGTCGACGGGTTCTGCTGCGACTCGCCGTGCACCGGCGCCTGCCGCGGCTGCGGCCTCCCCGGCGCCGAGGGCGTGTGCACGATGCACCCCGCCGGCAGCGACACGGGCGACGAGTGCGCCACGCAAGCGCCGACGAGCTGCGGCACGACCGGCGAGTGCGACGGCAGCGGCGCCTGTGCGTTCCACGCGGCGGGCACGGGCTGCGACGACGGAATGGCCTGCACCGCGAGCGACGCGTGCGACGGCGCGGGCAGCTGCCGCGGCGACGCGCCCGCCGAGTGCTCGCCCGGCGCAGGCAACGAGTGCTGCCTCGGGAGCTGCGGCGCTGCGGGCTGCCGCACCGATCCCGGGGCGTGCGCCGACGTGTGCGGCGCGAACCAGCTGACCGTGAGCCGAGCGTGCATGGGCTGCGGCCCCGCGCGCGCCGCGGGCTCGTGCCTCGGCGGCGCGATCCACACCTGCGACGCGACGAGCCACCTGCTCTGCCAGCAGATCACCTGCGGAGGGAGTAGCTACGTGTGCACGTCGGTCGGCGGCGTCTGGGCCTGGCGGACCAGCAACGCGTGCGACGACGGAAACCCCTGCTCGCACGGCGACACCTGCGCTGCGGGCAGCTGCGTCGGCACCCCGATCACCTGCACCACGACGACGTGCACCACGCGCACGTGCAACGGCACCGCGACCTGCACGACCACGCCTCGCACCGGCGCGACGTGCGACGACGGCAACGCGTGCACGTACGGGGACGCGTGCACCGCCGTCGACACCTGCGTCGGCAGCTCGACCGTGACCTGCACCGACACCGCGTGTCTCGATCGCGAGTGCAACGGGACCGCGACCTGCACCGAGACCCCGCGCACCGGCATGACGTGCAGCGACGGCAACGCGTGCACGTACGGCGAGGTTTGCAGCGCGGGCGGCGTGTGCGGCGGCGGAAGCACCGCCGTCTGTCCTCCCTCGAGCACGTGCCGGACGTTCGTGTGCAACGGCACGAGCACCTGCGCGCCCATGGCGCAGAACGTCGGCGGCGCGTGCGACGACGGCAACCCAGGCACCTCGTTCGACGTGTGCCGGGCCGACGGCACCTGCGCTGGCTCGACGTGCTCGCCCACATTGGTGAGCGCGTTCTCGGACGACTTCACCTCGCCGAGCTCGACGACCTGGTCGAGCGGCACCGACGTGCTGGTGAACACCAGCCGCTGGCGCACGTACACATCGGCCCAGCACGGCGTGCGCATCACCGGCGGTCGCTTCGAGATCACCAACGAGCGCTCCGGCAGCGCGAACCACGGTCAGGGCTACGCGTACGTGCGCACCGGCGGCGCGGGCTCCGCCTACGACACCACCCGCTACCAGCCCGTGCTCTCGGCGAACGCCGGCTCCGAGGTCGTGTGGAGCTTCAACATGCACCGCGACGATCCCGAGACGACCGACGGAGGCTTCCGCTGCACCAGCTCGGACAGCCAGAACGACATCACGGTCGGCCTCGCGTACGTGCTCGCGGCGAGCTCTGCGTCCGGCTTGAACGCGAGCGCCAGCACCTGCTCGACCACCGGCAGCGCGGTGGGCTACGCGGTGGTGATGGGCGGCAGCAGCGGCCGGGTGCGCCTGGTGCGCTTCACCGGCGGCCTGCGGAACGGGACGATCACGGACATCGTGCAGTCGGGCGGCTTCGATCCCGATCGCTACTTCAGCGTTCGGGTCACCTACAACGCGGTGACCAACGGCTGGCGGCTCGATGTGCGCAACGATGGCGCCAGCAGCTTCGCCAACCCCGCGACCGGCACCTTCGCGTTCACCGGCACGGGCACCGACGCCACCCACGTCGCCACGAGCCTCGAGTACAGCGGGCCGTACTTCCAGACCGGCTGCTCGGGGCTCTGCAACAGCACGTACACCGCGCGCTTCGACAACGTGAGCGTCGGCACCCGCTGCGCCCCCTGAGGCCGCTCTGCAAGCCGGGACCACTGGAAAGGAAGCTGTGCTCGCGCGACTCAGCGCATGCGTGCGCTCGCAGGTGCCCTCGGGGTGTGGTCGCTGCTCGCAGGGTGCGAAGTACCCATCACGACGCTCTGTCCGCGCTTCACCCTCGAGCGCTCGGTCAGCGTCGAGTGGATCGACCGCCTCGACATCCTGATCGTGGTCGACGACTCGGCGTCGATGTCCGAAGAGCAGCCTCGCATCGCCGACGAGCTCGCCGAGGCGGTGCGCCTGCTGTCGACGGGCGACCGAGACGCGGACGGACGACTCGACTTCGAGCCATACCGCAGCGTGCGCGTCGGCGTCGTGCGAACCAGCATGGGAGGCGGTGGCGGAGCCGGCTGCAGCGCCGATGGCCCGCCGGGCGGATGGGTCACGACGAGCGATCGGGCGGGCTGCCCAGCGACCTATCCCGATCACCGCTTCGCGCTCGGCCCTGCACACCGATCAGACGGCGCGTCGCCCTCGGACATCGGGTGCGTCAGCACGTCGACGCGAGGCT
>CAYZQM010000034.1:2903-18423 GCA_964480175.1 uncultured Sandaracinaceae bacterium
ATGCGCGCCGCGCTGGAGAGCGCCGAGTTCCGTCGCGAGGACGCGTTCCTTCTGATCCTGATCGCGACCGACGAGGACGATTGCTCGCACGACGGTCTCCTCACCGGAGACGACGGCGATCCCCGCGCTGGCTGCTCGGCCCCGACCGACTTGGTCGCTGAGTACGTGAGCGACATCGAAGAATCGGCCCACCCCGAGCTGACCTCGGTGGCGGTGATCGCCGGCGTACCGCCGGACATCATCGACCTTCCGCTCGATGCGCTCCTCGCCGACCCCCGGATGATCCCGACGCTCGACGGCGACTCGCTCGCACCGAGCTGCGGTGTTGGGACCTCCAGCGCGACGCCCCCGCGTCGACTCGTCAGTTGGCTCGCTGCTCTGCAGCAGGCTCGCATCCCGATCGAGCTGCAGTCAATCTGTGAGCCCGGCGCGACGTCGCGTGCGCTCGACGTGCTCCGGGCCTCGCGCGCCGCCCCGCCGCTCTCCGGTGGCGCTTGCTTCCCCCGCGCCCTACCGGCCGACGCGGCGGGACACGTACGCTGCGATGTCGAGATCATGCTGCCGCTCGACGACGACGGCGTGACGCCGATGACGTGCGAGGATGCGGGCATCGATTTCGTGGCGCTCGGGCCGACCATCGATGCGTCCTCGGGGCGACCGCGAGCGCGATGCCTCGTGCCGCAGCTCACTCCTGACGTGCTCGCCCGCGGAGACACACCGGGTTGGGGATACGACGCGACGAGCGCAGAGGCCGCAAGCGCGTGTGAGAGCGGGGCACGCGCCGCCTTCTCTCAGTTCGAGCGCTTCAACCGAGTGACGATCACCCTGCGCTGTGAGCAGCCGCTGCCCGAGGGTGCACCGGCCTGCACCGACGGAGGCTGAAACGCGACGACGCGCGCCCTTGGGAGGACGCGCGTCGTCGGTCTCGCTATCGCGCGCGATCAGGCGCGGGTGAGCGTCACCGTGATGGCGGCTTCGCGGTTCACCCAGTCGCGCACCCGCACGCGGTAGGTGCCAGGGGTGAGCGTGCGGACGAGCTGCGCGTTGTTGCCGTCGCCGGAGTCGGAGTCTTCGCCGACCACGGCGCCGTCCCGGTGGATCATCAGCTCGGGATCGCGACCCGATCCCTCCGCGGTGGTCGCGTCGATCCGGTAGCTGCCCTCGGTGGTGATCTGCAGCGTCAGCTCGACGCTCGCCGCGCGCCGGGTCTCCCCCGCAGGAGCGGTCACGTTGCTCGGTCGCCCCGTGGTGAGCGCGCCGACCGGCGTGAGCGCCTCGGGCTCGGTGACCGCGATGCGCGCGTCCAGCGCGCGCCCGCGCCACTCGCTCACGCGCGCCTCGTAGGTGCCCGGCGCGAGGAACGTCGTGATCTGCGCGTCGGTGCCAGCGCCCGAGTCGGAGTCCGAGTTGATCACCGAGTCGCCGCTCAGGAGCAACAGCTGCACGTCGGGCGTGCCCGTCGCGTCGATCTGGATCTCGGCGGGGTGGTCGAGCGTGAAGTTGAACGCAGGCACGGCGGGCACCGCGACCACCGAGGGCTCCGCGCCGGGCACGAGCGTCCCCGGCGGCGAGACCACCGGCGCAGGCGGCGCGGCGGGCGCGGTCGGCGCTGCGGCCGCGGGCGC
Source organism: uncultured Sandaracinaceae bacterium (assembly GCA_964480175.1). Lineage (GTDB taxonomy): Bacteria > Myxococcota_A > Polyangia > Polyangiales > Sandaracinaceae > CAYZQM01. Next base: position 4,529 of record CAYZQM010000034.1, read on the forward strand.
CGGTGCGGGGTCCGAGCTTCCGCACGCCGTGATGGCCAAGGACAGGACACACGCGCTCGCGACGGTCGTCGCGGGGGTGAGGAGGGTGCGAAGGGTCTTCATCTCGTTCCTCACTGGGCCACCACCGTCACGGTGATGGCGCGCGCGACGTTGCGGTAGTCGCGCACGCGAAGGGTGTAGTTGCCGGGGGTGAGCGTCTGGGTGAGCTGCGCGTTCGTGCCCTCGCCGCTGTCGGAGTCCTGCGCGACGAGCGCGTTGTCGCGGATGATCATCAGCTCGGCGTCGCCATCCGACGTCGCGTCGAGCCGGTACGAGCCGGGCGTCGCGATGGTCAGCGTCACCTCGGCGCTGGCCGCGCGCGGCGAGTCGCCTGCAGGCGCGGCCACGATGGTGGGCGGCGCACCGGGCGCGATGGTCGCGACCGGCGTCATCGGCGGCAGGATCGCGGCCGAGACGCGCGCGCTCATCGCGCGACCACGCCACTCCGTGACCCGCACTTCGTACGTGCCTGCGGCGAGGAAGCGAACGATGCGCGCATCGACGCCGTCGCCCGAGTCGGCGTCCTCGGTGATCATCGACGTCCCCTGATAGAGCATGAGCTGCGCATCCATCGGCGCGCCCATCGCGTCGATCTGCACTTCGGCCGGCGCGGCCAACGTGAGCGTCAGCGCAGGCGCTGCCGGTGCGGGCGCCGGCGTGGGCGGAGCCCCGATGGCGACGGTGGGAAGCGTTTGTGCAAACGCTACGGAAGCCCCGACCAGCGCGAGTGCTGCACACAGCACCGCCACCAGTCGACGCGGCTCGGCGACGACGACACCCTGTTTCATGAGCGCGCTTGTATCCGCTTTCGCGAGACCCGATCAACCCTCAAAGGTTGACGTATCACCAGAGAGTTCTTCGCGACCTGACGCTCGTCATCATCGCGCCACGACGTAGCGACCGAGGCCGCGGTCTACGAGCAGGCTCCAGCATCGTCCTCCGTCGCGGCTCTCGAACACACGCAGCACCGAGTACGAGCGATGCGGATCGACGTCGGGGTCACCCTCGCGCCGCGTCCAGGTCCGCAGGACGAGCGTGATGAACGGGCCCTCGTACAGCTCGGCGTCGTAGCTCCAAGCGAGCGTCGGTGCGGCGGAGCTCAGCTCTTCGGGGCCCACGTAGACGTCGGTGATCCGATGGCGCTCGCCGCCCACCTCGTACTCGAGGGCGACCTCGCAGAACGCGTCCGGAACGGGGCGGCGGACCAGCACCGGCAGCACGCTACCACGGGGCCCCGAGCGTCCGTGCGACCGGAACTTGCCCCGAACCCCGCGCTGGGCCAAACGAGGCGCGATGAGCGCCACCGACGACCCCGTAGCCGCCTTCGAGGAAGGCCTGAGCCGCATCAAGAAGGACGCGGGCGGCTCGTTCGCCGAGGCGAAGGACGAGCACGCGCTGCGCGCCCAGAACGCGCGCCTCTTGGGACCGACCGGCGAGCTCACCACGCTGCTCAAGCTCATGCCGAAGCTGCCGGGCGATCGCCGCAAGGGCTTCGGACAAGAGGCCAACGCGCTCAAGAAGACCATCGAGCAGGCGTTCGACGATCGGCTCGCCGCGCTGGCGCGCGCGCTGCGCGAGGCGGATCTCTCGAGCCCGCCCATCGACGTCAGCCTCCCCGGCCGCGGCGTCGTCCCCGGCAAGCCCCACCCGATTCGGCAGACCATGGACGAGCTGCTCGACGTGTTCGGCTCGCTCGGCTTCGAGATCGGCGAGTCGCGCGAGGTCGAGCTCAGCGAGTACAACTTCACTCGCCTCGCGTTCCCGCCCGATCACCCGGCGACCGACATGCAGGACTCCTTCTTCGTGCGCTCGCCCCGAGAGGGCTTCGATGCGCCGATGGTGCTCCGCACCCACACGACGTCGATCCAGGTGCACGAGCTCTTGTCGCGCAAGCCTCCGCTCGCCGTCGTCTCGGGCGGCGCGGTGTACCGACGCGACGAGGAGGACGCGACCCACTCGTCGATGTTCCATCAGATCGATGGCTTCTTGGTCGACCGCGGCGTGACGATGGCGCACCTGCAGGGCGTGCTCGGCGCGTTCGTGCGGCGGATGTTCGGCGACGACGTGCCGGTGCGCTTTCGCCCGAGCTACTTCCCCTTCGTCGAGCCCGGCGGTGAGCTCGACATGGGCTGCACGTTCTGCCGCCCCTGGCAGGACGCGGGCAGCCCCGCCCAGCAGCAGCGCACCGCAGGCTGCCGGGTCTGCAAGACGACGGGTTGGATGGAGATCCTGGGCTGCGGGATGATCCACCCCGAGGTCTTCGCGCAGTGCGGACACGACCCCGCGGTGTGGTCGGGCTTCGCGTGGGGCATGGGCGTCGACCGCATGGTCATGCTCCGCCACGGCATCCGGGACATCCGCCTCTTGTTCGAGAACGAGATGCGGTTCTTGCAGCAGCTCTGAAGAGGAAGACAGCGACACCATGAAAGCCTCCGCCCGCTGGCTCCGCGAGCTCCTCCAGAACCCCGATCTGCCGACCCACGAGATCGCGCGCCTCCTCACCAAGGGCGGCCTCGAGGTCGAGGGCATCACGCCGCAGGGCGTGGGTCTGTCGCACGTCGTGATCGCCGAGGTGCGCAGCAAGCGCCCCCACCCGAAGAAGGACCGAGTCACCCTGGTCACCGTCTACGACGGCGCGGCCGAGCACGAGATCGTGTGCGGCGCGAGCAACGTGCCCGCACGCGGCGGTCGGGTGCTCATGGCCAAGGTCGGCGCGAGCTTGCCGAACGGGATCACCATCGCGCCGCGCGACGTCGGCGGCGTGACCTCGAGCGGCATGCTCTGCAGCGAGGCCGAGCTGAACCTCGGCAGCGACGCGGACGGCATCGTCGTGCTCGACGAAGGCGATCCCGGCGAGATCGGCGAGCCGATCACGACGGCGCTGGCGCTGCGCGACGACGTGCTCGAGCTCTCGGTCACCCCGAACCGCCCCGATGCGCTGGGGCATCTCGGGTTGGCGCGCGAGCTCGCCGCGCACCTGGGCAAGCCGTTCGCGCCCCGCATCGAGAACGTGCCGAGCCGCCTGCTCTCCGAGCAGCCGAGCGTGCCCGCGCCGTGCGTCGGACGGCCGCTGATCGAGGAGGGCACCGTCCCCTTCGACACGCTCTCGATGTTCCACACCGAGAGCGGCGTGCCTGCCGCGCTTCCCATCCGCATCGACGCGCCGGAGCGCTGCGCTCGCTACCTCGGTCTCGTGGTGCAGCACACCAAGCGCACCCGCAGCAGCTTCAAAGCGCGCTACCGCCTCCACGTGCTGGGCCTGCGCGCGATCGATCCGGTCGTCGATGCCACCAACTGGGCGCTCTCGCTCTTCGGCAACCCGGTGCACGCGTTCGATCTCGAGAAGCTCGCGGGCCCCGAGATCATCGTGCGCCTCGCGACCGAGGGCGAAGCGTTCGTCGCGCTCGACGGCACCGAGCATCGGCTCACCGCGGATGATCTGGTGATCGCCGACGCCCGCGGCCCGGTCGCGCTCGCTGGCGTGATGGGCGGCAAGGACAGCGGCGTCACCGACGCCACCGAGCACGTGCTGCTCGAGGTCGCCTACTTCGATCCCCGCACCGTGCGCCGCACCGCGCGGCGCCACGGGTTCCACACCGACTCCAGCCATCGCTTCGAGCGGGGCGTCGATCCGACCGCGCTCGATCGGGTCATGGCGGCGCTGGCCGCCGAGGTCGCGCGCACCACCACGGGCGCGCCCTCCCCCACCGTCGTCGACTGCACCGCGGACCCGAGCAAGCTCACCCCCAAGTCGATCGTGCTGCCCGAGGCCATGCCCTCGGAGGTGATCGGCTCGCCCATCGACACCAAGGAAGCGCGCGCGATCCTCGAGTCGCTCGGCTGCGTCGTCTCGCCGGGCGAGGAGCGCGGCGAGCTCCGGGTGCTGCCCCCCGGCCATCGCCCCGATCTGCTCCGCGCGATCGATCTCGTCGAAGAGATCGCGCGGATGCGCGGCTACGATCGGCTGGAGGCGCACCTGATGCGGGTGTCCGCCGAGCACGCCAAGGCGCGCCCGCGTCCTTCGGCGATCCGCGCGCTGCGCCGCGCCGCGCAGAACGCCGGCCTCTACGAGGCGCTGACCCACGGCCTCGTGACGAACGAGCTGCTCGACGACGCGCGCGCACCTGCCGCCGAGGTCCGCCTCATCAACCCGATCAGCGAAGAGCGCGCGGTCCTGCGCAGCTCGCTCCTGCCTGGGCTCCTGCTCGCGGTGCAGCGCTCGGAGCGCCGCGGGGATCGCAGGGTGCGCCTCTTCGAGCTCAGCAAGGTCTACGCGGGCGCGGACACGGTGGGGAAAGGCGAGGTCCCGGTGCGCGAGTCGCTCGCGTTCTGCGCGGTGCTCGCGGGTCCTCGAGATCGCTGGCTCGGCGCCGAGGAGCCGGTCGACTTCTACGACGCCAAGGGCGCGCTGCTCGCGATCGGGCAGTCGCTCGGGCTGCCGCTCGAGATCGATCGGGGCGAGTCGTTCGGCGCGCCGAGCTTCCTGCACCCGCAGCGCTCGGCGGACGTGCGCGCGGACGGCGTGCACCTCGGCTCGATCGGTGAGCTGCACCCCGACGTGGCGGATGCGTTCGAGCTCCGCGCGGCGCCGATGATCGTCGCGCTCGACGGCGAGCAGCTCGTCGCGAGCGTGCTCGCGCGGACCCCGGTGCAGGTGCAGCCGATGCCGCGATTCCCTGCGGTCGAGCGGGACCTCGCGCTCGTCGTCGACGACGCGGTCATCGCGGCCGACGTCGCGAAGCTCATCGCGAAGACGACCTCGATCATCGAGGCGGTCACGGTCTTCGATCTCTACCGAGGCAAGCCGATCGCCGAGGGCAAGAAGAGCCTGGCGTTCCGCATCGCCTACCGCGATCCCGAGGCGACGCTCACCGACGCCAAGGTGGACGCCCTGCACCAGGCCGCGCTGAAGCAAGCGAGCGAGGCGTTCGGCGCCGAGCTCCGCTGAGGGCCCGCGTTGGCGCAGCGACGCGATGTGCCGTGGCCCGCCGGGCCTGTGCCATCGCGTCGAGCGCGAGCGTGAAGGGGATTCACACGCCGCCTCCGAACGGCCGCTCGCGGCTGAAATCCAGCGCATCTGGCGGCGGCACGCGCCTCGCTATGGCGAGTGCATGTCCTTCCGCACCCTCGCTCGATTCCTCTTCGCTTCGCTCATCGTGCTCTCGGGCTGCGTCACCCGCCGCTCGCTCTTGACCACCACGCCGGCGCTCGCCCTGCCGTCGGCGGCAGGCGCCGCGGGCGACGTGCAGGCGCACGCCCGCGTCACCACGTTCGTCGATCCCATGCAGCCCGAGGATCCCGAGACCGACGTCGTCATGCTCACCCCGCGGGTCGCAATCGGCGCCGCTGGCACGCTCCGCATCGGCCGCTACTTCGCGATGCGCCCGATGCTCGAGGTCGGGCTGCCGCAGCGGGCGATCACCGGCTACGACTCGGAGCGCAACTACGGCGACATGCCGAGCCTGGTAGGCGGCATGGGCTTCATGTTCCGCATCGCGGCGCTCGAGGAGCGCTTCACGGTCGACATCGAGGCGGATCCGCTCCTGGGCTGGGGCGTCCTGCGCACCGACACCTGCACCGAGGACTACGCGATCTGCAGCGCCACCCACGAAGACGCGCGCTACGCGTTCTTGCCCCGCGGCTCGCTGGTGCTCGCGTACCAGATGGCGCCGTGGGTGCGCGGCTGGGTCTCCGGCGGCGCGGCGGCGCAGCCGATCGTGAACGACAGCCTCGCCGCGGTCGGCGTGGTGGGCACCGGCATCGAGCTCACGCCGCACCCGATGTTCAGCACGCTCATCGATGTCTCCTGGCCCTTCGCCGGGAGCACCATCGCGTACGGCCCGACCGTGGCGCTCGCGGTGCGGATCAACATCGACCCCGACCGACACACGAGCGCGAGCGAAGAAGCGAGCTACGTCACCGAAGAATGAGGAGAGCGATCGTCTCTCCCCCGCGGAGACGCGGCGCGAAGCAACGACGCCCCCAGATCACCGAGACCGCCGCGCCCGCGCCCGTGCCCGCGCCCGTGCCCGCTCAGGCTCTCAGCGATTGCACGAGCGCGATCAGCGATTGCCATTGGACCGAGGCAAAGACTCGGGTCGCCCCACCGCCATCGTATCGAGCAGCGTCTCCAGCGCAGGACAGCTGAACGCGACCCCCCGCTCCCGCACCACCGTGACCAGGACCGAGTACGAGGGTCGTCCCCGCATGCGCGGGTCGCGGTCGAGATCCTCGAGGACGTGCTCGTGCCGCTCGCGCACCGCCTCGAAGTCCGCTCCGCTCTGCGCGTCGGGCTCGAGCGTCCCATCCGGCCGCACCGCGCGGCTGAGCACCGCGCACAGATCGCGCAGCGCAGCGGCGAGCGGCTCGCCCTCGGGACGCAACGCGTAGATCGGTCGGGTGTCCTCCACCCCCACGGTGGCAGGCGGCGCGTTCGTAGGCTGAGGTCCGGCGGTCGGCTCCCCCGCACAAGCCACCAGCAACGCGGCGGCGGCCACCCAACGAGTCGTCTGCATGCGCGGACGATGCACCGAGTTGGGCGCGGCCGCGAGGGTGGGCTATCGTCGGCCATGCGTCGGACCTGGCTTGGTGGGGCCCTGGCCCTTGGGTGGTGTCTCCTTCCTGCGAGCGCGCAGGCGTTCGAATCGTATGAAGCGAACCTCCCGTGCCTCGCGCGGGACGGCGCCGGCGCGGGGTGCATCACCTGCCATTCGAGCAGCGACGGCACCTGCGCAGACCCGCCGTGCCTCAATCCGTTCGGGCTCGCGTACGGCGCCGCCCCCGTCTGGAACGCCGCGCTCGCGAGCGCGGACGCCGACGGAGACGGCTACACGAACGGCGAAGAGCTGGGCGACTCCGAGGGCAGCTGGACGATGGGCGACGCGGCGCCGGCCTCCTGCGGCTGCACCAGCCGCCCTGGCAGCCCGGCGTTCACGCCGGGCGACGTGGATGGCGACGCCGACGGTGTGTGCTGCCGAGGTCGCGACACCAACACCGACGGGGATTGCATCGACGCCGGTGAGCACGACGCGACGTTCGACTGCGACGACGGAGATGCGCTCGCGAGCTCGCTCGTCCTCGCCGAGGTGTGCACGCTGCCGGCCGACAACGACTGCGATGGCCTGCTCCCGCCCGCGGACCCCGACTGCGCGTGCGTCGATCCGAGCGTTTGCGACGACGGCGACGACTGCACCACGGACACGTGCCCGATCGCCGGCACTTGCGAGCACACGCCGATCGCCGGCTGCGGCGCGGAGGACGCGGGCATGGACGACGCGGGCGCGGATGACGCGGGCCTGGACGACGCAGGCGCACCTGACGCAGGCTCAGCTGACTCAGGCGTCGCGGACGGCGGCGGTACCCCCGACGCGGGGATGGACGCTGCCTCGACCCCGCCGCCCGAAGGCGGTTGCAGCTGCCGCGCCGGAACGAGCCGCCCGCCGTGGCTCGCGCTGATCGCGGTCGGGCTCGCGGTCCTATCGCGGCGCCGGGCGCCCGCCGCTACAAGCCGGAGCTCTTGAGGCTCGCGTTCGCCTCGGGCGTTCGCGGCAGATGAATGCCGCACTCGTTCTTGACCCCGAGGTTCCGGCCGCTGCGCGCGTCCTCGCCGACGGTGGTCGGCCGGGTCGAGTGCACGTCGCCGATCGAGCGGTAGCCGTACGCGTAGAGCGGGTGATACGGCAGATCGTTCTGCATCATGTACCGCTCGATGTCGGCCTTGGACCAGCCGAGGATCGGGTGGACCTTGTAGACGCCGTCGACCAGCTCGACGGGGCGAAGGGTCGAGCGGAACGCGGTCTGATCCCGACGAAGGCCCGCGATCCAAGCCCGCGCATGCAGCTCCGAGAGCGCGCGGTCCATCGGCTCGACCTTGTTGATCTGGTTGTAGCGAGCGAGCTGCTCATCGTCGCCGTCCCATAGCCGGCCGTAGAGCGCCTCTTGGCGCGCGGCGCTGATCTTCGGTCCGTACACCTGGAGGTTCAGCTGGAAGCGCTGGGTCAGCTCCTCGGCGAACGTGTACGTCTCGGGGAAGAGGTAGCCGGTGTCGAGGAACACCACCGGGACCCGCGGCGCGTCACGCGTGACCAGGTGCAGCATCAGCGCGGACTCGGCGCCGAAGCTGCTGCTCATGATCAGCCCCGCCCCGAACGTGCGGGCCGCCCAGCGGATGATCTCGTCGGGCTCGGCCCCCTCGAGCGCGTCGTTCACCTCGTCGAGATCCAGCTCCAAGGGGGCGCGCTCGGAGCGCACCAGCGACAGGGCAGGACCGGCAGAGGTCATGCGGGCTGTTGTGCGGTTCACCCCCGAGATTGTCAATCGGGACTGTCGGGATTGAGCCCAAAGCGTGCGTCACCAGGCCGAAGAACCTTTGAAACAAGGCTCCACATACCCGACTCAGCAACCGTAGAATCCCCGCCGTCTCAGTCAGACGACGCGGTTGCGGCCGCCGCGCTTGGCCTCGTAGAGCCGCTCGTCCGCGATCTTCACGAGGTCCTCGGGCGCTTGGTCCTGCTGCCACTCGGCGACCCCGAGGCTGACGGTCACGGGGATCGTCGTGCCCTCGAACCGGAACGCGGTGCTCTCGATCGAGCGGCGGAGCTTGTCGGCGAGCTGGTGGGTCCCGTCGAGCCCGACCTCGGGGACGATGATCGCGAACTCCTCGCCGCCGGTGCGCGCGGGGATGTCCGTGTGCCGCAGCTTCTGCCGCACCAGCACCCCGAGCTGACGCAGCACCGCGTCGCCCGCGAGGTGCCCGTAGGTGTCGTTGATCTTCTTGAAGTGATCGATGTCGAAGAGCACGAGCGAGAAGCCGCGGTCGTAGCGCTTGCAGCGCGCGACCTCTTTCTCCATCGCTTCGTTGAAGAAGCGCTTGTTGTGCAGCTCCGTGAGGCCGTCCACCGTCATCAGGCGGTAGATCTCCTCGTAGTAGACCGACTCGACGTTCCCTCCGACGATGAACTTGAAGATCGTGCGACCGACCTTGAGCTGATCGCCGTCGCGCAGCTGCTGGTCCTCGACGATGTCGTCGTTCACGTAGGTGCCGTTGGTCGAGCCCAGATCGCGCACCGCGTAGTGGCCGTGGGCCTTCGCGATGCGCGCGTGGTTGCGCGACACCGACTCCTGGTCGAGCTGCACGTCGCACTTGCTGCTGCGTCCGATCACGCACGGCTCGCTGCCCAGCGGGATGCGCCGCCCGAGATCGTCGCCGTAGATGATCACCAAGCACGCCTCGCGCGCGTCCACCTTCTTGGGGGCCGCTGGTGCGATGGTGGTGACGACCGTCTTGTTGGGGTTGGTCGTGCGCTCGTCCTCGTCCGGGACCATGACAGGGCCGGGAGTATCCACTCAATCCCGGAGCGCTGACAACGTTCCCGCCTTTCTTTTGACGCCCCGCGGCGCTGGCCCCTAGGTTCGGGCCGATGTCCTCCACCCGCGCATCGCTGACGAGGCTTGCCGCCCTCCTCTCTCTGGTAGGCGTCGCGACGCTGGTGGCGGTGACCCACAGCGCGGCCGACGAGCCCGCGCCCCGCGCGCGCGGGGAGGCCGAGCGCGCGACCGAGAGCGCGCCGGCGCCGAGGAGCGCCCGGCGTCGCCCGCCCGTGCTCGAGGGCTTCGATCCCCTCACCCACCGCACCGAGGACGGGGTGATGGTCGCCGATCTGCCGAGCGGGAGCACCGCGGTGCTCTCGCTGGACGAGGGCCTGCAGACGACGATGGAGGGCGTCTTCTCTCGCTACGAGGTGCCCTACGCCGGGCTCGTGGCGATCGAGCCGTCGACCGGGCGCGTGCTCGCGTACGTCTCGCACTCGAGCGCCGAGCCCGGCGCGACCGATCTGGCGCGCGATGCCGGCCCGCCCGCCGCGTCGGTGTTCAAGGTCATCACCAGCGCGGCGCTCTTGGACGCCGGTGTCGCCCCCGACGAGCGCGTCTGTTACCACGGCGGCGCGAGCAGCATCGCGCGCGCGCACCTCGATCCGGATCCCGATCACGATCGCACCTGCGCGACGATGTCCGAGGCCCTCGCGCGCTCCGCCAACGTGGTGTTCGCGCGCCTCTCGGATCAGCACCTCGATGCGGCGACGCTCGGGCGCTACGCGTCGGCGTTCGGCTTCGGCGAGGCGCTCCCCTTCGACGTGCCCACGCGGGCGAGCGCCTTCGACGTGCCCGACGAGCGGCTGGAGCGCGCCCGCATGGCGGCCGGCTTCTGGCACACCCACCTCTCTCCTCTTCACGGCGCGCTCATCGCGGCGACGATCGCGCGCGGCGGCGACATGCCGCGGGCCTCGATGGTCGATCAGGTGATCGACGATCACGGCCACGTCGCCTACCGCCACGAGCCCGCGGTGTTTCGCAGCGTCATCGGTCGACTGACCGCCGATCGGCTGACCGAGATGATGACCGGCACGGTGCGCGAGGGGACCTCACGCCGCGCGTTCCGCGACGATCGAGGTCGCCCCTTCTTGCCCGGCATCGAGGTCGCGGCGAAGACGGGCACGCTGAGCTCGGAGCGCCCCTTCCGCGGCTACACCTGGTGGGTGGGCTTCGCGCCCGCGGACGCGCCGACCATCGCGCTCGCGGTCGTCGTCATCAACCGCCCCGAGTGGCGGATCAAGGCGAGCGACGCAGCGCGCTTCGCGCTCGAGCACTACCTCGTCACCCGCACCCACTGAGAAGGACTCGAGGCCGGGCGGTCTCGACCCGTGAACGTGGTCGTGGTCGTGGTCGTGAACGAGCTCTGATCGCACTGAGACGGATTCGGGTGACTGAGACGGGCGGGCGGTCTCGACCCGTGAACGTGGTCGTGATCGTGAACGTGGTCGTGAACGCGGACGGATCGCGGCAATACGGCGTGACCCTCGGGATGGGTCCCTCCGCTTGTCGAGTCTCGGACGTGAGAGCTGATCAGCGAGCGTGATCTCCGGTTCGTTCACGTTCACGACCACGACCACGACCACGTTCACGATCGAGCATGACCTCGACGCGCTGAGACCGAGGAGGTTGTTCGTCGACAGCGGCGGGCTGATCAGCGAGCGTGATCTCCGGTTCGTTCACGTTCACGACCACGACCACGACCACGTACGACCACGTTCACGATCGAGCGCGACCTCGACGCGCCGAGCGTGAGGCCTTTCGCTTTGCAGGGCCCGAGCGACCGCTTCCGCGTGGCTTCGTGACCATCGCGGGGCGTCTCGGCGGCATCGTGAATGCTCGACGGATCGCCGCATCTCATCGCTGCGCGGGTCTGCGTAAAGGCGGCACCTCGTGCCTGGCTCGGGGTCCGGTCGGCTGCTAAACGCGCCGGCTATGCGTTTTCCTACTCTCCGTACCTCCTCCCTTGCGCTGATCGCGCTGAGCCTCCTGGCGCTCCCTGCGTGCGACCCGGAACCCACCACCGACGCGGGCACCGACGCCGGAATGACCGACACCGGCGGCAGCATGACGCCGGACACCCCGCGCGACGCTCGCCCCGCGGGCGGCACCTGCGCCGACGTCCGCACCGTCACCGTCTCCATGGGTGCGAACACCATCACGGGCGACACCACGGGTCGTCCGAGCGATCAGACGCTCTCGTGCGCTGCGTTCATGGCGTCGCCCCAAGAGGCCATTCAGTTCACCGTCCCGGGAACGGCGGCGGAGACCATCGCGGTCGACCTCACGACGGCCGTCGACGGAACCGCGTTCGACACCCTCATCGAGGTTCGCCCGACGTGCATGGACGCCGCCAGTGGCATCTGTGAAGACGACATCGACTACCCGGACGAGACCCGCACCAACCTGACCGTCGCGGTCCCCGGCGGTACCACGCTGGTCGCGATCATCTCGGGCTACGGCACCGACAACGTCGGGCCGTGGACGATGAACGCGACGTTCCGCACCGCCAACCCCCCGACGATCACGTCGGCGACGGCCACGCTCGACGAGACGACCCTCGAGGTGAGTGCGACGGGCGGCGACGTGGACGGCGACGGCGCCGGCGTCGTGGTCGAGTTCCTCGATGCGGCGGGCACGCCCATCACCCTGACCTTCGACGGTGGCGGCACCGCGAGCGAGTTCCCCTTCGACTTCGACGAGAGCGTCGCGGACATGACGACGTTCACGGGCTCCGTGGTCGTCGGCGGTCTCGATGACTTCCCCGAGCTCGCCGACACGATGACCGTGCGCGTCCGCATCTACGACCGCGCAGCGCTCGAGAGCGATCCCGTCGACGCGACCACCATCCTCGCGACCACCGTGGGCCTCGGCGAGACCTGCGATGGCGTGATGACCCGCTGCGCCGCAGGGCTCGTCTGCGAGTCCGACGCGTGTGTGGTCAGCCCCGAGGTCGCTGCGGTCTGCGCGACGAGCACGGCGCTCACCCTCGCGGCGTTCCCGTCGGCGACCGAAGCGAGCGTGACCACAGTGACCCCCGCGCCGAGCATCGCGACCGGCGAGGGCGTGCTCACCGCCCCGTGCCAGGACAACACCCCCGGCGTCGAGGCGCTCTACTCGCTGACCGTTCCCGCGGGCGGCTTCGACCTGCTCGTCACCACGGCAGGCACCACCACCGGCGAGACCGACACGGTCGTCTACGTGATGAGCACGTGCGGCGACACGTTCGGCGCGGGCGAGGACTACTGCGCGGACGACGTCGACGACGAGGACCTGTCCTCGGCGCTCGAGATCCGCGACATCCCGTCGGGCGACTACACCCTCGCGCTCGAGGTCTTCGGGACCATCAAGGCCGCGGCCGACATCGACGCCATCGTGACCCTGCGCCCGGTGCTCGACGCGGGCGCGACGTGCGACCCGACCGGCGCGAACAACCGCTGCTCCACCGGCGCGTGCCCCTCGACCGGCACCTGCCCCGCGGCTCCCTGAGCTGACGCACCAGTAGGCGGGACCCGACCGCCACACGCCGAAGGGCCTGGACCTCGAGAGAGATTCAGGCCCTTCGTGTTTTCACCGCGTACGACCAGCCGCCCCTGTTCGGCTTGCGGCGGCAGGGCGAGGTCAACGGGCCGCTCGCACGGACGTCGCCGAGAAGCGGTATCCCCCCCGACAGGTGCGTGCACGGAGCCTCGTCTTCCGGAGGCGTGCTCAGGTCGGCAAAGGCCTCCAACGTACTGCGAGCCACCTCGACGTCAGGTACGAGCGCCGGGTCGGCTTCGACGGTGGCGCGCACCAGCTCGTCGACGGAGAGCGCGGCGCCCAGCGACCCACCGCGGATCGCCAACGCATCCAGGCGCCCCGACAGCCGAACATCGTCGAGACGAACCGCTACGCCCGCGGCCGGCGACGCGAGGACCGAGAGTGCTTCGATCGGCACGGTCCATTCGCTGAAGGTCGCCATCAGCCGTCCGCCCTCGATGGCCCCCGCTCCGAGGATCGCATCCACTTGCGTGAACGACTGCGCTGCGAGAGCCGGCGCATCATCGATGAGTGGCGCGCAGGTGGGCTCGCCCACTTCACAGCCATGCACCCTCAGGCGAACGAGCCTGACTTCCACGTCGGGATCGTCGAGCAACGAGTCGACCCCGCTGATCTCGATCGCCGCAACGAACGCGCCGCTCGCAACGAGCTCGCGGACGCTCACCGGCTCTGGAGGCGGCCAGAGCGATCCTCCTCCATGCCCGAGCGCTCCGAGCGCGTTGTCCACACCGGCGCTCGTGAGATCCTCAGAGGCCCAGTCGAGGGCTCGCTCGGAGCAACGCATGGAGTCGGGGTCGGCGACGGTCGTGTGCACGCCGTCCAGATCGAAGCCCGGCGACGGTGGCTCCTCTCCGGCGGCGCGGTCCCGGGGCACGGCGATCTCGAGGTCCGTGACCAAGAACAGGTACGAGCCCGACTCATCGGGCTCGACTGGCCCACATGAAACC
>CAYZQM010000034.1:18433-37475 GCA_964480175.1 uncultured Sandaracinaceae bacterium
GCCAGGAGGCCCCCACCAACGACCCGACCTTGCATCCCGGAGTCTGCCGCTCGACCCTCGCGACGTCGAGGACAGGCGCGGAGCCCACCCGCGACCTGCCTCAGCGCCTGCTTCACGCGCAGAGGAAGCAGCAACCTTGGACAGCCGCGACGCGTTCTGCTACGACCGCCCTCCTCGTTTTCGGACGAGCGCAGCGGTAGAGACAAGGCGCCGTAGCCAAGTGGTTAGGCAAGGGATTGCAAATCCCTCACACATCGGTTCGAATCCGATCGGCGCCTTCGGTTTTTTGGGGGTTTGCGAGCAGGCGAAGGGCGGCCCCGCGAAGGGATGGTGATGGCGCGCGTGCGTCCGCATGTAGGGGCGCCCCTCGTGGGCGCCCTCTGCCCGTCATGCCCATCCGCGGGCGACCACGAGGGTCGCCCCTACGACCGTACCGAGCTGCGGCACCGCGAAGAATGGTGATGGCGTCAGGCCTCATCTGCTGACCCTCCGCGGGCGCGCAGGCATCGGGAGGGCTAGCGCGCGACTGTGGCACCCTTGCCCGATGAGCTTCGCTGCATCGCTTCTCACGAACCTCGTGAAGGTCTCGCTCCGGCGACCGCGTCAGGGGCCGGGTCATCCTGCATGGGGGCGCCGCCTCGAGGCCGCGATCCTCACGCTGCGCGAAGGCGGTGAGGCGCAGCTCGCGGGGACGATCGATGCCTGGCGCGCGGGACAAGAGGCCGCGTCGGCGACCGTCCCCCTGGCGCGCGGCGTCCGGCAGCGCTCCACCAGCCTCGCGGACGTGCCCGCGCTCGAGCTCACCCCGAAGCGCTGGGACAGCACGATGCTCTACCTGCACGGCGGCGGGTACGTCACCGGCTCGCCCGTCACCCACCGCGCGCTCGCCTCGCGCATCGCCGCGGCGAGCCACGCCCGCGCGTACGTCCTCGGCTACCGCCTCGCGCCCGAACACCCCTTCCCCGCCGCGATCGAGGACACGGTCGCGGCGGCGCAGGATCTCTTGCGACGCGGCCCGGTCTTCTTGGCGGGCGACTCGGCGGGCGCGGGCCTCGCGCTCGCGGCGATGCTCGTGATGCGCGAGCGCGGCTTGCGCTTGCCGGACCACGCGGTGCTCTTGTGCCCCTGGCTCGACATGGAGGGCGCCTCGCCGAGCATCGAAGAGAACGTCCCCTTCGACTGGGGCGACCGGCGCACGCTCGACTTCTACGCCAGCCACTACGCGCCGCACGATCCCAGAAACCCGCTCGTGTCGCCGATTCACGCGTCGCTCGTCGGCCTGCCGCCGCTCATCGTCCAGTACGGCGGCGCGGAGCTGGTGCGCGACGAGTGCCGCACGCTGGTCGAGCACTGCAAGCGCGACGGCGTCGCCATCGAGGCGCGCGAGTGGCCCGGCATGGTCCACGACTTCCAGGTCTTCGCGCCCTACGTGCCACAGAGCCGCGCCGCCATCGCCGAGCTCGGCGAGCTGGTACGGGCTCGCCATCGTGCGGCCGTGCTATAAGGGCGGCCCCTGCGGGGTGTCGCACAGCCTGGTAGTGCACGAGCTTTGGGTGCTCGTCGTCGTGGGTTCAAATCCCTCCACCCCGAAACCCTCTCCTTCTTCGATCGCATCGGCGCCCATAGCTCAGCTGGATAGAGCAGCGACCTTCTAAGTCGACGGCCGGAGGTTCGAGCCCTCCTGGGCGCGTAGAGCAAAGACCTCGGAGCGCAGCGCGTGCGGCAGCGCCGATCGAGGCAATACTGCGCGGCCCATGACCACCAAGACGCGCGCCGATGGCCGCAGCTCCGACGCCATCCGCCCCGTCACCATCGAGGTCGGCGTCCAGAAGAACCCCGAGGGCTCCGTGATGTACGCGTGCGGCGGCACCCGCCTGCTGATCGCGGCGTCGATCGACGAGACCGTCCCCGGCTGGATGCGCGGCAAGGGCAAAGGCTGGGTCACCGCCGAGTACGCGATGCACCCGCGGGCGAATCCGCAGCGCAAGGATCGCGAGGGCCGCCGCGGGCAGATCGACGGCCGCACCCAGGAGATCCAGCGCTTGATCGCGCGCTCGCTGCGCAGCGTCGTGCAGCTCGACAAGCTCGGCGAGCGCCAGGTGATCGTCGACTGCGACGTGCTCGACGCCGACGGCGGCACCCGCACCGCCGCGATCACGGGCGGCTTCGTCGCGCTCGCCATCGCGCTCGACACGCTCCGCAAGCGAGGGCTGTTGCAACACGGCATCTTGCGCAGCGAGGTCGCGGCCATCTCGGCGGGCTTGGTCGACGGTCGGGTTCTGGTGGATCTCCCCTACGTGGAAGACAGCAAGGCCGAGGTCGATCTCAACGTCGTCTCCGATGGGCGCGGCGGGCTCATCGAGGTGCAGGGCACGGCCGAGGGCGCGCCAGTGCCCCGCGCGGTCTTCGATCAGCTCGTCGATCTCGGGATGGCCGCGATGCCGTCGCTGCGCGCCGCGCAGGACGAGGCGCTCGCCAAGGCAGGGGTCGAGCTGTCGCGCCTTCAGGTGCGCTGATGGCGCGCTGGTCCAAGCTCGTCGTCGCGACGCACAACGCAGGCAAGCTCGAGGAGTTCCGCGCGCTCTTGCCCGGCCTCGAGCTGCTCTCACTCGATGCAGCGGCACCGTCGTTGACCGACATCCCCGAGACCGGCGGCACGTACCTCGAGAACGCGACGATCAAGGCGCGCGCCGGCGCCGCCGCGACCGGCCTGCCTTCGCTGGGCGACGACAGCGGCCTCGAGGTCGACGCGCTCGACGGCGCGCCCGGCCTCTACTCCGCGCGCTACTCGGGCGGCGGGGCGAAGCTGAACGTGGAGAAGCTCTTGGCCGAGCTCGGCGAGCGGCCGCGCAGCGAGCGCAGCGCGCGCTTTCGCTGCGTGCTCGTGGTTGCCGATGCGGATCCGAGCGTGCCCTTGGTGATCGCCGAGGGCACCTGCGAGGGCTTCATCGACGTCGCGCCCCGCGGCGAGCACGGCTTCGGCTACGACCCCGTCTTCGTGCCCGCGGAAGGGCAGCGCGGCGCGGAGCGGACGCTCGCGGAGTACGCGCAGGACGAGAAGAACGGCGTGAGCCATCGGGGGAATGCTTGTCGGAGGTTGATCGCGGGCTGAGCGCGGGCGGGAGATGAGAGGGAGAACGGGCGAGAGGGGGAGAGAGAGGAGAGGGAGAGGGAGAGCGGGCACGGGCGCGGGCGCGTGGGAGAGCGAGAGCGGGCACGGGCTCGGGCGCGGGGGAGAACGAGAAAGAGAGCGGGCTCGGGCGCGGGTGAGAGCGCGCGTGGGCTCGCGCTCGGCGCGCGTGCTCGTGGATTGCTCTCGCTGCTATATGCGGGCCCGCCATGTCTTCGGTCGTCCTCGAGAACGTCTCCCTCTCCTTCGGCGCGCGCGCCATCGTCGATGGTCTCTCGCTCCGCATCGCCGAGGGCGATCGCATCGGGCTCATCGGTCCCAACGGCTCCGGCAAGACGACGCTGCTCAAGATCATCGCGGGCGAGCAGCAGCCCGACGTGGGCACCGTCCGCTACGCCAAGGGCGTGCGCGTGGGCTGGCTGCCGCAGGATCTGGCGGTCGAGGGCGGGCGCTCGCTCATGGACATGGTGCGCAGCAGCGTGCCGGGGCGGAGCGAGCTCGAGGGGTGGATCAGCGAGGCCGAAGCGCAGCTCGCCAAGGTCGCGGAAGAGCAGCCCGACGCGTTCGATCTCATGGGCGAGCTCGGCGAGCGGCTCGCGGAGCTGCACGAGCGGTTGTCGCGCTTCGACGTGCTCTTCTCGGATCACGAAGCCGCCAAGATCCTCGCGGGCCTCGGCTTCACCACCGCGGACTTGGCGCGCGACGTCGGCGAGTTCTCCGGCGGCTGGAAGATGCGCGGCGTGCTCGCGGCGCTCTTGTTCCAGCAGCCCGACGTGCTCTTGCTGGATGAGCCCACCAACCACCTCGACATGCCTTCAGTCGCGTGGTTCTCGGACTTCCTCCAGCGCTGGCCTCGCGCGTTCATCCTCATCTCCCACGATCGCGAGTTCCTCAACGAGCAGATCCGGCGCGTCGTGACGTTCGAGTCCGAGGGCGTGCGGCAGTACGCGGGCAACTACGAGCGCTACCTCGTGCAGCGCGCCGAGGAAGAGGTGATCCTCGAGAACAAGGCCAAGAACCTCGAGCGCGAGCGCGAGCACCTCGAGTCGTTCGTCAACCGCTTCCGCGCCCAGGCCACCAAGGCCAAGGCGGTGCAGAGCCGGGTCAAGGCGCTCGACAAGATGGAGGACGTCGAGCTCTTCAAGAAGCGACGGACGATGCGCTTCAGCTTCCCCGACGTCGTGCGCGCGGGGAACGAGGTGGTGCACATCGAGAAGCTCGGCAAGCACTACGGCGATCACGTCGTGCTCGAGGGCGTGAACCTCAGCATCCAGCGCGGCGAGCGGGTGGGCATCATCGGCCCCAACGGCGCGGGCAAGACGACGCTGCTCAAGATGATCGCCGAAGAGCTCGAGCCCACGGGCGGGAGCATCAAGCTCGGGCACGCGGTGAAGATGGGCTACTACGCCCAGCACCACACCGAGCTGCTCCACCCGAAGAACACGGTCTACAACGAGGTCGCCGCGGAGAACGCGTCGCTCGGCGCGACCCGGATCCGCTCGGTGCTCGGCGCATTCCTCTTCTCCGGCGACGACGTCGACAAGCCCATCTCGGTGCTCAGCGGCGGCGAGCGCGCGCGCGTCACGCTGGCGCGGCTGCTGATCAACCCGGGCAACTTCCTGTTGCTCGACGAGCCGACGAACCACCTGGATCTCGACTCCTGCGAGAGCCTCACCGAGTCGCTCGCCGAGTTCGGCGGCACGATGTGCTTCGTCAGCCACAACCGGGCGCTCATCCGCAAGCTCGCGACCAAGATCTGGGTCGTCGAGCACGGCACGGTGGTCGAGTACATGGAGGGCCTGGACGACTACATGGCGCGGGAGCGCGCGCGCCTGTCGCGGGTCGACGGCGAGAGCGAGCCCAAGAAGGCGCCCGCGGCGAAGGACGACGCCGCGCCCCACAAGGCCAGCAAGGACAAGTCGGTCACCACCCAGCCGTGGACCCCGCCGGCCGCACCGAAGGACGACAAGGCCCGCCGCCGCGAGGAGGCGCAGAAGCGCGAGCAGCGGAGCAAGAAGGTGGGCCCGCTCGAGAAGAAGGTCGCGCAGTTCGAGGAGCAGATCGCCGCGCTCGAGACCGCGCAGAGCGAGCGCAACGAGAAGCTCGCCGATCCTTCGGTGACCCTGAGCGACAAGGAGCGCTACGCGCTGCTCGACGGCCTGCAGGTCGATCAGGAGAAGCTCGACGAGCTGACGGCGGGCTGGGAGAAGGCGCAGAGCGAGCTGGACACCGCGCTCCGCGAGCTCGAAGCGAGCTAGCCCCGGACGACGCCCGGGCTCACTCGCAGCGCACCTGCACGGGGTGCGACTCCAGCAGCGTGCAGCGGTCGGGCGCGCACCCGGCGGCAGCGCACGCCGACGCCCCATCGGGATAGCAGCAGTCGCGAACCACGAACGCGCAACTGGCGGGCGCGATGCCCACTTCTGGGGGCGCGACGCACGCCGCATCGGGCGCGGGCTCGACGTGGCTCGCGCTGCACGCGACGAGAAGAACGAGCGCCCAACTTGCGGAGACCGTGCGAGCCATCGCGCGATCGTGGCGGGGCGGCCCGCAGGCTCAACCCGATCGGCGCATCAGGACGGTGACATCTCGCGCTCGAGCGTCGCCGGTGGGTGACACGTCACCCGCCTCAGAAAGCGCGCGTCATCGGACACGGTTTCGGAGATACTGCGGCCTCCTTCGCGCCGGGGCGTCGGCGCGAGCAAGCACGCTGGGAGCCTCTGCATGAACGTCGAGACCGTTGCCGTCGATCGAAGCTCGTCCTCTGCCGTCCCGGCCGCGCCGCGGCTGCCGATGGATCTCGTCTGCGCCACCGACACCAGCCTCGTGCGGGTGAGACCCCCCGAGGTCTCGGTGCGCGAGGGCGCGGTGCTCGCGATGAGCGATGTCGAGAAAGCCTTCTGCGCGGCCGTCGCGGCCCAGGCCGATCAGCGCGAGGCGGGTTTTCTGGGACGCGCGCTCGCGGACCTCTGCGTGACCGGGCGCAAGGCGCGCAAGAACTGGGACACCTGGAGCAAGACGAACGGCCGCAGCTCGTTCGACGCGCACGCGAGCAAGATCAGCAGCGCGGCGAGCGCGGCGAAGAAGACGGCGGCGTGGAACGACCTCTTCGATCGCGTCGAGGCCGTGCTCGCGCACCTCGATGCGCCCGAGGGCGAACGCAAGCGCTTCTTGCCGGCCAAAGGCAGCCAGTGGATCGCGACGAACGCGAGCGTGGACGTCCCGCGCGGCCCGGTGAACAACGGCCGCACGGCAGGCAGCGAGCGCGTGATCTCGATCACCGTCCCGCCGCTGGGGCAGAAGCCGTTCGCGGTGCGCTACATCGTCATCGGCGACCTCAGCAAGGCCAAGGAGGTCGTCCTCTATCTCCACGGCCTCGGCTCCCGCGCCGAGGAGGGTGAGGGCGTCGGTCACGCGCTGCTGAAGGCCAACCCCGACATCGCGCTCGTCGCGCCCGACCTGCCGTGGAACGGCTACACGATGGCGCCGCCGCTCGCGGGCGCCGATCTCGCGCTCGACTACGACTGGGACGGCGCACCGAACCGCCGCTTCCCCGCGCTCGAGGCGCTCGAGTGCTTCGTCGCGGAGTTCGTCAGCAAGGTGCCGGGGCTGAAGGACAAGCTCGCGTGCGTCGCGGGCGGCAGCCTCGGCGGCACGCTGACGATGCGCCTCAGCTCCGAGAAGAGCGCGTGGCGCCCGCCGCGCGCGGCGATGTGGTCGCCCGCCGGCCTCTGGGAGCCGCAGAACGCGGTGCCGATCAAGCACAAGGAGGTCTGCGCGCCGATCCTCGCGGCGGCGACGATGGCCGAGATGGTGGGCCAGCCGCCCGACAGCGCGTGGGTCGCGCGGGTGCGCTACTTCGTCTTCAACTTCATCGAGGACCACCAGCCGTTCGCGGGCCACAACTTCGAGTCGTGGTGGAGCGCGGAGTACCTGAAGTCCGATCAAGGCAAGTCGCACATGAACGGCGCGATCGACGATCGGCTCGAACTCTACCGCGACTCGCTGCGGCGCATGCAGTTCCGCCTCGCGTACGAGCAGCTCTGCTTCAGCATGTCGCGCCCCAACCGCCTCGATCAGATAGGCGGCCTCACCGACACCAAGAGCGAGCGCCCGCTCCTTCTGTTGTGCGGCACCGAGGACAACCAGCCGAACGTGAACATCTGGGACCGGATGCAGGACCTCGCCAAGGCCAAGCGCAACCACACCGGCCACGCGGTGTGGATCAAGGGCGCCGGCCACTCCCTGCACGACGAGTGCCCCGCACAGGTCGCCCAGTACATCCAGCAGCTGCTGGCGATGTGAGCCCGGCGTGCGCCCGCGTTGCCCGCACCCAACACGTCATTCAACGAGCCCCGACGCGCGTGTTGTCCCTTGATCGAACGCGCGCGCTCCACTAGACGCTCCGCCATGCGCGCCCTCGCCCTCCTCGCTTCTGCTGCCGCCCTCCTCGTCGCGTCCTGCGGCGGCTCCGCGCCCCGTCGGACCATCGTCCCGATGACGCCCGAGGCCGAGCTCTCGTTCGAGAACGGCATCGACTTCATCGACGACCCTTCGATCCTCGAGGGCAACTGGCTGGAGGACTGGGAGCGCGACATCGCGCAGCGCGTGCAGCTCTGCGACGCGGTGCTGGTCGTGCGGGTGACCGCGGTGCACCAGAACGTCGATCTCGAGCGCAACAGCTCCTACCGGCTGGTGGCGCACATCGAGACCGTGCGCTTCGGCGTGGGCTTCGAGGACGACATCACGCTGGTCTCGCGCCAGGGCGAGGCGGGCTACCCCTCGGTGCACGGCAACCAGAGCCGCCTCCTGCAGCAGCAGTTCGTCGCGTACCTGCGCTTCGTCGAGACCGAGGGCGGCGACATCATCCCGCGCTGGCACCTCTCGCCCGCCGCCGATCGGATCGTGCGCCGCACCAACAGCCTGCTGGACGGCCGCCGCTCGGGCGAGTCGCGCCGCCGCGTCATCGTCCACGACTCACGCGATCCGAGCGCGGGCGAAGCCCCCGAGTGAGGCAGCCGAAGCCCCCCGAGGGAGGCCGCCGAAGCCCCCGAGTGAGGCAGCCGAAGCCCCCCGAGTGAGGCAGCGGAGTGAGGCCGCCCAAGGCGTGAAGCGCGCCGTCTGATCAGCGCAGGCCCTGCTCTTCCCACACGTCGCGGAGCAGCGGGCCGAGCTCTTCGCCCACGATCTGCTCGACCTCGGCGGCCGTCGCGGCGTCCAGCACCCGGCTCGCGGTCCGCTCGGCGGCCTCGAGATCGATCCGCATCAGCACCTCGCGCGCGAGCGGCAGATCCATCGGCGGCATGCTGAGCGCGCGGTAGCCCAGGCCCACGAGCAGGGGAATCGCCAGCGGGTGCGACGCCAGATCTCCGCACACCGAGTGGGCGCAGCTGACCTTGTCGGCGCCCTCGACGATGCGCTCCAGCGAGCGGAAGAGCGCGGGCTCCAGCTCGGACGCGTGCAGCGCCGCGCGGGGATCGGTCCGATCGATCGCGAGGCTGTACTGGCTGAGATCGTTGGTGCCCACGCTCACGAAGTCGCACTCGCGCGCGATCGTGTCGATCATCATCACCGCCGAGGGCAGCTCGATCATCGCGCCCACCTCGACGTCGCCGAACGGGATCGCCTGCGCCTCGAGCTCGGCGCGCGCGAGCGAGAGCTGGGTGCGCGCGCGCCTCAGCTCTTCGAGCGTCGCGATCATCGGGAACATCACCCGCACCCTGCCGTGCGCCGCGGCGCGGAGGAACGCGCGCAGCTGCGCGTCCAACAGATCGGGCCGGGCGAGCGCGAGCCGGATGCCCCGCAGGCCGAGCGGGTTGCTCGGCTCGCTCCGCACCGCGCTCGCGAGCTTGTCGGCGCCCACGTCGAAGACCCGCAGCGTGGTGGGCTCGGGCGCCATGCGCGCCACCACCCGGCTGTAGATCGCGGTCTGCTCTTCCTCGCTCGGAGTGCGACCGCCGAGGAACAAGAACTCGGTGCGGTACAGACCGATGCCCTCGGCTTGCTCCTCGCGGACGGCGTCGAGCTCCACCTCCAGCTCGACGTTGGCCAGGAGCGCGATGTGCGCCCCGCACGCGGTGTGCGCGCGACTCGGCGGCCTCGCCCGCAGCCGATCGTGGAACGCGCGGTAGCGAAGCCCGCGCCGCTCGGCGTCTTGGGTGTCGGCTTCGTCGGGATCGATGAGCAGCGTGCCGCCCAGCCCATCGAGCACCACCGAGCCGCCCGGCCCCACCAACCGGGTGACGTCGGGGATGCCGACCACGCACGGCACGCGGAGCGCGCGCGCCAAGAGCGCGGTGTGCCCCTTGGGGCTGCCTTGCTCGGACGCGATTCCCAAGAGGTGCTCGCGCGGCAAGCGCAGCGCTTCGGCCGGCGAGAGATCCCACGCGACCAAGACCCGCGGCGCGTAGAGCTCTGGCAGATCGGTGCCGCTGCCCACGAGCTCGCGGACGATCGCCTCGCCGACCTGCTCGACGTCCCTAGCCCGCTCCGCGAGGTAGCCGTCGCGGGCGCTCGCCAGGCGCTTGGCGACCGCGGCCGCGGCCGCGCGGACCGCGTGCTCGGCGCTCGAGCCCGACGCGATCTGCTGCCGCGCCTGACCGAGCAAGAGGTCGTCGCCGTGCAGCAAGAGCTGCGCTTCCAACAACAGCGCGAGCTCGGGCACATCCGACAGCTCGCGCCGCATCTCCTCGAAGCGGGCGCGCGAGCGGGCCACCGCGTTCTCGAGGCGCAGCAGCTCGGCCGAGGCCTCCGCGTCGCGGGTGCTGCGGCGCGACAAGACGACGCTCCGCCGATCGAAGACCACCGCGAGCCCGGCGCTCACACCCGGCGCGGCGGCGATGCCCTTGAGCGCGCGCCGCTCCATCACCGCCGGGCGCCCCGACCATCGAGCGCCCCGATGTGCGCCTCGCGGGGCACGTCAGCGGGGCTCCCCGAAGCGTGAAGCGATGAGCTCACCGAGCGCATGCACCGCCTCGCCCGCGTCTTCGCCGCGCGCGCGCACCGTGATCTGCGCGCCCTTGGCGCCGCACAAGAGCAGCACGCCCATCACGCTCTTGGCGTTCGCGACCTGGCCGTCGTTCTGGACCTCGACCTCGGCACGGTAGCGCCCCGCGAGCTGCACCAGCTTGGTCGCCGCGCGGGCGTGCAGGCCCAGCTCGTTGACGATCTCGAAGCGACCCTCGCGCCACTCGGGGAGCCCGTCAGATGGCATGGGGTGGATGCTACCACCTCGGTGGTAGCATCGAGCGCGATGAAAACGCCTCTGCTCGCCGCGCTCTCGCTGACGCTCACGATCACCGCAGGCTGCGACTGCGGTGGCCCGATGCGACCCGACACCTGCCTGACCACCGCCGACTGCGACGAGGGCGTGTGCGTCGACGGGATGTGCGTCGCGGGCGAAGACGCCGGCATCGACGCCGGCGCGGACGGCGGCGGGATCGACGCGGCGATGGCGTGCGACACCGTGTCGTGCAGCGGCATCTGCTGTCGGGCCGCCGAGCGCTGCGCCGCCGACACCTGCGTGCCCGTGATCGGCGACTGCGCGAGCAACGACGACTGCACGGGCGACAGCTACTGCGACGCCGAAGGCCAGTGCACGCCCTACGGCGTGCCGCCCAGCGTCACGCTCGACGAGGACTGCGCGCGGCCGATCGAGATCGGCGAGTTCTTGCCCGCAGAGCAGTGCCGCTGGACCGGCGGCAGCGCGGGCGATGCGTTCGACGCCTGGAACCAGGTGTACAGCGCGCCGATGGTCGCCGACTTCGATCTCGACGACGACCGCGCGGTGCTCGCGCCCTCGATCGTGTTCGCCAGCTTCGACTCCAGCGCGAGCGGCGGCGTGCTGCGCATCGTGGATGGCCGCACCTGCGCCGAGCAGCAAGTGCTCACCGACGCGGCCGACCGACTGGTGTACGCGACCAACTTCGCGATCGGCGATCTCGACGGCGCCGCGGATGGACGCCCCGAGATCGTCGCGGCGGCGCTCGCGGGCACCAACGCGGCCGGCGGCCTGGTCGCGTTCGGCGTCGATCCCGCGACGCGCACGTTCCGTCGGCTCTGGTACGGGCGCGACTGCACGACCGCGGGCGAGCCCCGGCACATCCCCAACGACTGGACCAACAACAACGGTCCCTCGATGCACGATCTCGACGACGACGGCGTGCCCGAGATCCTCTTCGACCGCTTCGTGTACGACCACGAGGGCTGTCTCCTCAACCCGAGCGAGAGCTACGACAACTACCTGCGGCTCGGGCTCTTCGCGATCGCGACCGACGTGGACGGCGACGGCGCGCCCGAGCTGGTGCGGCACGACGGCGTGTACCGCTGGGACATCCCCAGCACCGAGTGGGTGCTCGAGACGTACTGGACCGCGAGCGACGGCAGCGAGGCCGAGCGCATCGGACACGTCGCGGTCGCGGATCTCGGCGACTTCCCCGGCGCGGCCGGCGATGCGCCCGGACGCCCCGAGATCGTCGTCGCGTACGCGCCCGCGATCGACTCACCCGCGTCGGCCAACGGCTTCGTGCGGGTGATGAGCATCGGAGGCGAGGTCGTGTTCGGGCCCCTGCCCTTGCCCACGGATGGCACGTCCGCAGGCCGGGGCGGCCCGCCGACGATCGGCGACTTCGACGGCGATGGTCGGCGCGAGTTCGGCGTCGCGGGCGGCAGCTTCTACACGGTCTTCGATCTCGACTGCGACCTCGACGGCAGCGGGCCCGGCTGCGCCCGCGCAGACGGCTTGGCGCGCGGGATCCTGTGGAGCCGTCCGTCGCAGGATCGATCGAGCAACGTGACCGGCTCGAGCGTGTTCGACTTCGACGGCGACGGCGTCGCCGAGGTGGTGTACGGCGACGAGTGCTTCGCGCGCATCTACCGCGGCACGGACGGCGAGGTGCTCTTCTCGCAGGCGGCCTCGAGCGGCACCGGCTACGAGTTCCCGGTCATCGCGGACGTGGACGGCGACTTCAACAGCGAGATCGTCGTCGCCATGACGCGCTTCACCAGCTGCCCTGCGACCGATCCCATCTTCACCCGCGGCACCAGCACGTTCGCGACGAGCACGGGCATCGTGGTGCTGCGCGACGCCGAGGATCGCTGGGCGGCGTCGCGCCCGATCTGGAACCAGCACGCCTACCACGTGACCAACGTGCGCGAGGACGGCGTCATCCCGCGCACCAGCGCGTGGACCGCGAACCACACGGTGGCCGCGCTCAACAACTTCCGGATGAACGCGCAGGGGGATCTCGAGCGCCTGGGCGCCGCCGATCTCACGGTCGCGATCGGCACGGGCACGGACCTCTGCGACGCGACGGGCGCGGTCGAGCTCGGCGCCAGCGTGTGCAACCGAGGCACGAACCCGGTGCCCGACGGCGCGCGCGTGGTGTTCTACGCGGGCGATCCCGACGCAGGCGCGGCCATCGCGTGCGAGACCGTGCTGCCGCGCTTGCTCGCCCCCGCCGAGTGCACCGACGTGAGCTGCAGCGCGACGTTCCCCGCGGACGCGATGAGCCGCGACGCGGTCGTCGTCGTGGATCCGGACGGCGAGGTCTTCGAGTGCCGCGACGGCAACAACCGCGGCGCAGTCCCCACGAGCGCCTGCTTGGATTGAGCAGCGCGCAACGCGCGCCCCGTGCCCGAGCCCGAGAGCCCGTGCGCGAGCCCGAGAGCCCGCGCCCGTGCCCGCGCCCGCGCCCGCGCCCGTGCCCGAGAGCCCGAGCCCGATCGCCGCTCGCGATCGACGATGCCCCGCCCTGCTTGGACTGAGAGGCGTCCCGGGCTCTGGCGCGAATGCCTCTCCGAGGCTCATCACGCCGAGCAGATCCCGTCGGCGACTCGGTGGCTCAGGTGGCGGCGAGGATCTTCAGCGCCTCGCGGCGCGTGATGCTCGGCGAGGCGGTGAGCGGCAGCCGCGCGTCTTCGATCTTCTGCAGCGCGAAGTCGAGGGCCTCGTCCGCGTCGGCGGCCGCCAGATGCGGCGACGAGGGCTTCCAGATCCACAGCATCGCGGTCAGCGCGCCGCGGGAGAGCGCGCTGCGGACGATCGTCGCCGAGCCCACGCAGAGCTCGCGGCTCCGCTCGCGCACGCGCGAGCTGTTGGTCCAGTCGGTGATGAGCTTTCGCTCTTTGGCCGCGATGATCGACTCGCGCGGCGATCCCGAGATGAGCGCATAGCGCTCACCTCGCTCGAAGTAGCGCTCGAAGCCGTCGGCCATCTCGGCGACGTTGCGCTCGCTCCACTGCTGCGGCCCGATCGAGATCAGCAGCGGCCAGAGCGTGTCGATGAACTGCACCTTGGACTCGGAGCCGGACGTCGACGGCGTGGTGATCATCGGTATCGGCACGATCGCCAGCGCACCCACCCGAGGTCAAGCGCGGCGTGGTGTTTCGCTCGCACCACAACCACCCGAGACGGAAGCGCATGGGCTACCTGGTCGCGGCCGCTCGGACTCCGATCAGGCGCGTCTCGGCGCCGTCGCCGCGAAGCTGCCCGTGAGATAGAGGAGGTTGCGACTCGCCACGACGCGGTAGCCGTAGTCGGGCAAGGGCACATCGGTGTCGATCGGCAGCTTCGCGCCGCGCGCCAGCACGACGGTCGTCATACCGGGGAACGTGCCCAATCCATCGAGGACGAGGGGCTCGCGGCACCATCTCGGTCCCTTTCGAAACGGGCCGACCCGTCTCGTCCGAATGCCTGCGAGCTCTTTCGGGTCGGGCCACTCGGTCCAGGTGGCGTCGAGGATCTCGAGCACCGGGAGCGTGTGCGCTCGAATCCGGTGGCAACCGAGGACGCTCGCGACGAAGCAGGCGTCTCCTCGGAAGCAAAAGCCCAGCAGATCGCCGGGGTCGAGCGCGATGCCTTTGCCCTTCGCGCTCTTCGGGATGGTGGACGGGCCCACCTCGATGCCCCGTTCGGGGCGCGCGACGAATCGGTCGCGCCCAATGCCGGGTTGAGGAAACAGCTCGTCCAGCGCGGCGCGCTGCGCCCGGTCGCTGCCGCGCCACCACGCCTCGGGAGGCCCGAGCTCAGCGGAGAGCGAGGGGACTTCCTCATCCTCCCAGAAGCCGACCCACCGGGTGAGACGGCCCGGATGATCGAGGGTCTCGACCACCCCGGCCGCGGCCAACGCGACGAGCAGCGCGGTTCGGTCGCGCGCGTTGGTGCGGGGAACCACCTTGCTCCAACCCTTGATCACGTCGCTCGCGCGGGCTTCGGGGGGCAGCGCTGCGAGCACCTCGAGCATGCGATCGAAGCACGCGACATCCGCGTCGGTCGGCGTTGGCTTGGAGCCTGCGACGTAGTCCTCGAGGTCGAGCAGCGCGACGTGCGGCGACTGCCAGGGGTCCTCGTTCTCCTCGGGCGACAGCGTCGGATACAGGCCGCACACCGCGCAGCGGTCTTGGCTGGGTCTCGCCACGAACGTGTGCGGCGGTAGGTTCACGGCGTAGCCCGCGTGCGCGAGCGGCGAGCGGAACCTCGCAGGCGCGCTGGTGAGCCCCGCGAGGAACGACGCCGCGACCTCCTTCAGATCGAGCGCCGCGCCCACCGTCATCAGGCGCGCCACGACGTCGTCGTGGGTGGTCGTGTGCTCTGCCACGGCGGAACGGTACCAGAGGACGGGACGTCACGAGCCGCGGCGGATGATGCGGGTCGTGGGCGGGTAGCGAACGTGATCTCGCTCGGTCCGCTCGCCGCGGGCGTCGCGGATGATCCGGGTGCGCAGCAGCGCAAAGCCGGGGCCTCCCGCTTCGGCGACCACCTCGCCGTCGGGCGGCAGGTTGGGATCGATCTCGACGCGCTCCTCGTACGGCGTGCGCTCGAGGATGTCTCGCTCCCAGCGCACCTCGCTCGGCGCGGCGCGCGCGATCAGCTCGACGTCGAGATCTCCCGATGCGGCGTGGGCGCGGACCGTGATGGGCACGTCGAGCGCGTTGGCGATCACGAGATCGAGCTCGGGATACGCGACGGTCGCGTCGAGGCCCATCGGGATGTACGGCAGGGGGCGGGTGTGGGGGCGCGCCTCGATGATAGGCAGCCCCGCCATGAACGCCGCGGCGTGCAGCGTGCTCGCCACCTGACACACGCCGCCGCCGATGCCGTCGACCAGCTCACCGCGCTCGATCACGTGTGCGATTCGAAAGCCGCGTCCCAGCGTGCGCGGGCCGACTCGGTCGTTGAACGAGAGCCGCCCGCCCGGCGCGATGACGGCGCCATCGAGCAGCTCGGCCGCGAGGCGCACGTTCCTCGCGCGCGGCCCCTCGTCGCCCCGCGCGCGGTAGTGGGTGTGGTAGCTGCCGATCACCGCGAGGGGGATCGTGTCGCGCCAAGGGATGGCCTCGGGCAGCAGCTCGTTGGTGTCCAACGTGATCCGTCGCTCGCCCTCGAGCAGCGAGGTCGCGATGGCGTCGAGCGATTCGGGGATGACCACCTCGCGCCCTGCTTCTCCCGCGCTCCGGGCCCGCCCGTCGGGATACAGGCTCGCCCCGATCGGCGCGCGGTATCCGGCGGCGCCGAGCGTCTGCAGCGCGTCGCGCAGGCGCTCCCGATCGATCGTGGGCGCGCTCTGCAGGTCCAGGCGCGAGAAGCGTCCCCGCCAGCCCAGCTCGATCGCGCGGCGCCCCCGCGCGTCCCGCAGCGATCGCAGCGCGGTCTCGAGCCCCTCCACGTCGAGCCCGAGCCCGAGCTCCGCGCGGGTGCGCATCTCGGTGAGCGGCCCCGCGACGATCAGCACCTCGA
The DNA here is from genome assembly GCA_964480175.1 of uncultured Sandaracinaceae bacterium. GTDB lineage: Bacteria > Myxococcota_A > Polyangia > Polyangiales > Sandaracinaceae > CAYZQM01. Next base: position 34,300 of record CAYZQM010000034.1, read on the forward strand.
CCTCGCCCCATCGCTCCGCGTGCAAGCGAGCGACTCGTGCGACGTCCGAAGTCGGTGCGACGGGCTCGCCATCGAGCGAGAGCCCGTCCGGCGTCGTCCTCGGCGCGTAGCTGCTCGCGCCCGCCCCGAGCAGCGCGAGCATCACGAGCGATCCGAGTACGAACGAGACCAACCGACGAGTCACCGCGTAGCTCTACCTGGCTTTCGGGGGCGACGCTCAATACCCGCGGACGCGGGGCCACATCGTGACCGTTCCGTCGTGGGCCAGCGCCCAGTAGTGGTCGTGCTGCGCCGCCGTCATGCACGCGTGGTTGGGCAGGATGCGGAGTCGATCCCCGACCTCGAGCCCGTGGCCCGCGATGCGCGCCATGCCGTGCTCTTGATTCACCGCGTGCACGATCGGCGCGCCCTCGATGGGTCCGCCGTCCATCGTGCGCAGCTCGCCGTAGCCGCCGCCGCGCCCATCCATGCTGCGGTCCTTGCTGAGCGCGATGCCGCCCGCGTCGAGCAAGAGCTCGTCCCCGCGAGTGCCGATGACCGTCGTGAGCACGCTGACCGCGATGTCGTCCTTCGGCGCGCAGCCCAGCGCGCTCTGGAACAGGTCTTGGAAGACGAACACCCCCGCGCGCACCTCGGTGATGCCGTCGAAGCTCGCCCCGAAGAGCGCGGTCGGCGTGCTGCCGATGCTGACGTGATCGACCCGATGGCCCGCGCTGCGGAGGCGCTCGGCCGCGCGCACGGCGCCCCTCTGCTCCGCCTCGGCCACCGCGACGATCTGCTCGCGGCTCACCGCGTCGTACGCGTGCCCGGCGTGGGCCACGACGCCCCAGAGCTCGAGACGAGGCGAGGCGCCGATCGCCTCGGCGATGGCGAGCAGCGCGCTGGAGTCGGGATCGATCCCGCCTCGATGCTGCCCGACATCGATCTCGATCCCCAGCGGCAAGGGGCGCGCGCAGCTCACCTGGGCCGCGATGGACAGGGCGACGTCGACCGAGTCCACGATGCCCGCGACGTCGGCGGTCTCGGCGAGCGCGCAGAGCCGCGCGACTTTCTGCGGCACCAACCCGACCGCGTAGAGCACGTCGTCGAACCCCGCCTCCACGAACGCTTCGGCTTCGGCGAGGGTGGAGACGGTGATCGCGCGCGTGTCGAAGATCTCGGCGATCTGTCCCGCGACCTCGACACTCTTGGCGGTCTTGACGTGCTGGCGCAGCGAGACGCGGTGAGGCCGCAGCGCGCGCATCAGCGCGCCCACGTTGCGATGCATCGCGGGGACGTCGAGGAGGAGACACGGTGTCGGGAGATCGCGGAGCACGGGGAAGACGTTGCGCGTAGTACCACGCCCCTAGTACATTCGCCGAATGCGAAGGACCACCAGCTACACGATCGGTGAGCAGCTCGACGCGTTCGTTCGAGAGCAAGTCGAAGGCGGCGCGTACGCCTCGGCCAGCGAGGTGGTTCGCGACGCGCTGACCCGCCTGGCAGACGAGCACCGCAAGGAGGCCGCCGTACTGGCCGCGCTCGATCGGGGGATCGCGAGCGGGCGCGCGAGACCGGGAGTGTTCGCGCGCGTGATGCGACGTCACGGCCTCGCTTGAGCCTCGTTCACTACACGAGGGACGCGGAGCAGGATCTCGCCGACATTGCGGCGTACACGATGGATCAGTGGGGAGCGGAGCAGTGCGGCAAGTACCTCGATCTGCTCGAGCGGACCTGTGAGGTCATCCTCCCGAAGAACCTGAAGCACGCGCGGCCCGTGCCGCAGCGGCCCGAGCTCTGGCGGTGGCGCTGCGAGCGCCACGTCAGCTACTTCCGCAAGGTGAAGAGCGGGATCGAGATCATTCGCGTGCTGCACGAGCGCATACTCCCAGAGAGCCACCTCTGACCGCGCGTCGGCGACCGCTCAGCCGGCGACCACCCGGTTGCGCCCCGTCTCCTTGGCCTTGTACAGCGCGGCGTCCGCGGCGGCGACCAGCGCGTCCGCGGACTCGAACGCGCGACCTTTCTCGTGCGTCGCGGTGCCGATGCTCACCGTGACCGCGATCTCTTTGCCCTCGTGCTCGATGGGCTTGGACGCGACCTCGGCGCGTACCCGCTCGGCGACTTGGGCCACCGCCTCGGGCGGGGCGCCGCGCACCAAGATCACGAACTCCTCTCCGCCGTAGCGCGCCACGACGTCCTCACCGCGAAGCGCCTTGCCGAGCGTGGCCGCGAGCGCCTTCAGCACCGCGTCGCCGCCCGCGTGCCCGTAGGTGTCGTTCACCTTCTTGAAGTGATCGGCGTCGACGAAGAGCACCGACAGACGACTGTCGTGGCGCGTCGCGTGGGCCCACTCGGACTTCAAGCGCTCGTCCAGGAAGTGGCGGTTGTAGGCGCCGGTGAGGCGATCACGGACCGTCGCTTCGTAGAGGCGCTTGGCCTCTTCGACCACAGCGGGATCGGTGCGCGAACCGGAGCACGGTCGAGAGCCCGAGCTGGATGCGCGCTCCGTCCTTGAGCGCGACGGGCTCGGTGATCTTCTGACCGTCCACGAACGTGCCGTTCGTGCTCTCCAGATCCGTCACGTAGTAGTTGCCCATGAGGGTGAACAAGCGGGCGTGCCGGCGGGAGAGCGAGTCGTCGTCGATGGCGATCGTCGACTCCTCGGTGCGGCCGAGCACCAGCTCGCCGTCGATGGGGATCAGGGTGCCGCTGCGCGCGCCGCTCAAGAACGTCACGGTGCCCTTGCGGTCATCGCCCGCAGCCACCGGCTGGACCTGGACCTGCATCGTTCGCTGGGGTTTGTGCACTTCCGACCTCGAGCTGGATGTCCACCGCGGACCCGGTCGAGGTTACCGCCGTCGAAAACGAAACATCAACGACGGGACGATGGTGGGCCGAACTTCCACTCTCACTAAAGCTGAGGCTCGCGCGGCTGCCCTCCGCGGCTACGCTCCGCGGCGACATGTCCGCGCCGAACGAGAAGCCGCCCAAGCTCCTGCTCCTGCACACGGGCGGCACCATCGGGATGCACGAGGGCCCGCGGGGCTACGTGCCCGGCGCGATCCCGCTGACGGACATCCTGCGCGGCATGCCGCAGCTGGTGGATCCCGACGCGCCCGCGTTCACGACGCCGTCGTTCCAGCGCGGGCGGGTGCGCTACGACGTGCTGCAGTACGAGCCGCTGATGGACTCGG
>CAYZQM010000035.1:0-36830 GCA_964480175.1 uncultured Sandaracinaceae bacterium
GATCACAGCTCGATCCCCTTGGGAAGCAGCGCCAGATGTGACTAATCAACAGACGTGATCGTGGTCGTGGTCGTGAACGGTCGTTTGATCAGCGCGTGTTCGTCGGTTCGTTCACGTTCACGACCACGTTCAGGTTCACGTTCACGATCGAGAGTTCGACTCCGTGGATGCCCGGACGAAGATCAGCCTGCACGTCGTCGGGCAGGTCTCGTCGCCCCTGATGAGTCAGGCTTCGTCGTCGCTCGGCGTCTTCGTCACGTCGTCTTCCGCAGGTGACGTCTCGGAGGCGGGGGTCTCCGGGGCCGCGGGAGAGTCCGGGGCTTGTGTCGGGGCGACCACGATCAGCCGGTCACCGTCCGCGACCACGACCGCCGCGGGCTCGCCCTTGGTCTCGATGGGATCCGCGGGCGAGGGCGCTCCGACGCCGAGCGGGCGGAAGAGGCCATCGTGTGCGAACGCGGTCCAGCCCCAGAGCGCCCAGCGCCGCACCAAGCGGATGGTGAGCCAGAGCGCCCAGCTGAACATCGCGACCCGGAAGACCTCGGTCGGCACGCTGAAGAGCGTGGCGGTCGGCATGGCGCCGTCGCTGCGATCCACGAAGAAGCGCAGGTGCGTGCCCCACGACTCCGGGCCTTCGATCCCCATCTCGGGATCACCGAGCAGACCCGCTTGCACCGCCCAGATCAACAGCGCGAACGCGATGAACGTGTAGCCCACGATCACCAGCTGCCGCAGATCGAAGAGCGCCGCGCTCGCGAGCGCGCTCGTCCTCCGGTGCTCGAGCGCGAAGAACCAGCCGACGACGATCAGCGCGGCCAACGCGGGGATCTGGGTCAGACCGATCAGCAGCAAGCACCAGTCGAGCGCGCTCAGCGGCAGCTCGCGGCGCCGCGCCAGCGCGAACGCGACCGCCAGGATCACGATCAGATAGGGCCAGAAGAGCACGGCCGGTCCCCACGCAGGGCCCGCGATCCAGAGCAGCCAGCGGTCGCCGCTGCCCTCGACGACCAGCTCCGCGTTGACCAGGGCGTGATCGACCTCGACGCGCGGCGTGGCGTACGCCGCCTCCCAGCCTCGCGTCTCCTGCCACTCGATCGCGATCTCGTGCGCGCCGGGCTGCAGCGCGATCACCACCTCGTCGCCCTCGCGCTGGAGGGGTCGCGTGCTGCCGCTCACCGTGAGCGAGCGGACGTCCGCGCCGCTCGGCACGGTCACCCGCAGCGGCGAGCTCACGCTGGTGCGCACGGTCAGCGCGAGCGACGACGTGGTGAGCCGCACGCCCGGCCGCACGGTGAGGCTCGCCCGATCGATCGTCACCGACTGACCCTCGGCCGCGCGCGGGCGGGTCATGCGAAGCGTCAGCGACTCGCCCGGCCACGGATGAAAGCGCGGCTCCCAGCTCACGCCCGACGCGCTCTCGGTGGGCGCGATGCCCTCGCTCTCGCAGTGCCAGAGCGCGCTGCAGGCGAGCACCCACACCTCGGAGAGCCGCCCAGTGTCCGGGGCGGTCAGCACCACGCTCTCGGTGGGCTCGAGCGTGGAGGTCCAGCGCGCTTCGGTCGCGTTCTGACCGAGCGTCACCAGCGCCTGTCCGCCCTCGACCGTGATCCCCGAGTCGGTGACCGACTCACCCGGCAAGAGCGGAATGCGGGCGACGGCAGGCGCGGTCGCGGGCGAGCGACGCCGCACCACCGACGTGAGCGTCCAGCGCACCCCGATGTCCAGGCGACGCTCCACCTCGAGCCAGGTCGGCAGCTCGCTGCGCAGCGAGGCTTCGGGGCCAGCCGTGGTGAGCAGGCGACGCAGCTGGATCGACTCCGGCGCGCCCGTCTCCGCGCTCAAGCCGTCGACCTCCCAGCCCTCGGCCGTCACCGACAAGCTCCGCGGCGCGCGACCGAACGCCAGCGTCATCGAGTCGCGGCCGCCGAGCGGCCCCGTGACGCGGAGCGTGTGCACACCCGCGGGCACGCGCGCATGAAGGAAGCCGGACGACAAGCGGATCACCGCGTTGCTCGGGCGGCCATCGAGGGAGACCGACTCGGGCGTCCACGCGGTCGTCGGCCCGGGCAAGGGATACGCCGACGTCTCGCTCGCGCTGATCTCCATCTCGATCACGAGGGTGTCGTCGTCGATCCGCACGGTGAGGTGGTTCGCGTCGGCGCACCGCTCGCACACCGGATCACGAGTGAGCCGCTCGCGCAGCTCGTTCAAGATCTCGCTCGAGGGGATCTCCTGCGCACGCGCGGGCGAAGCGACCCCGAACAACGTCAGCGCGGCGAGCACCACCGCGGCCCCGGTCGAGCCCGCGCCCGCACCCGAGCCCGCGCCCGTCGTGCCCGCGCCCGCGCCCGTGCCCGCGCCCGGATCCTTCGAGTCGTCCGGCGCATCGCTCGCGGGCGGCGCCTGAGGACGAAGAAAGACCACGACGCCGAGGAGCAGCAGCACGAGCACCGCGCGCAAGAGCGAGAAGAGGCGCGTCATCCACGGCGGGCTGAGCACCAGGTCGATGTGGTGATCGCGCGCGACCGGGCCATCGAACGACAGCTCGTAGCTGCTCCAGCTCCAGGTCGGGACGCCGAAGCCGGTCTGCACCACCGCGTTGGGATCGAGCCAGACCGAGTTGCTGCCGTAGCCGGCCGCCTCACGGCTGAGGCCGTCGCTGAGGGAACCGAGCACGCCGTAGTCACTGGCTCGGCTGCTCCGTCGGCCGAAGCCGCCTTCGCTCTCGTCCCAGTCCATCGGCGGCTCTTCCATCGCCTCGGGCGCCGCGGAGCCCATCGCCATGCCGCCCCAGTCGTCGTCCGCCCAGCCGCTCGAGCCGTAGCCCACGGTGGGCGCGAGCTGCGGGTAGAGCGCGTACTTGGTCTGGTAGGCCGAGAAGACCACGCCCATCACCACCGCGATGAGCATCACCCCGAGGTAGCTCCAGCGGATGAACGGTTCGAGGCCCCGGCGCGCGAGCACCCGATGCAGCGCGAGCAAGAGCGCGAGCAAGAGCCAGATCCACTGCGGCGCTCCGTCGCTGTGGAACGAGAGGCCCACGCCGAGCAGCGCGAGCGCACCGAAGCGCCAGCCCATCACCTGACCGACGGCCGCGCTGATGATCAGCAGCGCGAAGAATCCCAAGAGGCTCCAGCGATCCATCCAGGTGCCGGGCGCTCGATCGACGCCGCTCGCGTGCACCAGCTCCCAGCCGGGCGGCAGGTTCAGCGTCGTGCTCGAGGACTGTGCGTCCTCCGACCAACCCACCGCGGGCAGCGACGACGCGGAGGTCTCCGCGCGCCACTCCGCCGTGAGCGACGCGCTGGTCGCGCGCAGCTCGATGCCGGGGCGCCCCTCTTCGCCAACGGTGATGAGCTGGTCTTCGCCGATGAAGCTCACCCGACCGAGCTCGCCCTCGAGCAGCTCGAGGCGATGCACGCTGTGCATCGCCGCCGAGAGCGTGTCGCGCGCCGTGTAGCCGCCGCCGCTCACGTCCAGCCAGACGGTGCGGGCGACGGTGAGCTCGTTCGGCGGGGGCGTCGGCTCGCCGCGCCGCGAGGTGCTCAGCGTCAGCACGTTCTCCTCGCCGAGCAGGTACGCGGAGTAGCTGCGCCACTCGGCGGGCAGGGAGGTGCGCGCGGGATCGATCCCATCGGCACCGCTCAGATCGACCTGCCGGAAGCTCTCGCTCGGCACCCACACCCAGACCTCCTGCGCCGGCCACGGAGCGGGCAGGGCGGGGCGGCGGTAGGCGGTCTCGGGATCGGCGACGAGCGCGGTCACGGTGACCGTGAACTCACCCGCGTGGAGCTGCATCGTGAGCTCGCCGCCGGGGAGCATGCGGACCGGAAGATCCGCGCTGACCTCGACGGGCACCGCGCCCTCGGGGAGCACGTCGCCGAGCGACAGCTCGCGCGCTCGACCCGCCGCGCGCACCTGGATGCGGGTCGTGAGCGTCACGGGCGATCCGTCGTCGAGGCGACGATGCACCTCGAGGGTCACGCGATCCTCACCCACCGCTTCGCTCGCGCGCGCCGCGAGCCACACCTCGCCGCTGGTCCCTCGGGCGGCCACGCTGGTGGTTCCGTCTTCGATCAAGAGCACGCGCGCGACCTCGTCCGGCACGCGCAGCGTCTCGGGGCGCGTGGTCCACGACAGGCGCCCCTCGATGCGGTGCGCGCCTGCGCCCACCCGCACCTGCGCGCGGCCGCCCTCGGTGAGCACCACCGCGGGACGACCATCGAGCGTCACGTCGATCGGCTGGATGCGGTCGCTGCCCGGGAGCGAGAAGACCGTCTCCCGATCGCTCTCGCCTTGGAGCACGAACGACGCGCCGCCCTCGAGCACCTCGATGCGCAGCTCACCGGGCCACACGCAGATGGGGTCTCGACTGCGATCCCCGTCGGTGGCCGCGCGCGGACTGGTGCATCCGTAGTCGCTCTCGCCCGCGAGCACCCACGGGACCCATGGGGCCAATGCAGGCGGGATACCGGCATCGACCTGCGCGTGCGCGGTCGCGATCGAGGACGAGAGCAGCACGGCGGCGAGCGCGAGCTTGGCGATGCGGTGTGTCATGCGGGGGCTCCGATGCAGGGACGGGTTTCGGTCTTGGGCCCGCAGAAAACAGCAGCGGAGCGCAGAAACAGCAGGCGAAGATCTCCAAACGTGAACGTTCGTTCGGTCCGCCGCGTGATCGTCGGTTCGTTCACGTTCACGACCACGTTCAGGTTCACGTTCACGATTCGAGATCCAGAGCTCCAGAGATCAGTCGCGTTCGGCGCGTAGCCGGCGGCCCATCAAGTCGCCCACCGCCTCCTTGGGAGGCAGGCCCTCGTAGAGGATGCGGTGCATCGCGTCGACGATGGGCATCTCGACGCCGTGCTTCTTGCTCAGCTCGTGCGCGCTCTTGGTGGTGCGTACGCCCTCGGCCACCTGGTTCATCCCGGCGAGGATCTCGTCGATGGTCTTGCCCGCGCCGAGCTCGAGCCCCACGCGGCGGTTGCGGCTGAGATCGCCGGTGCAGGTGAGCATCAAGTCGCCGATACCACCGAGCCCAGCCATCGTCATCGGGTGTGCGCCGAGCGCGATGGCCAGGCGCCCGATCTCGGCGAGGCCCCGGGTCACGATCGCGGCGCGGGTGTTGTGTCCGAAGCCCAGGCCATCGCCGCAGCCGGCCGCGATCGCGATGACGTTCTTGAGCGCGCCGCCCAGCTCGATGCCGATCACGTCGTCGGTCGTGTAGACGCGAAGCCGCTCGGTCCCGAGGATGCCCTGCACGATCTCGCTGGTGGTGCCGTGGTGCCCTGCGACGACGACCGCGGTCGGCATCCCCAGCGCGACCTCTTTGGCGAACGAGGGGCCGCCCAGGTACGTGAGCAAGTGGTGGCGGTCTTCGCTGAAGTGATCCTCGAAGATCCCGCTCACCAGCTTGAGGGTGCCGATCTCGATCCCCTTGGTGGCGCTGAGGATGGGCGCGTGCTCGGGGAAGAAAGGCGCTGCTTGATCGAGCGTCTCGCGCAGGCCGTGGGTGGGGATCACGGAGACGACCATGTCGACCCCGCTCAGCGCGTCTTGTAGCGAGTGCGTCGCCCGCAGGGTGTCTGCGAGCATGATCTTCGGCAGGTAGTCCGCGTTCTGCCGGCTCGTCTGGATGCGCTCGACTTGGTCTCGGCGCCGCGCCCACAAGCGGACCGCGTGGCCCGCGTCCGACAAGCTCTTCGCCAGCGCGGTACCCCAAGACCCCGCCCCCAGCACCGCGACATCTTTCCGTTCGGTCATGGCCCGGGACTCTACCAACGCCCGAGGCGCCACGGGCGCCGTTCTCGGATCTCGAACGTGAACGCCCGCCCGAGGCCCCGCGATCCACGGCGTCGTTACCGTTCGAGATCTCCAAGCGTGAACGTGGTCGTGGTCGTGGTCGTGGTCGTGAACGGCTTTTCTGGTCAGCCGCGTGATCGTCTTCTTCGTTCACGTTCACGACCACGTTCAGGACCACGTTCACGATTCGAGATCGAGAGATTCGAATCCGTGGATGCCCCCATCCGCCCGGTCCTCGGCGCTGCGCGCCTGCGGGCGGGCTGTTCCCCCAAATCGTCGCTTCGCTCCTCAGGGGGAACGCCGGCCGAAGATCAGCCCGCGCTCGATGCTGGCTGGCCATCGACCGAGATGAGAACGCGTGCGCTCAGCTCGCGGGCGGCGTCGGCGCCGGGCGGGCGGCGCGGCCCAGGGCCCTTCGCTCGGCGTCTTCCGCTTGCTGCCGCAGCGGGCCGACGAAGCGCTCGACCGCGGCGGCGTCGACGTCGTTGAGCACCAGCGTGTCGATCACCGTGCGGATGGCGCGGATGAGCTTGCTCTTGGCGCTGACCATCCGGCCCTTGGGGGCGCGGGCCGCGGCGGCGGCGGCCTCGGCGCTCGCGTTGGAGGCGACGAGGTTGCCGAGCGCCTCGCCGAGGCGCCCCATCTCCTCGACGTGCGCGAGCATCGTGGCGCCCTCGATGCTCAGCGTCCCGAGGAAGGTGCGCTGATCGGCGGTGAGGTTGGCGACGCGCGCCTGCGCTTGGCCGGCCTCTTCGAGCCAGCTCGCCCTGAGGATGCGCAGGCCCGTGGGAAAGAGCGCCGCGCGCACGCTCTTGAGCTGCTCGCGGCGATGCTCGTCTTCGGTCAGCTCCTCGGCGGCGCGCAGGCCGTACGCGATGCCGCGGCCGAGCTGATCGTGCCGCGCGTCGATCGGGGTTCCGTCGGGCAGCGCAGGCTCCTCTTCACGCGCGGCGAGCGCGCCCTGGAGGCCGAGGCGGGCGCTCACCAGCGCGTTGCTGGCCTGCGGCGCGTGCTCCCGCAGGAGCGCCGCGGCGCGGATCGGCTCGCCGGGGGCCGGGGTCATGTCGGTGGCGACCCAGCTGGCCGTCGCAGCGAGCAGCTCGGCCGCGCTCAGATAGTTCAACGCAAACGCCATCGTGTCCCTCTCCGTTCTCTTGGGCTGAAGTCCAGCGTGCCCCGCACGCCGGAGCGGCAGCGTGCCAAGGCGGTCGCGCCAGCGTCAAGACGTTTCGGTCGTCGGGAGAAGAGCGCGACCCCGCGCGCGGGACAGCGTGGCGCGCTGGAGGGCGGCGCGACGCCCGCGACGGCGCGAAGCGAACGTCTGGAGGAGGTGGGGACGCTGGCGAGGAAGCTGCGCGAGGTTCGCGACAAGGCGCGCGCGCCCGCAGCGGGACCGCGCGCTTCTCGAGACGAACGGCGTACGCTGGCGACGAGACAGGCTGTCTCATCCTCCGTGGGTGGAACTCATCTCGTGATGCAGACTGAATCATCATTGCGCGGATAATGATTCGGCTGTATCACCGCGTGGTGAACGCGAGGTGGCTCCTGCTCGTGCACCAGATCCCTCCCGAGCCTGCGTATCTGCGGGTCAAGGTCGCGAGGCGCTTGGCCCGCATCGGGGCTGTCGCGATCAAGAACACGGTCTACGTGCTGCCCTCGGGAGACGAGGCGCTCGAAGACTTCCAGTGGGTGGTGCGCGAGGTGACGGCGGGGGGAGGCTCGGCGTCCGTGCTCGAGGCGCGTTTGGTGGATGGGCTCACGGACGCGGACGTGGAGCAGCTCTTCCGCGACGCCCGCGACGTCGACTATGCGGCGCTGGCGCGCGATGGCGCCGCGCTCGCAGCGCGGATCGAGCAGCGGTCGGTCGAAGGGGAGCGAGCGCACCAGATCGAGCTGACGCGACTGCTCCGACGCCTGCAGGAGATAAGCGGAGTGGACTTCTTCGAGGCCTCCGGGCGACAGGCAGCGAGCGCGATGCTCGCGTCGCTTCGCGCGCAGCTGACCGAGAAAGACTCGTCTGAGCCAACGGCGCCCGCGCCCGAGGCGGACTACCGCGCGCGCTGCTGGGTCACCCGTCGCGGGGTGCACGTCGATCGCATTGCCAGCGCGTGGCTGATTCGGCGCTTCATCGATCCGGAGGCGCGCTTTCGGTTCGTCGACGCGAGGGGCTACACGCCTGCGCCCGGCGAGCTGCGCTTCGACATGTTCGAGGCCGAGTTCACCCACGAGGGTGACAAGTGCACGTTCGAGGTCTTGTGCTCGCGCTTCTCGCTGGAGCAGCCGGGCCTCGGCCTCCTGGCGCAGCTCATCCACGACATCGACGTCAAGGACGACAAGTTCGGCCGTCCAGAGACGGCCGGGCTCGCCGCGCAGATCGCGGGGCTCGCGCTCGTGCACCGCGACGATGACGCGCGGCTCGAAGCAGGCGCCGCGCTGATGGATCAACTGCTCGCCTACCTGGCCAAGAAGACGTGAGGAGAACCCAGATGACCGACGACCGCCCGACCGACCCGTCCCTCCAGAGCGCGCCGCGCACCGAGCCTTCTCGCCGCGATGCGCTCACCGCGATCGTCGCGGGCGCTGCTTCGCTGGTCACCGCTTGCGGTGCGTCGTCTGCGCGGGGCCAGCGGACCTCGCCTCGGGCGGGCGAGCCCATGAGCGACGTGGCTGCGCTCTCAGCAGACCACACGCCGCTGCCCCTGCCGTTCACGCCGAGTGCCTTGCTCGGGATCTCGGAGCGCATGATCACCTCGCACCACGAGAACAACTACGGCGGCGCGGTGCGCAACCTCAACCGGGTGGAGCAAGAGCTCGCGCAGATCGGGCCAGACACGCCGCCGCTCGTGGTGGCGGCGCTGCGCGAGCGCGAGCTGACGTTCCGCAACTCCAAGGCGCTGCACGAGGCCTACTTCGGCAACCTCGGCGGGGACGGTCGGCGCTCCGGCGCGATCGATGCGGCGCTCGCCGCCGCCTACGGGACGACCGCGCGCTGGGAGGAGCACGTCCGCGCCACCGCGATGGGCCTGGGCGGCGGGAGCGGATGGGTGGTGCTCGCCCTCGAGCTCGAGACCGGCGCGCTGCGCAGCATCGGCTCGGGGCACCACACCCAAGCGCTCGGCACCAGCGTGCCGCTGCTCGTGATGGACATGTACGAGCACAGCTACCAGATGGACTTCGGCGCCGCGGTGCCGCGGTACATCGATGCGTTCTTCGCGAACCTGAACTGGGACGAGGTGAACCGCCGGCTCGAGGCCGGGCGTGCTGCGGAGGCGGCGCTCCGCAGCGCGCGCTCGTGATGGAGCCCGCCCCCGCGAGCGAGGCGCCCGCGCTGGTGCCGTGCTCGCTCCGCGAGCTGACGCTGTACTTCTTGCGGTTGGGCGCGCTCGGCTTCGGAGGCCCGATCGCGCTGGCGGGCTACATGCAGAAGGAGCTCGTCGAGGAGCGCCGCTGGATCGCCAAGGACGAGTACGTCGAAGGGCTCGCGCTCGCGCAGCTCGCGCCGGGACCGCTCGCCGCGCAGCTCGCGATCTACCTCGGCTGGGTGCGCGGTGGCGTGTGGGGCGCGACCGTCATCGGCGTCGCGTTCGTGCTGCCGTCGTTCCTCATGGTGATGGGGCTCGCCGCGCTGTACTTGCGCTTCGGCGGGCTGCCGTGGATGCGCGGTGCGTTCTACGGGATCGGCGCCGCGGTCATCGCGATCATCGCGCGGAGCGTCGAGAAGCTGGGCCGCATGACGCTCGGTCGCGACGCGCTCTCGTGGGTGCTCTTCGGCATCAGCGCCGTGGCGACCGCGTGGACCGAGTCCGAGATCGTCTGGATCTTCGTCGGAAGCGGCGTCGTCGCGGTGTTGTGGAAGGCGCCGCCTCGGATGGGGAAGGGATCGGCCGCGGGCCTCTTGCCGCTGTGGGCGGTGAGCGGGATCGGCGGCGCTGCTTCGAGCGGGACGCTGTGGAGCATCGCTTGGTACTTCGGGCAGGCCGGGGCGTTCGTCTTCGGCAGCGGGCTCGCCATCGTGCCTTTCTTGCACGGCGGCGTGGTCACCCGCTTTCACTGGTTGACGGATCAACAGTTCCTCGACGCGGTGGCGGTCGCGATGATCACGCCAGGCCCGGTGGTGATCACGGTGGCCTTCATCGGCTACCTGGTCGCGGGTCCGGTCGGAGGGATCGTCGCGGCGCTCGCCACGTTCATCCCTTGCTACCTGTTCACGGTCCTTCCGGCGCCGCACTTTCGGCGGCTGTCCAAGGACGCGCGGATCAAGGCGTTCGTGGATGGCGTCACCGCGGCGGCGACGGGTGCCATCGCAGGGGCGGCGTTCGTGCTCGGTCGGCGGGCGCTCATCGACCTTCCCACGGTGGTGATCGCGCTGACCACGCTGGTGCTCCTGCTGAAGGTCAAGAAGCTCCAAGAGCCGCTCATCATCGTGGCGGCGGGCATGGTGGGCATCGCGCTGCACGCAGGGTGAGCTGCGGATGCGCGAGTGCGTCGGCGCTGCGCGACGACGTGCGGCGCTGATCTTCGGCCGGGGTTCCCCCTGAGGAGCGGAGCGACGATTTGGGGGAACAGCCCGCGCGCAGGCGCGAAGCGCCGAGCACCGGGCGGATGGGGGCATCTACGGATTCGGATCTCTCGATCTCGAATCGTGAACGTGAACCTGAACGTGGTCGTGGACGTGGACGTGAACGAAGCGGGCTAGACGCTGCTGATCGCGTGCTGGTCTCGATCACGGAGGAAGAAACAGCCGTTCACGACCACGTTCACGATCACGACCACGTCCACGTTTCGAGAACGTCTTCAGTCGACGTATTCGATCGACAGCTCGCCCTCGTCCTCTTGGCCGAAGGGCGCCTGGCCTGGCCTCAGGAGCGGCGTCGCGCGCGGCGCGGGGCGGGCGGGGTGCTCGAGCAGGAACGCCTCGATGGCTTGGAGCAGCTCGGGCACTCCGTCGCCGGTGGCGGCAGAGAACGCGAGCACCTCGTCGTGCCCCCGCTTCTTCATGCCCTTCTTGATCACCGAGATCCGCTTCTTCACGTCGGGCAAGTCGGTCTTCGAGACGGCGACCATCATTGGACGCTTGGCGAGCTCGCCATCGAAGCGCTCGAGCTCGCCCATGATCACGTCGAAGTCGGCCAAGGGCGCGCGGCCCGGATCGGGATCGAGGGTGATGACGTGCAAGAGCACCCGGCAGCGCTCGACGTGCTTGAGGAAGCGGTGGCCCAGACCCGCGCCCTCGGCGGCGCCCTCGACCAGACCCGGGATGTCTGCCATCACGAAGTTTCGGTCCATCCCCAGCGACACCACCCCGAGGCTCGGCACCAGCGTGGTGAACGGATAGTCGGCGACCTTCGGGCGCGCGCGCGACACCGCCGAGATGAGCGTGCTCTTGCCCACGTTCGGGAAGCCCACGATGCCCACGTCCGCGAGCAGCTTCAGCTCGAGGCGCAGCTTGCGCGTCTCGCCCGGCGTGCCGGGCTCCGAGCGCCTCGGCGCCCGATCCTGCGGCGTGGTGAAGTGGATGTTGCCCCGCCCGCCGCGCCCGCCCTTGGCGACCACGAACCTCGCGTCCTTCTCCGCGAGGTCGACGACGATCTCGCCGCTCTGCATGTCGAAGACCTGGGTGCCGACCGGCACGGGCACGACGAGATCCGTCCCGCCGCGCCCGTACTGATCCTTGCCGCGGCCGTTCTCTCCGCCGGGGGCGACGAGCGAGCGCCTGTAGCGGAAGTCCATGAGCGTCGATCCCCGCTCGTCCGCGACGAAGACCACGCTGCCGCCGTCGCCGCCGTCCCCGCCTGCGGGGCCGCCCAGCGGCACGTGCTTCTCTCGGCGGAACGCGACCGCGCCATTGCCGCCGTCGCCGCCGCGCACGTCGATCTGCACTTCATCTACGAACCGCATTGGGCGCCGCGCTTAGCACGAGCGGAACATGCATGCTGGGCGGGCGCCGAGGCCCTCGCGATGAACCGGCGCGGGGCGGAGGCTTGGTGCACAGTCCGGCGCCGTGTCCGACGCGCCCGCTGTTCCGCCCGACGTCCTGTCCGCCTACCGCTTCGAGCACGACGTGCTCGCGCCCATCAGCGTGGGGCTCATCAACCAGACCTACCGAGTCGAGCGGGCAGGGCGGCCCATCGCGGTCTTGCAGCGCCTGCATCCGATCTTCGATGCGAGCGTGAACGAGGATCTCGAGGCGGTGGCCCGGCACCTCGCGGCGCGCGGGATGACCACGCCGCACCTCGTCCGCACGCTCTCCGGTCACACCCACGTCGAGCACGAGGACGTGTGGCGCGCCTTGACGTACGTGGATGGTCGCACGCTCACCGAGGTCGGCTCGGCGGCCATCGCGCATGCGGCGGGGGCGCTCGCGGGCCGCTTCACCCAGGCGCTCGAGGACCTGGATCACACGTTCCGCTTCACCCGCGCCGGCGTCCACGACACGCCCGCGCATCTCCTCGGCCTCGAGCGCGCGATGAACGACGATCCCGAGGGCCGCCCTCTGGCGGAGTCGATCCTGGAGCACGCGCGTGGGCTCGATGCGCTGCCCGCGACGCGACGCCGGATCGTCCACGGCGATCTGAAGATCACCAACCTGCTCTTCGCGCACGAGCGAGACGTCGGGATCGCGGCGGTCGATCTCGACACGCTCGCCCACGGCACGTTCCCGGTCGAGCTGGGCGACGCGCTGCGCTCGTGGTGCAACCCAGCCGGGGAGAGCCGCGAGGGAGGCATCGACGTCGCGCTGTTCACCGCCGCCCTCGAGGGGATCAGTGCGAGCGGCGTCGCGCTCGATCCCGACGAGCGCGAGGCGATCGTGCTCGGCGTCGAGACGATCACCACGGAGCTGTCGTCCCGCTTCTGCCGCGACGTGTTCGAGGACCGCTACTTCGGCTGGGATCGCACGCGCTACCCCAGCCGCAGAGCGCACTGTCTGGCGCGGGCGCGCTCGCAGCTCACGCTGGCGCGCTCGATCCGAGCCCGCCGCGCAGAGCTCGAGGCGATCGTCAGGGGCTAGTCGTCAGGGGCTGAGGTCCACGACGTCGTACACGCAGCGGTAGGAGCGCGTGCTGCTGTAGGGCTCTGCGTTCACGGCGACCCTTCCTGAGGCGGGGCACACGAACGTGGTCTGCGGGCAGAGGCCGCTGCCGCCGTCGTCATCGAACGCGATCCGCGCGGTGCTGTCGCGCTCACACAGCTCGGGGCTGACGTCGTCGGTGCAGACGGTGAGGGTGGGATCGCCGTCGCACTCGACGCCGACCTCGGCGCTGCAGCCGACGAGGTAGCTGTTGCCGGGGGTGCAGAACTCGTAGCTGCTGTCGCGGCGGCAGCCGGTCACGGTGCCGAGGGCGGCGAGGAGAGAGAGGGCGAGCAGGAGGCGCATGGGCCCATGTGCGTCGGACATCCCCCGAGCCTTCCCCAGAAAGGGGGCGCTTTACAACCCTTCACCGCCCGTGGTCGGTGTCGATCAGCGGCGGCGCCAGGCGGCTGCCCGGGTCGGTCTCGAAGACCATGCCCTCGGTGCGGGCGACGGTCGCCTCGCCGGGCAGATCTGGGATCGCTTCCATCTCCGAGGTCTGGGGCTCGAGCTCGCGCCGAGAGCCCTGGCCCATGGTGATCTGCGCGCCCTCGGGGTGCAGCTCCAGCTCACCGGTCCCGAGCTCGTGCGGCTCGAGGTGATCGCCCTCGCCGAGCGCAGCAGGCTCGTCGATCAAGGTGGAGGTGTGCGCGGGCGGACGCCGGGGCGGCGGCTCGGGGATCACGGCCGAGTCGCCGACCTCCATCTCGCCCTCGGGCGCCGAGCTCGCCGGCGGGATCTCGTGCTCGCCCGTGCGCCCCTCGGGGAAGCTGTCCGACCACGCATCCGCCGCTTGCGAGCCGCTCACGAGCCGCTCGTAGGCGTCGGTGATCCGCCGCCGCCTCGCGCCCGAGCTGAACATCTCGCGCACCCGGCGGTAGCCGAGCTCGGTCGTGCGCTCGCGCAGCGATGCGTCGCGCAGCATCTCCATGATCGAGTCGGCGAGCGCGCCTTCGTCGCCTGGCGGGTAGAGCAGCCCCTCTTGCTCGTCGCGCAGCACCTCGGCGACGCCTGCGACGCCGGCCGCGACCACGGGCCGGTGGCACGCGAGGTACTCGAGCAGCGGCTGCGGCAGATCGCCCAGCGCTTGGAAGCGGGGCACCTCGCTCGCGGTCGCCAGGCAGAGGTCCGCGCCCGCGATGATCGCGGGCAGCGTCCGCGCGGGCGGCTCTCCCCGGACGTCGACGACGTCCGAGAGCTCGAACGCATCGACCATCTGGCGGAGGCGCTCGCGTCGTCCTCGATCCGTCTCACCCGCGATCAGCACCTGAATCTCGCGCGTGGTCCGCACCCGCCGGAGCGCGCCGAGCATGGTCGCGAGATCGCGGTCCGCGGTGAACGAGCCCAAGTAGAGAAGGCGCGCGACGGATCCGGCCGCGCTGGGGCGCCAGTCGAAGCTGCCGACGTCGACGCCGGGGGGCACGACCAGCACCCGATCCTCGGAGACGATGTCGATGACCGCGCGCCGCGCCGCCTCGGTCGGTACGAGCACCAGATCCGCGTGCTGCAGGCACACCTCGTGGGCTTGGCCCCAGAGCACCTCGACCTCGGCCCCGAGCGCCTCGTCGGGGAAGGTCGCCATCTCGTACACGAACGCGAAGCCGAAGCTCGCCTTGCGCTCGGCGGCCAGCGCGCCCTCGAACGGACCGCGCACGTGGACGACGTCGTAGCGCTCGGCCTCGAGCTGCCGCGCGACGGCCCGATCGAAGATGCGGCGCTGCTCGAGGGGATCGGCGTCGCCCACCGGCACGCGAAAGAGACGCGCGTCGCCGAGCAGCTCGACGTGCGGCAGCGAGTCGGTCTTGAGGGAGACGAGGTCGACCTCCGCCCGAAGCGCCGCGGTCATGCCGAGCATCGCGGCGCTGTGTGGGCTCGAGCCCGGCACGGCGGCGAAGGCGGTCACCAGAACGCGGATGCGGGAGCCGTCCACGTCGGGGAGTCTACACGTCGCGCGGCGCCGATGGGGCGTCTCGCGCCTCGCGCCATCGAGCACGTTCGAGGTTTCTCCCTTGCATCTTTGCAAGGGGCTGGTGTAGGACTCCGGCCCCACCCGAGGAGGCACTGTGAAGGACCTGGCACGCTTTCTTCTGCAAAACGCGCAGATCGACTTCTCGGGAGAGATCACGATCGAGCAGGTGCGCCAGTACCTGCGCGACGACGACTCGCGCGAGGCGCGCGCGCTGCTCGCTCGCCTGATCGAGGACAAGGGCGTGGACGACATGCTGGTCACCGTGGCCGACTGCCTGAAAGAGTCGCTCTCCGAGGGGATCACGGAGGACACGATCAAGCACCAGCTCGCCATGTACAGCGAGAGCTGAGTGATTCCGGTCAGGTAGCGCGTGTATCATGCGCGCTATGTGGCCGATCGAGTCGTCGCCGAGCACCGCAAGGGCCTACCTGCCCGCGGTGCTCGTCGCGTTCTTGGGGCTGGGCTGCGACATCCCGCCTGCGGCGAGCGAGGCGGGCGGACCGGTGATCGTTGGGGTCGATCCAGGGGAGGGCGCGGTGACGGTGCGGAACCCGACGTTCCGCGTCGCGTTCGATCGGCCCTTGGCGCCGACGTGGCCGGTCGGATCGGTGATCGTGGTGTCGGGCCCGCGGCGCTTCTCGTTGGATCTCCGGGCCGACCCCGTGACCCGCACGCTGGAGATCGCGCCTCGGAACCTGCCGCCGGATGCGGCGTTCCGCCTCGAGCTGCGGGGCCTGGTCGACCTCGACGGCCGAGCGATGGCGGACGACGTCGTCGTGCACTTCCGAACGACCGACGCGCTCGCCGAGGCGGCCCGTCCGATCGGCTGGGACGAGGCGCAGCCGGTGCTGTCCGCCTGCGCGACGTGTCACGGCCCTGAGCGCCGGGTGCTCGATCTCGACCTGTCGAGCGCGGAAGGGGTCGCAGCGACGGCCATCGGCGTGCCGGCGCGACAGGTCAGCGCGAGCGCGACGGCGGGCCTCTTCGGGCTCGCGCGGATCGTTCCGCGCTCGCCATCGCGCAGCTACTTGGTGTGGAAGCTCAGCGGTGATCCCCACGTGCCCGGGAGCGCGCTGCCCGAGCACGACGCGATCTCGCTGGACGACGCGCGCGTGCTCGTCGGGTGGATCAGCGCTGGCGCGCCTCTCGAGCCCTGAGGTTCGTCAGTCGCGCACGCGTGCGGTGGGTGCGCGACTGCGAGGACGCGCGATCCCGTCGCGGTCACTGCTGGCTGGTCAGCGCCGTGCGGACCGCGCCCGTGAGCTTGTCGGTCAGCTTGGCCGCCATCTCGACCTCGGCGGCGTACCGGTAGACGGTGGCCTGGAGCGCGATGAGCTCCTCGGGGCTGAGCGATCGGCCGTGCGAGAGCCGGGCGATCGACGCATCGAGCGTGGCTTCACCCGAGGCGAGCGAGCGCGCCGCGCTGCGGAGGGCTTCGCGGAACTCGGAGCTGGGCGGCTCGGCGGGCGGCGACGCGGCGGTCGGCGCAGTGGTGTCTGGGGACAGGCAGGGACTCGAGGAGGTGATGCGGTCAGTCATGGGCGCCGCGCATCGAAGCGAAGCGCCGAGCGTTGCCGCACGTGGCGCAGGCGGCGCGCGACGGCTGGGCGAGCGGCTGCGCGCAGATGTCCTCGTCGCGCCGAACGTGAGCGCGCGACGGATGGCGAGCGGCACGGCGAACGGCACCCCAACCATGGGATTCGCAGAAGATGGATTATGTCATCCCTCGATCGGGGGTTTTCGGCCGAGATTCGGGCTACTTCGTGTTTCCCAGCAGCAGCTTCGCCAGCGCCGTCGCGTCGACCCGACCCGTGTTGAGCAGCGCCTCGAGCAGCGCGCGACCGAGCTTGGCGACCTGGAGCAGCTCGTCGATCCGGGCGCGCTGCACCTGGGCGCGCCGCTCGTCTTCGGGGCTCGACACGGTCGTCCGACCGAGCTCCTGGAGCGCCGACTCGAACGCTCCGACGGCCTCCACGATCTCCACCAACTCGCGCTCCCGAAAGACCCGGCTGACCATCTTCCAGAGGTTCACCTCGGCCTCGAAGTGCTCCGCTCGGGAGCCCGGCACGTGGACCTTGCGGACCACGCCCCAGCGGCCGAGCTCGGTGAGCGTCGCCGACACGGACCCGGCCGAGAGCGCGAGCTTCTGCTGGATGTCGCGTGACGTGGCCGACCCGGGCGCGAGATACAGGAGCGCCCAGACGCGGCCCAGATGGCGCTTGAACCCCCAGAACGCCATCAGCCGGCCGACGGCCTCGGTGACGATCCGCTCGCTCGGCCAGAGCGTGTCGTCGGGCTCGCTCATGGCAGGTACGCGACGTCGATCAGCGCGCCCACCGGCAGGATCGCGGTCTCGCGGCGCTCGAGCTCGAAGTGGTTGCCGGTCCAGATGCGGGCGCGCGACGCGCCATCGACCACGAACGCGCGCAGCCGATTGAGCCCTGGTTGGAGTGCCACGGAGATGGAGAACGTGCCGTCGCCTTCGACGCTCGCCTGGCCGAGGGGCGCGCCGTCGAGGCGCTCGATGGCGACGGTGCGCCCGAGCGGCGCAAACCCGGAGATCGTGAGCGATGAATCACGCACGATTCCAGCCGGCTGGGTGACCGAGGCCTCGACGACGCTGGACTCGCCAGCGCCACCGTCGCCGCCAGCACTCCCGGTGCGCGGGTCGCCTGAGCCTCCCGCCGAGTCGACCGTGATACCTGGCTCTTCGGCGCGGCCCGCCACCAGCACCCGGCCGCCGCCACCGCCGCCTCCGCCGTCCGCGCCGTCGGCGCCCCTGGCGCTCACCTCGACGTCAGCGCTCAGCGCACCGAGCACGACGATCGCGAACACGCCCGCACCAGCGGCGCTCTCGCCCGCTCCGGCTCCGCCGGCGCTTCCCCCGCACTGGCTCGCGAAGGCGTCGGCCGCACAGCCAGCGCCGAACGCGGCGCCGCCCGGCGCGACGGGATCGCCCTCCCCTGGTTCCCCTGGGCTCGCGGAGCCGCCGCCCCCTGCCCCTCGGCTCGCGCTGCCATCGCCTCCGCTCGATTCATCACGCACGCCGCCCGGGCCCGGCTCCGCACCTCGGGCTGACACGTCCACGCGTCCACGAAGCGTCGCGTCGCCGAACACGAACCAGCGCACCGGCTCTCGACCGAGCGCGCCTCGAAACACCGTCGCGTCCACGGAGGCCACCGACGCAGCGAAGTAGGTTCCTCGCACGGTGGCCTCGTCGCCGACGTTCCGGATGGCGTCCAGCGGCGCGACCGAAAAGAGCGCGCGCCGATCGGGCTGGCCGCTCTGCCGGATGCGCAGGTAGCGATTGCTGGCGTCGATCGGCGCGGGGATCGAGCGGCCCACGTCGGGCTCGAGATCGGGCACCGCGACGACGACGGCGCATCGCTCGGCGACGCACACGAATTCGCGGACCTCGAGGTGAGGCGACTCGCTCGTGACGCTCGCGCCCGTGAGGTCGGCGCCGGCGACCGTCAGGACGCTCACCACGAACGACTGGCCCTCGAACACCGCGGGGTTCGCGTTGCTCGCGACCTCGAGTGGGATCGCGCTCGGCACGTCGCTCCCGCCTCCACCATCGGCAGGGAGGATCACCGATGAGCCACAGCCGATCGAGACGCACGCGCCGAGCGCGCTGAGCGTGACGCGCGCCTCACGCGCCCACGCGGCCATCAGTCGCGTGCGACTTCGATGTAGAAGCCGTCGTACGCCTCGCCGTAGTCCTCGTCGGCGGCGGCGAACACCACGACCTGCACGTTGCGGAGCGCGATGGCGCGCAGCGCGATCGGGAAGACCATCAGCGGCGCGGCTTCCTCCTCCGTGCTCGGCGGGGGCGTCTCCACGGCGGGGGGCGTCTCGCCGCCCGCGGCAGCGGCGAGCAGCGCGTCGAGCTCGGAAGTCTCGCTGGTCGGCGGGGGCGTGGGCGCGGCTTCGGCAGCGGGAGCCGGCGTCGTGGGACGATCGTCGCCTGCGTCGACGGCGGTCTCGCTCGCGGCGCGATCGGCGGCGCTGATCGGCAAGATGGCTTCGGGCACGACGTCGATCGCGCGGCCGCCGCTCGCGACCTCCGCGATGATGGGCTCGAGGCGGCCGAGCACCCACTCGATCGCGGCCTGGCGCTGCTCGGGATCCTCATCCGTGACGAGGACGCGGTTCTCCATCTCGTACCAGCGCGAGAAGCCCTTGTTGGGCAGCAGCACCTCGACGCGATCGACCCGGCCCCGATCGCCGAGGGCGAGCCGGAGATAGAGGTGCATGTCGCGCTCGATCCGGGTGCCGCCGGGGTTCGGGATCGCGAAGTGGCCGTGGTAGTGCTTGATGCACGCGGTGGGGTTGCAGAGCGGCGCGGGCTCTTCGCCGAACGCGCGCGAGAAGTCGGGGTTCGCGCGGGCGACCGCCGAGATGGGCGAGCCGAAGTTGCGGACCGGGATGAGCGTGCGGGCCCAGAACTCGACGGCGCGACCGGCCCAGAGGCGACGGTTCTCCGAGGCCTCGGCGGCGCGCGCGGCTTCGAGATCCTCGACGTGCGCCTCTTCGACCTCGCGCCGCTCGGTGACCGTCGAGAGCGCATCGAGGCGCTCGTTGGCCTGCGCCACGTAGGTGCCGTTCGGGTAGGTCGCGAGGTAGTACTGCAGGCCCTCCACGCTCGCGTTGCCGCTCTCCCAGACGTTCTCCTCATGCGCGGCGAGCTCGGCGTTGGCCTGCGCGATGAAGGCACCGTTGGGGTACGACCTCGAATACTCGGAGACCGCGGCGAGGCGCTCCTCTTCGTTCGTGTTCGTCCGCGTCGAGCGCCACATCGCGACGTCTTCGTGCGAGGTGAACATCGCGCAGCCTGCGAGCACGAGCGCCGGGGTGGTGGCGATGGCGACGCGGCGAATCGAGGGGAGGATGGAGAGGAGTGAAATCATGAGCGGGTCCTCCGAAGAACGAGGCGCGAACGGGAGAGGCGATGGAGACGAACGAGCAGGGCTCGCGGTCTCAGATGCCCAGGGGATCGACGGTGAGCGCGCCGGTCGCGGCGCCGGGGCAGATCGACTGCGGGAGGCACTCGACGATCGAGGCCGTCTCCGTGGCGTAGCGGCTCTCGTCCTGCAGCGCGCCGAGGCACGCCGAGAGCACGTTCGGCGTCGGGGTGCAGCCGCCGGTCCAGGTGCGTCCCGCGCAGCTCAGCGCCGCGCCGTCGTAGCACGTGCTGAACTCGTCCGCGGTGATGCGACCCGCGCCGAGATCCCGCGCGCAGGTGAAGATGGTGCGGTTGACGCAGAACTGGACCGGGTCGGGCGGGGTCGTCGTGCGGTTGCAGCCGCCGATGTAGCCGGGGCTCGGGCCGCCGAGCATCAGGAAGACGACGACGCCCGTGGCGAGCCGAAGCCCGATGCGCGCGAGAAGAGAAGTGCGGGGTTGGGTCTGGTTCACGGCAAGAGCTCGTAGTCGAAGGCGAGGCCGCCCTCGAAGGAGATGAGGGGGTGGATCTCGTAGGAAGGCTCGCCCGAGAAATACATGGAGAAGGACACGTCGACGTAGAAGCCGAAGCCCGAGAGGATCTTGAGGAGCGGGTGAACGCCGACCTCGAAGCCCCAGTTCGGCAGCGCGGAGGCGGTGACCGCGACGCCCACGCGACCGATCAGCTGGAACCAGTCGCCGAACCAACCGCGCAGCAGGTACTGCGGCGCGAAGGTCCACGCGGTGAGCGGGTCGAGGCCGTTGATCGAGTCGCCCGTGTCGGCGCCGCCATCGATCGTCAGGTTCGTCGCGATGCCCAAGCCGATGCCGTGCTGCACGTCACCGTCTCCCTCGAAGAAGTACCCCGCGCGAAGCTGCAGGTACGGCGGCGCGATGCGACTCTGTGCGAGCGGCTGGTACTCGAGGATGCGCACCGTGGCTCCGGCACCGACGGTCCCGAACACGCGGCCGAAGCGGTGCGCGCTGGCTCCCGAGGTCGTGGGGACGTCGTCGGTGCTCGACTCGCCCCACGCGTAGCCGCCGCGCGCGCGACCTGCGCGCTCTTCGGCGGCCGCCTCCGACTCGGCGGCGCTCTGCGCGCTCGCCTTCGTGGAGACCTGCAAGATCGAACAGAGCGCGGCCAGCGCGAGCGCGGGCGCAAGGAGGGATCGTCTTGAAGCGGACACGGCCGCGGAAGCTAGAAGAGTGCCCCGTGGGGGTCAAGCCGCTCCCGAGTGAACTCGACTGGCGCGACGCCCTCGCGTGGTATGAGACGCCGCGTGGCGCGATTCGTCCTGGGCTTCGTAGTGGCCAGCGTGCTCTGGCTCGGCGCCGGCGCCGCGATGCATCTCGCGCTCGGCTGGGGGCCTCCGGCGATCGAAGAGGATCTCGTCGAGGTCGAGATCGCCGAGGTCGAGGTCGAAGACGACGCCGAGGAGACGCCGCGCCGACGTCGACGCGGCAGCCGCACGCGGGGCTCGGCCGCGACCCGTGGTGATGACGTGCCGACCGGCGAGGCGACCATCGGCGATGATCTGCGCGAGGGCGAGATGCGCACGATCGACGGCGCGGGATCGGGCGGCGAGGAGCAGCTCTCGGGTGCGCAGGTCGAGCACGCGTTCGACGGCGCGATGGGCCGGGTGCGCCGGTGCTTCTTGCTCACGCCAGGTGACGAGCCGGTGCGCGGCACCCTCACCTTCGGTCTTCGCATCGCCGGCACCGGACACGTCACCGCCGTCAACTTGAGCGGCCCGCGCGCGCTGACCGCCGGTGAGCCGGGCGACTGCTTGCGCGAGGCCGCGCGCGCCATCGCGTTCCCGTCGTTCGATGCTGGTTCGCTATCCGATCACCCTCGAGTGACGTTGGAAGCGCGGCGCTCGTGAGTCGACTCCTGAGCTGATCCACATGGCCAAGACGAAGAAGAAGCGCGCCCGCAGCGCCGAAGGCCCGGCGTCGAGCGACACGACAGCGCGACCGGAGTCCGCGGCAGCGCCACCGATCGCCTCGACGAGCGCCGCGCCTCCGCCCGACCCGCAGACCGAGCGGCGCTCGATCCTCGGCGCGCGTCTCGCGATCCTCTTCGGTGCGCTCGCGGCGTTCGTAGGCACGCTCGACAACGAGGTCCTCGTCAACTGGGACGACGAGCGCTTCCTCTACGACCCCGACGTCGTCAGCCCGTCGCCCACCGCGCTCCTGCACATCTTCACGGAGGTCCGCTTCGAGGCGTACCACCCGCTGCATCGCCTCTCGTACTGGCTGGACGTGCCGTGGGTCGGCGCCGAAGGACCGTTCGCGGCGATGGTGATCCACGCCGTCAGCCTCGCCCTGTGGATCATCGTCCTGTTCGTCGCGTTCGATCTGCTGCGCAAGCTCGGGCTGCGCCCGGCGGCGGCGTGCATCGCGACGCTCGCGTTCGGGATCCATCCGCTGGCGGTCGAGGTCGTCGCGTGGGCCTCGTGCCGCAAGGACATCCTCGCGCTGGGCTTCTCGTTCGCGGCGCTCTCGGCGCACCTCGACACGTCCATTCCTTCGCGCCCTTGGCACGATCGGCGCGCGTGGATCTCGCGCTCCTTCTTCTTGCTCGCCGCGCTCTCCAAGACGAGCGTGCTGCCGCTGCCGCTGGCGATGATCGCCTGCGACTGGTGGCTGGGGCGTCGCAGCGCGAAGGACGCCTTGCGCTACCAGCTGCCCGCGCTCCTGCTCGCGATCGGGCTCGGCGTCGTGGTGATCCTCGTCTGGATCGACAACGACATGATCCAGAACCGGGGGACGGACGCCGAGCCGTTTCATCCCTGGCTGATCCCGGCGACCATCCACCACATCCTCGAGGCGAGCCTCTTCCCCGTCCGCCTGTCGGCCCTGTACCCGATGTTCCGCCACGACCCGACCCCGGCGTGGAAGGGGCTGCTCGCGATCGCTCTGCTGGGCCTCGCGCTCGCGATGGCCTACCAGCACAGGCGCACGCCGGTCGCGGCCCGCGTCGGCTTCGGCATCACCTGGTTCGTCCTCTTCGTGCTCCCGGTCGCGAACATCATCCCGATGTTCATGCAGTGGCAGGACCGCTACTGCGTGGCGCCGATGTTCGGCCTCGCGCTCGCGCTCGGTGCGATCGTCGAGCACCTCGCGACGTCGGCCGCAACAACGCAAGCGAGCCCGCTCGCGCAGCGCTCGCCGCAGCTCGTGATCGCCGCCGTCGTGCTCTTGCCGCTCGGATGGCTGACCACACACCAGGTCGAGACGTGGAGCGACGGCTCGCACCTGTGGGGCAACGCGACGCGCCGCTACCCCCGCTCGAACTACGCGTGGGTGAAGCTCGGCGAGATCCGACGGCGTCGCGGCGACGTCGACGCCGCGATCCGAGCGTACGCGCGCGCGATCGAGGTGGCGCCCGAGCTGCGGCTCGCGAGCGCGGGCTTCTTGTACTGCCTCGGGCTGCGCGACGAGGCGCGGCACGACCTGTCGCCGTCGCAGGCGCTGGCGTTCTCGGAGCGCTACGCGGTGCAGGCCGACGAAGCGGACCGGCTGCGCACGCTCGCGGGAGAGATGGTCGACGCCGGCTACCGAGACGCAGCGACCTACGTGCTCGCCCGTTCGCTCGACATCGATCCGGTCTCCGACGAGCGCATCGAGCGCGCGGTGTCCTTTCACCTGCGGCAGGGCTCGATCTGGCTCGCGCGCTTCTATCTGTCGCGCCTCACGAGGCGTCCGGTGATGATCGACGTCAGCGCGTTCTGGGAAGCGGAGCGCGAGCGGCTGGGGCTGATCAGCGACGAAGAGCTCGAGCGACGACGCGAGGGCGGCGCTCCCGAGCGTGAAGAGGGCGATCCGATCGTCATCCCGATCGGGGACTGAGCGGCGCCCACAAAACGAAGAACGCCCACCGCTCTCGCGATGGGCGCTCCCGTCGTCAGGCTCGTGCCGTTCAGGGCGAGGGCATCGAGTTGAAGTCCATCGCCGCGTTCGTGGTGATCGCCACGGTCGCCGGGAGGACTTCGCCGGTCCGGAAGGAGCCGACGTAGATCTGGTGCACGCCCGCGGGCACGTCCGCGGTGACGGCGGGGTTCGGGTAGCCGCCGCCGTCGTCGTCGCACATCCAGCGGCCGTCCGAGAGGCGCACCGCGAGATACGGATCGGCGCCCGTGGTGCCACGCACGAGGACGCGAAGGCCCGCGATCGGGGTCGTGGTGGTCAGCGTGACGTTCGGCGCCGCCGGGTGGTGGCCGCCGCAGTACTCGTCACCGGTCGCCATCGACGAGCCGGGGACCGGGCCGCCAGCGAAGGTCGACACGACGTTGGGATCGGGCGCGAAGCCCGCGCCGATCGTGATCGCCGTCGACGCGGCAGGCGCGCCAGCAGCGGCGGGTGCGACGGCCGGGGCGACGGCCGGAGCGATCGGGGGAACGATCGGAGCGGGGGCCGGCGCCGCGGTGCCGCCCATGCAGCAGCCCGCCGAGCCGAGGGCCAACAGAATGCCCGCGCCGAGCGGGAGGATGCGCTGAATCATGTGAACCTGTCTCCTTGAGGTGGGTTCGCGTCAGGTGCGAACGCCGGACTGTACGTACATCAGGTCCGTCAACTCCGATCAAACGATCTCAAAGAAACGACTGCGCGCCTGAGCAGGTCAGCTCCCAGGGCGCACCACGACGAGCACGACGTTCACCAGCGCGAAGAGCAGCGTGAGGCCCAGCGCGATGACGAAAGGACGCGCGCTCGACGCTCGCTGGGGGCGGGTGCGCGCGAGCAGCATCCCGTGCACGCCCGAGAGCAGGATGCCGATGGTGAGCTTTCCGTGGGCCCAGCCCGCGTGCGCGTACACCGCCGACCAATTGCTGACGAGCATCGTCAGGCCCCCGAGCCACGCGAGCAGCAGGCCCGGCGTCGCCAGGATGCGCAGGGCGCTGCGTACCGCGTCCATCCCCGCCTCGCGCTGCGCCTCGGGCTTGCCGACCAGCGTCATCGCGGCCGCCGCGCCGGTCGCCATCCCGCCGGTCCACAGGAGCACGCCGAAGATGTGGAGGATCCGAGCGATCTCGAGGATCACTGGGCCGCCTCGGCCGCGGCCTCGCCGATCGGCTTCTCGTAGACCCGGTACTTCTTGTAGATGTGCGCGCCCATCGACTTGATGCCGAGGTTGATCGGCCGGTTGTCTTCGAGGGTCCAGCTGAGCTCGCCCCACTCGTAGCCGAGCTTCTCACCGCGCATCGCGATCTCGACGTAGAGCGCGTGCGACAGCCCCGCGTACTTGCGCACGTTGCGCAGCTCGCTGGAGATCCCGAGCATCATCAGCCGGCCGCTCTTCGGTCCCCTCACCTTCAAGCGCCAGAGCAGCTTGCTGACGGTGACGGGGTTGAGCTTGCCGCCGAAGTCGCGGATCACCTCGTTCAAGTTCGGCAAGCAGATGCACATGCCGACGGGACGCCCGTCGAGCTCCGCGATGAAGGCCAGCTCGGGATCGAGGATGAGCTTGAGATCCTCGCCCATCTTCTTGGCCTCTTCCGGGGTCGCCGGGACGTAGCCCCAGTTGTTCTGCCAGGCGTCGTTGAAGATGCGGAGGATGTGGTCGAGCTCGCTGCTCATCTGGCGGGGCCGGACGCTGCGGAGCTTCACCTCGGGCATCGCCTTCACCTCGGCCCACGCCTTGCGCGCGCGCTCGGGGATCTTTCCCACCTCGAAGCGCCACGCGTAGAAGTCCTTGGCCTTGGTGAGCCCCGTGCTCAGCGCGACGCGATCCTGCCACGCGCGCGAGTGCGACATCATCAGCGCAGGCGGGTGCTCGAAGCCCTCGATGACCACGCCGACCTCTTCGTTCATCGTGAGCGAGATGGGCCCGCGCATGCGGGTCATGCCGCGGCGCGCGAGCCACTTCTCGGCTTCGTCGATCAGCGCGCGCCCCACCGCGTCGTCGTCGATGGTGTCGTAGAAGCCGAAGAACCCCGTGTGGTCCTGGTAGCGCTTGAGGTGCTCGTGATCGAGCTGCGCGGAGATGCGACCCACCACCTTCCCGTCGCGCCACGCGGTGAACAGACCCAGCTCACCGCGCAGGAAGAACGGGTTCTTGCCGGGGGTGAGACGATCCTTGATGTCGAACGAGAGCGGCTCGATCCACGCCGGGTCACCCTCGAAGATCACCTTCGTGGACTCGATGAACGGCTTGATGTCCCGACCGGGCTGGTGCTCGCGAATCTCGATGGCCATGGCGCGGCGATTTGCCACCTTTCGGCGCGCTCGCAACGAGGCTCAGGGGCCGACGGTGCGGCTGACCGCCGAGAGGCGTAGGCCCGCGGTCGCGCTGAACGAGAGGCCGACGCCCTGCCCCGCGTCGTCTTGCATGTAGAGGGTGCCACCGAAGGTCAGCGCGAGCGGGCCGACGAGGTCGAGCGCGAGATCGAGCGAGCTGCGGAGCTGCCAGCGGTTCTGATCGAACAGATCGGCGCAGAAGAAGTCCGCCATGCCTTCGGCGGTGAGGGAGCGGATGTCGTCGGTGAAGATCGTCCAGCTGTTCAGGCGCACGGACGCGCCCGCGCCGAACTCGGCCTCGGCTCCGCTCTCGAGCGCTTGACCCTGCACGCCGGCCTGCAGCTTCAGCTCGAACTCGGGCGTCAGCGGGAAGCGCACGCCCGCGGTGGGCCGCAGGAGCAGCCAGTGGAACTCGCGGGTCTCGGGCCGCGTCACCTCCGACTCCGCGAACGCCTCGATGTAGAGGTCGGGGATGTAGACCGCGCTCGGATCGGATCGCAGACCGCGGTAGCTCACCATGCTGCGGAGCTGGATCTGGTCTTGGGCTTCGACGAACACCCCCGCGACGCCCGGCTCGCTCGACGGCGCCCACTGGGTGCGGAAGCTCCCGGTGAGGCGGCTCTCCCAAGACCAGTCGGGGGCGGACGCGATCGCTTCGAGATCGAGCGTGAGACCCATCGCGATCGAGGTCTCCGTCGCGAGGAGCGCCGCGTCGTAGCCCACCGGGTTCTCCGTCGACGTGCCGGCGAAGTCGCCGTCGAGGGTGCCGCGCAGCACCCACTCCGGCGCGTCGCCCGGAGCGACGCGGGCGTCGCGGGGATCGCGCGCGTCCTCGCGATCGAGCGCGTCGATCACCACCTCGCGAAGCGAGTGGTACCGCGTCTCGCCGTCGACCACGTGGGTGAGCGTCTGCCACGCCGAGCCCTCCGGCAGCGGGGGAAGCGCGTCGTCGCCCCCCTCGGCCAAGAAACGGATCGTCGTGACTCGGTAGGTCGCGTTCGGCACCGGAGGTCGACCTCGGATGCGGAGCGACTCCACCTCGGTTCCGTCGCCGTCGTTCTCGAGACCGGGGGTGAGCACGCGGTGATCGGCGGCGCGATCGAGCGCCTCACGGAGCCAGCGCGCAGGGACGTCCGCCACCACCAGCGGCTCGTCGTACTCGATCGCGATGTAGAGATCGCTCGCGCTCAGCTGCTCGGGATCGACCGTGCGAAAGCCCGCGTCGATCACGTCGGTGTTCAAGAACGCGACATCGGCGCCGGCGAACTCGCGCACGATCTGGGACGACAGCTCGGCCAAGTGCGGCACCTCGAGCGGTCGATCGAGGCGTCCGCCGGGGAGCGCCCTTCCCCACGCCGCGCAGTACGGATCGCCCGCGACCTCGAGGAAGCGGGTGAGCGCTGGCGCGATCGCGCCCTCGGTGCTCAGCGGGACCGCGAGCATCTCGAAGCCGCGCGTCATCTCGTCGCTGCGACCGACGAGCACTTCGACGCCGCTGCCGGGAGGGGGGGAGATGATCGCGGGCACGACGCTCGCGGGCCGCGCGAACAAGAGCCGAGCCCCCGCGTCGGCGACGAGGAGCACGTCGGGTCGGGCGTCGTCGGGGAGCGCGCCTGCGAGATCGAACGCTTGATCGCTGGTGACGTCGACGACCGCGACCACGAGCGTCGCGCCCTGCGCGCGCGCCGTGCGCACCGCCGCGGTCAGGCTCTCGTCGATCGGCTGGATGGAGAGCCCCTCCGATCGATCGGGGGCGACTCGCGCCAGCACGTCCGGATCCATGAACGCGAGGAAGGCCGCGCGCTCTCCGCCGAGGGGCTGGATGGGCGTGACCTCCCTCGCGTCCCGCAGCACCGCGCAGAGCGGGTGATCGCCCTCGCACCGCAGGTTGGTGGCGACGTACTCGACCCCGCGCCCGCGCAGCGCTTCGGCGACCAGCAGGGTCCGCGCCCGCGGCGCGCCCAGATCGTTCTCCCCGAACGCGAGCGCCCCGTAGCCCAACCCCACGACGAGCTCGGCGACCGCGTCCGGGAGATCCCGGTTGGCGAAGCGAAGGACGCCGTGCGGCGAGAGGAGACCGCCCGTGTCGATCCGGAGCGTCTCGCCGCTCGCCTCGCTCGGCGCGGTGAGGGCCGCGGTGAACCCGGCGCCAGGGTGCGGCACGAGCTGCTCGCCGCCGGTGCAGCGCGCTTCCGCGAAGCGACCGGCGACACCCGCCGTCGCCACGACACGCGCGACCGGCACGACGTCGCGCGCCTCTTGGGCCTCGGTGATCGCGGCGACCGACGACACCAAGAGGAGGACTCCCGAGACACGAGACCAGGTTTTCATGGCGCGGAGGTGTACATCAGTTCCTCCCGGTGAAAGCGCCCGCTCGCCCTCCGCTCGAGCAGGGGTTCTGGCATCCTCGCGCGCCGATGCTGGTCGCCGCCCCCCAACGCTACGTCGCGCTCGTCCTCTGGACCCTCCCTCGAGCGCTGCCGATCGCCGTGCTGGCGGGCGCAGCGGTCTTGCTCGACTCGCACTTCGACTTCCACGTGCGCGCGCTGGCGGTCCCGACGAGCGCGCTGGGCACCGCGATCGCGCTCTTCCTGGGCTTCAAGAACAACCAGGCCTACGACCGCTTCTGGGAGGGCCGAAAGATCTGGGGCGCGATCGTGAACGTGAGCCGCACGTTCGCCGCGTCGGTGGTCGATTTCGTCGAGGCGCCCGAAGACGGCGGGCTGGAGCCCGGCGAGCTCGATCGGATCCGGCGTGAGCTCATCCTGCGGCACCTCGCGTGGATCAACGCGCTGCGCCTGAACCTACGCCGCCAGCTCGAGTGGGACACCGTGCTCGCGCCCTACCTCAGCGCGGACGAGCTGGTCGAGGTGAAGGGCTACGTGAACGTGCCCAATCGCCTCCTGCGCATCCAGTCGCGGCGCGTCGAGGAGCTGGTGCGCGCGGGGATCATCCGCAGCACCACCCGTCACCTCGAGCTGCGCACGATGATCCGCTTCATGTGGGATCACCAGGGCAAGTGCGAGCGCATCAAGAGCACGCCGCTGCTCCCCCACTACACGACGGCTGCGACCGTCTTCGTGTGGCTGTTCATCGTGCTGCTGCCCTTCTCGATCCTCTCGGTGCTCGGCGGGAACAACGCGTGGATCGCGATCCCGGTCGCGACGCTGATCGGCTGGGTCTACGACACCACCAACCGCCTCGGACAGATGACCGCCGACCCCTTCGACGCCAAGCCGACCGATGTCGCGATGACCGCCATCTGCCGCACGATCGAGATCGACCTGCGCCCCCTCATCGGCGATCCCTCTCCGCCCGCGCACGTCCCGAACGGCTTGGTCCTCGACTGACGTCAGCTGCGGTAGTCCGCGTTGACCGAGACGTAGGCCGAGCCGAGATCGCACGTGAGGTAGTGCGCTGCGCCGGGGCCGCGCCCGATGCGCAGCCGGAGGGTGTAGTTCGGCGCGCGCATCGCCTGCGCGGCGGGCTTCTCGGCCTCGGGGCCCAGCGGCAAGCCGCGCTTCAGCACGGGATGACCTTCGATCGTGAGCTCGGCCTGCGCGGGATCGAAGCGCGCGCCCGAGCGTCCCGCGGCCGCGAGGATGCGGCCCCAATTCGGGTCCTTGCCGTGCATCGCGGTCTTCACCAGCGGCGAGGTCGCGATCGTCTTCGCGGCGCGGCGCGCGTCGGCGTCGCTGCGCGCGCCGACGACCTCGATGCGGGCCACGTGCTGCGCGCCCTCGCCGTCGCGCACGATGCTCTCGCCCAGATCGCCGAGCACCTCGGTGAGCGCGGCCTCGAAGCGCTTGGCCTCCTTCGTGTTCGCGCGCACCCCACCCGCGCGTCCCGACGCCATCAGCACGATCGTGTCGTTCGTGCTGGTGTCGCCATCGACGCTGATGCTGTTGAAGGTCTGCTCGACGGCGCGCTTCAGGATCGTGCGCAGCAGCGCGGGCGACGCGCCCACGTCGGTGATCACGAAGCCCAGCGTCGTGGCCATGTCGGGGTGGATCATCCCGGCGCCCTTGGCGACGCCCAGCACGGTCGCTCGCTTGCGACCCAGCGCGACCTGCGCGCGCGCGACCTTGGGCCACTGGTCGGTCGTCATGATCGCGCGCGCCACGTCGAACGCGCCGTCCGCGCGCAGGCTCGAGGCGAGCGAGGGGATCGCCGCGAGCATCTTCTCCACGGGCAGCTGCGCTCCGATGACGCCCGTCGACGCGGGGGCGACCTCGGCCACCGGACAGCCGAGCGCATCGCTCACGGCGCGCGTGGTGGCGCGCGCGTTCTTCATGCCCGGCGCGCCGGTGCACGCGTTGGCGTTGCCCGCGTTGATCAGGATCGCGCGCAGCGTGCCTCGCTTGGTGCGCTCCTCGGCGACGAGCACCGGCGCCGCGCGCACGAGGTTGCGGGTGTAGACGGCCGCCGTGCTCACGGGTTGCTCCGCGGCGATCAGCGCGAGATCGGGCTTGCCGTTCTTCTTGATGCCCGCGGCCATCGCCGCGAACGAGAAGCCGGGGACGAGGACGACGGGATCACGATCGAGGTCGAGCAGGGTCATGGGGCGCGCGAAGGTAGCGCACCCGACGCGCCGCGTGCGCCGGTCTCAGGAAGTGGTAGCCCCGCCGTCGTGAGCACCCCTCCCCTGGCCCCTCTCAGCCGCGCGGTCGTCGACGACGTCGTGCGTCGCGCGCTCCTCGAAGACCTCGGCCGCGGCGACGTGACCACCGACGCGTGCGTGCCGCCCGAGCTCGAAGGTCGCGCCGAGCTGATCGCGCGGGTCCCGCTGGTCTGCGCGGGCCTCGACGTCTTCGAGGCGGTCTTTTCGGTGGTCGATCCGAGCGTGCGCCTCGAGCGTCGCGCCCGCGATGGCCAGGCGCTCGGGCCCAAGACGGTCGCGGCGGTCGTCTCCGGGCCCTCGAACAGCATCCTCAAGGGCGAGCGGGTCGCGCTGAACTTCGTGCAGCGCATGAGCGGCGTCGCCACCAAGACCCGCGCGCTGGTCGACGCGCTGCCCGCGGGCTCGACGACCCGGATCGCCGACACCCGAAAGACGACGCCCGGGCTGCGCGCGCTCGAGCGCTACGCGGTGCGCGCAGGCGGCGGCCACAACCACCGCGACGATCTGAGCTCGGCGGTGCTGATCAAGGACAACCACATCGCGGCGGTCGGCGGCGTGCGCCAGGCGATCGAGCGGGCCCGCGCGTACGCGCCGCACACCTCGCGGATCGAGTGCGAGGTCAAGACGTTCGCCGAGCTCGACGAGGCGCTGGCCGCGCGCGCCGACATCATCATGCTGGACGACTTCGACGACGCCGACCTGAAGAAGGCGGTGGGGATCATCGCTGGCCGCGCGCTCGTCGAGGTCTCTGGCAGCGTGACGCTCGAGCGGGTGCCCGTGATCGCGGCCGCCGGCGTCGACGTCATCAGCGTGGGCGGTCTGACCCACTCGGCGCCCGCGATGGACTTCGCGCTCGACTGGATCGTGTGAGCGCCTTCGATCGCACGATCCTCGAAGGCTCGCTCTCCACGCAGCACTACGGCCGATCGATCGAGCTGAAGGAGCGGACGGGCTCGACCAACGACGACGTGCGCGACGCTGCAGCAGGCGGCGCCCCGAGCGGACACGTGATCGTCGCCGACACCCAAGAGCGCGGACGCGGCGCCCACGGACGGGTGTGGTCCTCACCGCCCGGGGACGATCTCTACTTCTCGATCCTCGAGCGCCGCACGCTCGATGGCACGCGCCTGCCGTGGCTCACGCTCGCGGTCGGTCTCGCCGTGCGCGAGGCCCTCAGCGCCTACACCCCCGATGCGCGCTGCACCTGCAAGTGGCCCAACGACGTGCTCGTCGACGATCGCAAGTGCGCCGGGATCCTCGTCGAGTCGAGCTCGATGGGCAGCCGCGTCGGGCCCTTCGTGGTCGGCGTGGGGATCGACGTGAACCGCGCGACGTTCCCTCCGGAGCTCGAGGGCAACGCGACCTCGCTGCGATTGACGGCGGATCGTCGATTCGATCGCGAGCACGTGCTGGGCACCGCGCTGCGGGCCATCGAGGATCGGGTGAACCTCCTCCACGCGGGGGGACACGACGCGCTCCGAGCGACGCTGCGCGACCACCTCGCTTGGGTGGGCGAGCGCGTCGTGATCGACGGGCACCGAGGGACGCTGCTCGGGGTGGACGACGACGGCGCGTTGTTGCTCGACACCGGCGCTCGCGTCGTGTCGGGGACCCTGCGTCGCGCATGATCCCGTCCGCGCCTTCGCGCTTCGAACTCGGTACCCTGTCGCGATGAGCGTCCGCGTCGAATCCTCCGGCCCCGTCACCACCGTGATCCTCGATCGCCCCGAGCGGCGCAACGCGGTCGATCGTGCCACCGCGCTGCAGCTGGCGGACGCGTTCCGCGCCTTCGAGGTCGACGCGAGCGCGCGCGTCGGCGTGCTCTTCGGCGATCACGGGACGTTCTGCGCGGGCGCCGATCTGCGCGCGATTGGGACGAGCGACATGAACCGCCTCGAGGAGGCTGGGGACGGCCCGATGGGGCCCTCGCGCATGCTCCTCGACAAGCCGGTGATCGCCGCGATCGCGGGGCACGCGGTCGCGGGCGGGCTCGAGCTCGCACTGTGGTGCGATTTGCGGGTGATCGAAGAGGACGCGATCCTCGGCGTGTTCTGCCGCCGCTGGGGCGTGCCGCTGATCGACGGAGGCGCGGTCCGCTTGCCGCACATCGTCGGGCTGGGGCGCGCGATGGACCTCATCCTCACGGGGAGGCCCGTTGGCGCTGACGAAGCCCTTCGCATCGGGTTGGTGGATCGTGTCGTGCCGAAGGGCACCGCGCGGGCAGCGGCCGAGGCGCTCGCGGGGGACATCGCGCGCTTTCCGCAGACGTGCGTGCGCACCGATCGAAGGGCGACGTACGAGTCGCTCGGTCGTCCGCTGCACGAGGCGCTCGCGATCGAGTACCGCCACGGCAAGCGCGCGCTCAGCGCGCCCGAGCTCGCGGAGGGTGTGGGTGCGTTCGTGTCGGGCAAGGGACGCGGAGGACGCTTCGAGTAGCGAGATCGTGGTCACCGGATCGACTATCCTTGGCGCCGTGACCAAGAGCGCGGCCTCGATCGATGCTGGCAAGGACGCCCCCGAGCGGGACTCGGGGCCGATCGAAGCGCCGAAGACCGCGAGCGGCTCGGACACGCCCAGCATGGCGGACGCACCGGGCAAGGCGCCCTACCCCCGCCGGGCCAACGGCACGACGCGCGAGCCCACGCCCGTGCCGGTCGTGGTCCCGAGCGAGCCCGTGGTGCGGAGCGAGCAGAGTACGGCCGCGTCGAGCGAGCCCGTGCTGATCGTCGAGGGCGAGCTCGCCGACGCCGCAGACTCGGCCGTCGCGTCGATCGACGACGATCGTCCGAGTCGCCCGCTGCGCTGGAGCGAGCCCGCCGCGTTCGGCGATCACAGCAAGGCGTCGCGTCACGCGCGCGCCGTCGCCGCGGCTGCGGTGAGCGCCGTTCGCAGCATGCAGCGCACCGCTGAGAGCGTGGTGTCGCGCGGCGAGGCCGAAGAGGCGGAGTGGCAAGCGGTGCAAGATCACTCCGCCCTGCCCGCGCTGCGCGCCAGCGCCGACGGGGGCGATCCGCTCGACGATCTGGTGCAGCGCCTCGATCGCGAGGCCGACTTCTATCGAGGCATCGGCATCCGCATGCTGCGCCCCGGCCCCGGGCGCCTGCTCGCGATCCTCTCGGCCGCCGTGGGCTTGATGGGCGGCGCGATCTTCGCGCTCGCGTCCGGCATCCGCGCGTTCTTCGGCGCGGCGACCGCGGCGACCGGCACCGAGGCGCTGGCGCTCGGGCTCCTCCTCGCGCTCAGCGGAGGGATGGGCCTGGTGCTGGAGAGCGAGCGGCGCCGGCGCGCCAACGCGGCGCTCGCGCGGGCCGAGTTCGCAGAGCGGCGCATCGAGCGGCTCGCCGCGATGCTCGCGCTGAAGTCGCACGACAAGAAGCGCTTCGCCGAGGCCCTCACCCGGCTCGAGCGCGAGAGCACGCGCTGAGCGCTCTCGGTCGAGCCATCGAGACGCTCAAACACGACAGCGCGCGCGCTCACGCCACACCGCAGTCGCTCCTCGCGCGCGAAGGCCGCGCGCGGCGGTGGCATGCGATGTGTTGTTCGAGCGCTCATGCTCGCCACGACCCACCACGACGAGATCCGGCGCTCGCACGCCGCCGCGCCCGATCCGAAGACGCCGAAGTCCCCGCCCGTGCCGGGGCCCGATCAGCCGCCCGCCCCCGGACCGCATCAGCCCGAGCCCGACGCTCCCGAGGGACCACCGCGCAGAAAGACGCCCGATCCCAAGGGCCCGGAGATCGAGCCGCCGCCGCCTGGCAAGCCGGACGCGGAGCCGCCGCGCGAGCTGCCGGAGATCGACGTGCCCGAGGCGCCACCGCCGAAGCCCGACACCGTGCCGCGTCCCCGCGCGCCGAAGGTTCCCGAGATGGACGTGCCCGAGGCGCCCGGTCCCGAGATCCGGACGCCCGAGGTCGAGCCACATCACGTGCCGACCGAGCTGCCTCCCGTCACGCGCGCGTGAGCGACTCGCTGACTTCCCAGAGCCGCTTCGCGGTCGCTTCGTCGTAGGAAGCGGGCGACGAGCGAAGCGGCTTTCGGTCCTCGAGGTAGAGCCCGCCGATGCCCTGCAGCGATCGGTCGAGCGCAGCGAAGACGGTGTTGTCCGCCGCCTGCGCGGCGGTACGCGCGATGGGCAAGAGCGGCATCACGTACTGCATGAGGAAGCGCTGAAAGCCCTTGCTGTGGCGCACGACGGTGGACGGAACGACCTTCGGGCTCACGACGTTCCCGTTCACTCCGTTGGCGCGCTCGCGCCGATCCAGCTCGTACGCGAAGAGCACGTTCGCGAGCTTCGAGCGCGCGTAGGCGTTCACGCCGACGTACGGCGTCCGCTCGATCGCGAGGTCCTCGAAGTCGATCGTGACCGGCGGCTGCCCGGGCATCCCCTTGTGCAGCCCGGAGCCCAGCACGACCACGCGGCTCGGCGACGACGCGCGCAAGCGTTCGAGGAGCAGCTCGGTCAAGAGGAAGTGCCCCAGGTGGTTCGTCGCGAAGTGGGCTTCGACGCCGCCTTCTCCGAGCTGCCGCGGCCCGTCCGGGACGTAGCGCGCCGCGTTCGCGATGAGCCCATCGAGGCGGAGCCCCATCGCGAGGAACGCCTCTGCGCCGCGGCGCACCGAGTCGAGCGAGGCCAGGTCGAGGTCGATCACGTCGACCTTCGCGTCCGGATGAAGGGCTCGCGCCTCGCGCGCCCCCGACTCCGCCATCTCGCGATCACGCCCCGCAGAGATGACGTGGTGTCCCCGAGCCGCGAGCGCGCGTACGGTCTCCGCGCCGAGCCCTCGGTTGCCACCGGTCACCAAGAACACGCGCTGCTCGCTCGCCATCGCCGCGATCTGGAGCGGACCGTGTGACGCGGGCGTGAAGCTCCGGTCGAGAAGCGCATTGCCCGGATGGGCGCCCCGGGGCATACGCTGCCGCCCAGAAGCCATGCTGACCCCCCGCTCCACCTCGGTCGCGCTCACGGATGGGATTCGCGTGACGGTCCAGAGCAAGTACCTCCCCGAGCAGTCCGTGCCGCGCATGGGCCGCTACGTCTGGGCGTACACCGTGCGGATCGAGAACGAGGGCACCCGCGCCGCGAAGCTGCTGACGCGCCACTGGATCATCACCGACGGCAACGGCGCCATCGAAGAGGTCCGCGGGCCCGGTGTGGTCGGCGAGCAGCCGCACCTCGCGAGCGGCGAGACCTTTCAGTACACGAGCGGCTGCGTGCTGAAGACGGCCCGCGGGATGATGCGCGGCAGCTACCAGATGGTGCGCGACGACGGCGGTGAGCTGGACGTCGAGATCGCCGCGTTCGCGCTCGAGCTGCCGCAGTTCTTGAACTGATGGCGGTCAGTCGCGGGCGATGAGCACGCGATAGTCGGCGAGGCGCTGCACGTAGTCGGCGGCGTTGCCCGAGACCTGCGCCGCGCGCTCGAACGACGCGAGCGCTTCGTCCGTCCGCCCGAGCTCGTGCAGGAGGATGCCGCGCCCCGCCCACGCCGCCGCGTACTCGGGGCGTTGCTCGATGACGGCGTCGTAGACCGCGAGCGCCTCGGCGAAGCGCTCCGCGTTGATCAGCATCGCCGCGAGCCCGAGGCGCAGGCCGAGGTAGTCGGGGAAGCGCTCGATGCCCGAGCGAAACGCCCGCTCGGCGCTCTCCAGATCGCCAGCGTGGTAGTAGGCCATCGCGAGCGCGTTGTGGGTCTCGCGGTGATCGGGCGCGAGCTCGACGGCGTTCTCGAGCCACTCGATCGACGCTTCCGCGCGACCCCAGCGCAACAGACGCGTCCCCACCACGCGGTGTGCGTGCGCCGACGAAGGCGCGACCTCCGTCGCGGAGAGATACGCCTCGAGCGCCGCGTCGTAGTCGCGCTGCAGCTCGTAGGTGTGGCCCACCATGATCCGCGGCGTCGCCGCGCGCGGCCGGATGACCGCGACGTGCTCGAAGGCGGCGCGCGCGTCGACAAAGCGCTCCGCCGCCATCTCGGCGCGGCCGAGCGCCATCCAGGGGCCGGGCTCCTCGGGGTTCGCCTCGGCGACCTCGCGAAAGTGGCGCGCCGCCTCTTCGTAATCGCCGAGCTGCATCGCCGCCCTGCCCCGGGCCATCGGTCCGAGCGCACAGCCCGAGAGCATCGCGAGCGCGAGCACGATGAGCGACACGCCGGCTTGACGGATCCGCTCGGCGCAAAGACGATGCGCGCGAT
>CAYZQM010000036.1:0-4839 GCA_964480175.1 uncultured Sandaracinaceae bacterium
GATGCGGTAGCGAGAGACGGTGGCCGGCGGCGAAGGTCGCCGGCCACCGCGACCGGTCCCGCGACCGTGGCCGACGCCGTGACCGCGGCCGACGCCGTGACCGCGGC
Organism: uncultured Sandaracinaceae bacterium; assembly: GCA_964480175.1. Taxonomy (GTDB): domain Bacteria; phylum Myxococcota_A; class Polyangia; order Polyangiales; family Sandaracinaceae; genus CAYZQM01. The sequence goes on from CAYZQM010000036.1 coordinate 108, forward strand.
CGACACCGCGGCCGACCCCGCATCCCGCGACCGCGACCGGTCTCGCATCACGCATCACGCATCACGCATCACGCATCACGCATCACGCATCACGCACACGCACCGCGCATCCCGAGACTGAGACACAGCCCATGTGACCGCGCAGATCGCGTCCTCGCGAACAGCTACCTAAACAATCGGTTGTCCGCGAAGAGCTACTCGAGCGGGACTTCCTCGTAGCAGCGGCCGTCGTAGCAGAACTCGCCTCCGCAGTCGGCGTTGGTGGTGCAGCCCATGCGCTCGATGGTGGTCACCCACTGCGCGATGTGGTTGCCGGTGCCGATGTCTTGGAAGGGCAGGCGGAAGGCGGTGTACGCGGGGTCGGAGCCGGCGGCGGCGAGCGTGGGATCGAAGGCGGCCATCCACAGCTGGGTGCGGTCGTTGTCCCCGTAGCGCAGACCGAAGCCGCGGCGGCTGGACCACGCGAGCCAGAAGATGTTGCGGCCGCGATCGATGTAGATGGTGGGATCCCACTTCGGCCACGAGTCGGCCGGGCCGCCGCCGCGGGTGAGCTGGATCGGAGCACCGCCCGTCGCCGCCACCACCCAGAGCTGCGCGTCGGGCACACCCGTCATGCTGCTGTCGTCGCCGCCCATCGAGTTGGTGTTCGACGGCGAGCGGTTGTAGACGACCCAGTTCCCATCCGGCGAGTACGCAGGGTAGTAGTGGTTCGTGCCGTCGCCCGGCACCAGCGTGAGACCGGGTGTCCAGCTGCTGCCGCTCCGATCGAGGGTGCGGATGATCCCGTTCGTGACCCCGGGGACGTCGCTGACGAACCCGATCGGCGGCGCGTTGTGCTGCACGTACACGATGTGCTGACCGTCGGGCGACCAGTCCGGCATGCTGGATGCGTGATCGGTGATCGGGGTGCCGATCGCCGTGCCGGTGGTGACCTCGCGCAGGACCAAGCCCATCAAGCTGCTGGTGACCAGCTCGCTCGCGTCGGGGCTGAACACGGCGAAGTTGGGCTGCGAGGGGAAGCCGCCGCCCATCGTGAACACGCGGGTGCGCGTCGCGACGTCGAAGACCTGGAAGGTGGTGGTCGGGATGTCGGTGCCGATCGCGATGCGGCGACCGTCGCGCGAGAGCGTGTGGCATCCGACGCACGTTCCAGCGCCTGCGCGCGCCTGATCCAGGAAGCGCTCGGCGCGCGCGCCGCGCACCCCGAACTCGAAGCGGTCGATGGTGCCGCCGCCCGCGTTCCAGTAATAGAGACCACCGGTGATGGGCTCGGCGGCGACGGTGAGCTCGTGCCCCGCGGACTCGCCGAGGCGGCCTGCGTCGTCGACGCCGCGCAGCGTGTAGCTCGTGGGACCACCGCCGGCGGCGGCCGCAGAGACGGCCTCCCACACGGTGCGATCGGGGGTGTAGATGCATCCGCCCGCGACGGGCTCGGGGCAGCCGAAGTAGATGCGCACGCTGCCCGACGCCGTCGCGAAGCTGAGCTCGAAGACCGTGCTGCCGTTGGTGCGGTAGTGGAACTCGAGCTCGCCGAGGTTCGGCGGCACCATCACGCCGTCGGCGGGATAGACGAGCTCGGGCTCGGCGCCCGCGACCGGCGTGCCTCCGAAGCGGGTCGGCGCGTCACCGGGCGCCGTGTCCGTGACGAGCACGGTGTCGCTCAGGAGGCGGAGCGTGGTGCTGCCGACGTCGGGGCCGACCTGCGCGCGGATGGTCGTGAGACCGCCGCGGTCGGTGCGGCTGGTGAACTGCGCACCCGCGAACGTGCCGAGGTCGACGGTGGTGGACCACGTCGCGGCGCCCGTCACTTCGACCTCGGAGCCGTCGGATTGGGTCTGGAACGCGCGGTAGTCGATCACGATCGGCGTGCCTTCGACGGTGAACTCGGCGGCGGCCGGCTCGATGCGGATCGCGCCCGGTCGCGCAGGCGCGTCGATGGGGGGCGCGTCGCCGCCGGGTCCCGTCCCGGTGTCGCGGGAGCCTTCGACGGTGCACGCCGCGAACGACGCAGCGAGGGCGAGGAGCACGAGGAGCGGGCGAACGGGCTGCAGCATGGGCGATCCTCCGGGACGCAAGAGCAAGTCGAGCCGCAGGGTCGCCCGAGAACGTGTCCGGGCGCGACGAATGCCGTGCGTTTGCTCCGCACGCGCGCGAACGCGGCCCCAGCGCCTCGCGGCGGCCGAAGCCGAATCGCCCTTTTCAAAGGCGCGATTTGGCTCTAGGGAGCGCCGCCGTGAGCGCGCTCCCAGCTTCTCCAACGACCCGCCGCGGGCTCACCGTCGCCGCGCTCCTCCTCGGCATGGCGATGTCGGCGATGGAGGCGACCGTCGTGGGCACCGCGATGCCCACCATCATCTCCGATCTCGGAGGCATCTCGCTCTACGGGTGGGTGGGCGCGAGCTACATGCTCGCCTCGACGATCACGGTGCCGCTCTACGGCAAGCTCGCCGACGTGCTGGGGCGCAAGCCCGTCCTGCTCTTCGGCACCGCGGTCTTCTTGATCGGCTCGCTGGTGAGCGGCTTCAGCCCGTCGATCGAGGTGATGATCGCCGCGCGCACCGTGCAGGGCTTGGGCGCAGGCGCGATGCAGCCGATGGCGCTCACCATCGTCGGCGACATCTTCACCTTGAAGGAGCGCGGACGGGTGCAGGCTGCGTTCGGTGCGGTGTGGGGTCTGTCCGGCGCGCTCGGCCCGCTGCTCGGCGGCCTCATCGTCACCCACATCTCGTGGCCGTGGGTCTTCTGGATCAACCTGCCCTTCGGCGTCGCCTCGATGCTCGTGCTTCCGTATGCGTACCGCGAGCAGGCGGCGCCGCGCGACGGTGTGGCGATCGACTGGCTCGGCGCGCTCACGATCAGCCTGGCGTCGATCCTGGTGCTGCTCGGTGCGGAGGGGACGCGCCCGATGATCACGCTGCCGCTCGGCGCGCTGTTGCTCGGAGCGTTCGTATGGATCGAGCGGCGCGCGGTCTCGCCGATCGTCCCGCTGCACCTCTTGATGCGGCCCAACATCGCGGTGGCCGCGCTCTCGAGCTTGGTGCTCGGCGCGGCGATGATGGGCGCCGTGCTCTACACGCCGCTCTGGGCGCAGGGCACGCGCGGCGTCACGCCGGCGGAGGCGGGCTCGGTGATCGCGAGCATGCTGCTCGGCTGGCCGGTCGCGGCTGCGATCGCGAACCGCCTCGTGCTGCGCTTCGGCTTCCGACCCCCCGTGTGGGCGGGCTCGCTCTTCATCCTGCTCGGCGTCGGCCTGCACTACACCGCCATCGCGGGCGGCCTGTCGCTCTGGCTGGTCCGCGCAGGGATGCTCTTCTTCGGCTGCGGCATGGGCCTGACGGTGACGGCGCAGCTGCTCGCGGTGCAGGTGGCGGCCGCGCAGAACGAGCGAGGCGTCGCGACGTCGACGGGTCTCTTCGCGCGCAACATGGGAGGCGCGCTGGGCGCGGGCGGGCTCGGCGCGATCTTGGCGCTCGGCCTCGGACGCAGCCTCGATCCCGACACCGTGTCGCGGCTGCTCGATCCGCACGCACGCGCCGACGTGATGACCGGCGAGGTCGCGGGCGCGCTCGGCGACGCGCTCTCCCCGATCTGGAGCGTGCTGGTGGTGCTCGCGCTGGTGAACCTGGTGGTGGTCGCGTTCTATCCGAAGGACGCGAGCGCGAAGGTCGAGGGCACGCCGGGCGACGCAGCCGCCGCCGCGATGCACTGAGCCTCGATGTCGAACGCCGAAGCGGGATGCCCTCTACGCGCGGGCCCGCGCAGATGTTCCTCGGTGGATCGAAGCGTGACCGACGCGACAGAAGGCAGAGACATCGGTGACGGATGGATGGTGGGGAATGGGCCGCGAGCGGCTAGGCTCTGCCTCCGAAACGAGGCGCGTTGGAAGATTTCTTCTTCGGGCTTGTGGGTCTCACGCTCTGCATCTCTCCCTTCGTCCTCCTGGGCGGGGTCATCGTCTTTCTGCTGACGCGCAGGGATCCAGCCACCGGCAAGCGCGACGAGCTCGCGTGGGAGCTCGAGCAGCTGAAGGCGCAGCACCAAGCGCTGACGACGCGGATGGTCGCGCTCGAGGCGCGGGTGGCGCACGGCGAGACGCGTCGCGCGGCGAGCGCACCGAGCGAGGCGGCGCTGCCTGCGGAGAAGTCGGCGGCGCTCGCGACCGTCCGCGCGGCCCATGAAGCGAGGGAGACCGCACCGGAGGCGGCGACGGCGGTCGCGGTGGTGACCGCGGGCGTGGCGACGGCTCCGGCGGCGGCGGCAACGGAAGCAGCCACAGAGGCAGCGACAGCCACAGAGGCGGCGACAGCCGCAGAGGCAGCGACAGCCACAGAGGCAGCGACAGCCACAGAGGCAGCCGCGGCGGCAGCGCCGGAGGTAGTCGCGGCAACGGAAGCGGCGGCGGCAACGGGGGCGGCGACGGCGGCGGCAACGGCGGCGGCAACGGCGGCGGCGACGGAGACGGCAACGGTCGCGGCAACGGCAACGGACTCGGGCGCGGCGAGGGCAACGGTCGCGGCGACGGCGACGGTGGCCGACTCGGGCGCGGGCACGGGCACGGGCGCGGCGACGGACTCGGGCGCGGCGACGGCAACGGTCGCGGCGACGGCGACGGTTGCCGACTCGGGCTCGGGCGCGGGCGCGGGCGCGGGCTCGGGCTCTGGCGAGTCCGGTGACGCCAGCGACTCCACCGACTCCGGTGGCTTCGAGCAGCTCGTCGGCGTCAAGGGCGCGG
>CAYZQM010000036.1:4849-36468 GCA_964480175.1 uncultured Sandaracinaceae bacterium
GGCCGTCCTCGGCGCGCTCGTCCTCGTCGTCGCGGGCCTCTACTTCTTCAAGTACTCGATCGATCACGGGCTGATCGGGCCCGAGCTCCGCCTCGCGCTCGGCTTCGCCGTCGGCCTGGGCTGCGTCGTGCTCTCCGAGCGCCCCCTGCGCAGCAGCGCGCCTGCGCTCGCACCTTGGCTCGCGGGCGCGGGCATTGCGATCCTCTACTCCGCGTCTTGGGCGAGCAGCGCCCTCTACGATCTCGTGCCGGTCGCGGTCGCGGGCGGGCTCATGGCCTTGGTCACCGCTGCGGCGACGCTGCTCGCGGTGCGCCGCAAGGAGCTGCCGATCGCGGTGCTCGGCCTGCTCGGCGGCTTCGTCACGCCGCTCGCGCTCTCGACCGGGGAAGACCACCCGATCCCGCTCTTTGCGTACCTGCTGGTGCTCGACGGAGCGCTGCTCTACGTCGCCCACCGCCGCCGCTGGCCCTCGCTCGGTCTGCTCGCGCTGGTCGGCACCGCGCTCTACCAGCTCGGCTGGCTCGGTACCCGGATGAGCGAGGGCACCGCGCTGATCGGCGTCGCGGTGATCGCGCTCTTCGCGCTGCTCTTCGCGTTCGCGCCGCTGCCCCAGCGAGAGGAGCAGGAGAGCCGCGCGCTGCCGCTCGCCACGCGGGTGGGCGCCACGCTCTTGCCTTTCCTCTTCGTCCTCACGTTCCTCGGGCGCAGCGAGCGCTTCGGCTGGCCCACGGTCGCGATCGTGCTCGCTGCGTCGATCGGCGCGCTCGTGGTGGCGCGACGCGAGAAGATGGCGTGGCTGAGCCTCGCGGCCGCGGCAGGTGCGGGCGGCGTGATCTTCGTGAGCGCGCTGAGCTTCTGGTGGCGCCACCAGGACGCCGCGCTGCCGATCGGGACGTTGCTCATCGCCACCCCGATCGTGTTCCACGCGTTCGCCGAGCTCGCGCGCCTCGAGCGCACGACGCTGCGCGCGGCAGGCGTCGTGGTGCTCGCTGTGCTCGTCACCGTGATGGCGTGCGCCGCCGCGAGCAGCGCGCATCCGTACCTCTATCTCGGCGCGTTGGCGCTCGCGGTGGTGCTGGGGCTGAGGCAGTCGGCGGCGACCGAGCGTGCGCTCTTTCCGTACGCGCTCGCGCTGATCACCGCCGCCGCCGCGTTCCTCGGCGAGTCGGCGCACGCGGGCGTGGAGAACGGACCTTCGCCGTCGTTCTGGCTGGCGGTGGCGGCGGCGCCGATCGCGCTCTTCACGCAGGCGGCGCTGCTCGCGCGGCGCGAGGCCAAGCCCGCGCTGGACAACGCGTCGCTGTTGCTCGGATCGATCACGCTCGCCCTGCTCGCCACCCGCGCGCACGAGACGGCGCCGACCGACGCGCTCTCGCTCGCGCTCGCCATCGGGGTGATCTTCGTGCTCGCGATGAGCGCGACCCAGCGGCACGCGTCGGTCGCCCTCGGTGCGCTGGCGCTGGGGATGGGCGCGTTCGTCGCGACGCTCTTCGCGGGCGTCCCGCCGCACGAAGGCCACGTCGATCCCCGCATGCCCTTGCTCGCGTCGATGGTGCTCTTCACCACCGCGTGGCCCTTCGTCGCCAAGCGCGTCGGAGCATCGAGCTGGGGTTGGCGCATCGCCGCGATGGCAGGACCGCTCTTCTTCTTCGCGCTCCGGAGCGTGTGGACCGAGCTCTGGGGCGAGACCGCGATCGGAGCGCTGCCGGTGATGCTCGGCGCGCTCGTGCTCGGCGCCGCGGTGGGCGCGCGGCGGGCGACGTCCGAGGATCCCGCGACCCAGCGGACCGCGACGGTCTGGCTCGCCGCCGTGGCAGCGGGCTTCGTCACGCTCGCGATCCCGCTCCAGCTGTCGAACGAGTGGATCACGATCGGCTGGGCGCTGGAGGCGGCGGCGCTGCTCGCGCTGGACGCGCGCCTGAGGCATGCGGGCCTGCGCTTGCTCGCGCTCGCGCTCTTCACGATGGTCGCCATCCGCCTGAGCCCGTTCCCCTACTTGCTCGAGTACCACCCGCGCGGCGCGTGGCGGATCCTCAACTGGCTCAGTTACACGTACCTCGTGCCCGCCGCGGCGATGTGCGGCGGCGCCTTGCTCCTGAGCCGCTACGAAGTCGAGGCGCGCACCGACATCGAGAAGTCGATCTTCGGCGCGTTCGGCGAGCGACGCCTCTACGCGGGCTACCTGTTCGCGGGCGCGATCGCGCTGGTCTTCGTGTGGATCAACCTGTCGATCATCGACTTCTTCGCGACCGGCCCCTACCTCGTGGTGCCCACGGATCTGGTGCCCGCGCGAGGCCTGTCGATCTCCACGGCGTGGGCCGTCTACGCGCTCGTGCTGCTCGGACTCGGCATGTGGCGCGAGAGCACCGCGCTGCGGGTCACCAGCCTGCTCTTGATCTTGCTCACCTGCGCGAAGGTGTTCCTCCACGACCTGTCCAACCTGGGCGAGCTGTACCGGGTCGCCGCGCTGGTCTCGCTGGCGCTCTCGCTGATCGCCGTCTCCTTCTTCTACCAGCGCTTCGTGTTCAAGCGCCGAGGGACCTGATGCACTGCAAGACGCTCTCGTGCTCGCTCGCGCTGATCGCGCTCCTCTCGACCACCGCGCACGCGCAAGACGTACCGGTCGCCGAGCTCACGTCGCACCACGCGAGCATCCGCGGCGAAGACGGCCTGGTGCGGCTGCCGCTGCCGCCGGAGGTGCTGGCCATCGCCGCGCCCGATCTCAGTGACGTGCGGGTGCGTCGATCGTCGGGCGGTGATCTCCCGTACGTGATCGATCGCGAGGAGCACCTCACCGAGGCGGTGGTGTCGGACGTGCGCACCCCGCTCGAGCCGACGTCCGCGGTGCAGAGCCGGGGGCGCGGGCGAGCGCCCGGCGCCGTGACGTACCGCGAGGTCTACACCGTCGGGATCCCCAGCCCGCCGATCGACTCGACCCACAGCACCGAGACGGTGCTCGTCTTCACCACCGAGGTCGCGGACTTCACCGCGACCGTGTGGATCACGGGCTTCGGCGAGCACGTGGAGGCCACCGTGGTGCGCATCCCCGCGATGGGCGTCGAGCTGCTCGAGGTCGCGCTGCCGCCGCGCATGACGGGTCCGATCGAGATCGCGCTGGAGAACGAGACCGGCTTCTTGTCGCCCGGCCTCTTCGTGCAGCGTCGCGTGACCGAGCGGCGGCCCGCGCGACTGACCCGGCCGCTCGAGCTGGTGAGCACGCGGATGGAGGGCACGACGCAGGTCGTGGTGCTCACCCGTCCGGCGGGCGTGGTGCCCCTGAGCCTGCGCCTGGATTTGGCGAGCACGAGCTTCGCGGCGCACACCACGGCGCTGGTCCGATCGGCGGACGAGGGCGCGCGTGAGCTGGGCAGCGCGACGCTCTACCGCGTGCCGCCGCGCGCGCCGGGGCTGCCCGGCACCGAGCAGCTCGACATCCCGGTGCGCGACTGGCTCGCGGGAGAGACGATCGAGCTGCGGATCGAGCGCGGCGACAGCCCACCGCTCGATGGCGTGTCGGTGACCGCGGAGCTGCGCGAGGTGGCGCTGGTGTTCGAGAACGAGCGGGACACGGCGCTGCACTTCGGCGGCGCGCGGCTGCGCTTGCCGGTCTACGACCTGGGGATCCTCGCCGTCTCGCTGCGCGATCCTCTGCTCGAGCGCGCCTCGTTGGATCCGATCGAGGAGACGGAGGGATACACCCACGAGCCGCTCTTGAGCTTCGCGATGCGCGCCGGCACCGCGATCGAGCGAGCGCGCTACCGCAGCGTCGCCGCCGTGACGTTGCCCGACGCGCCCGAGGGGCTCACGCGCGTCGAGCTCAGCCCCGCGCTGCTCGCGGCTGCGCGCGCCGATCTCTCCGACGTGCGCGTGGTCTCGCCGGACGGGCTGCAGTGGCCGTACGTGGTGTCGCCCGACACCCGGGACGTCGAGGTGAGCGCGACGGTCGCGACCGAGGCCGAGCCCGATCGGGTCGGCGAGAGCCGGCACGAGATCGCGCTGCCGCATGCACCGCTGGCGCCGACGCGGCTGAGCTTCGATCCGAGTGAGCTGTTCTTCGCGCGCTCGGTCGAGATCTGGGGCCAGGCGGAGGGCGACACCGCGCCGCACCTCTTGACCAGCGACTACGTCCACCGCGACGGAGGGGTGCGCGAGCCGATCGAGCTGATCCCGTACGCAGGGGGGCGGCTCACCCGGCTGTACTTGGTCGTGGACGACGGCGACGAGGCGCCGCTCACCTTCGCCGCGGTGACCCTCACGGTGTCCGTCAGCGATCTGTTGGTCACCGCGCCCGCAGGCGACTACGAGGTCGTCGCAGGCGACGAGCTCGCCCGCGCGCCGAGCTACGATCTGGCGCGCGTCGATGCAGACGTGCTGCGCAACGTCGCGATCGCGACGACGGCGATCGGTGAGGTGACCGCCAACCCGTCGTTCCACACCCCGACGTTCATCGAGCGGAGCGGCTGGCAGAGCGTCGCGCTGTGGGCGACGTTGATCGTGGCGGTGGTGGTGCTGCTGGGCCTGACCTTGCGGCTGGCGCGGAGTGAGCCGGAGGCGAGCGGCGGAAGCGGTGCCGGAAGCGGAAGCGAGGAGGAGACGGGGAGAAGGGAAGGAGAAGGAGAAGGAGAGTTTCCGCTAAGGAAGGCAGGAAGGCAGGAAGGAGAGGGAGAAGAAAGAAGCGGTGGCGGAAGCGGCGACGGAGGCGGAAGCGGCAGCGGCGACGGAGGCGGCAGCGGAAGCGGCGACGGAGGCGGCAGCAGCGACAGCACCAGCACCAGCGACAGCACCAGCGACAGCGACAGCGACAGCACCAGCAGCACCAGCAGCAACAGCGACGACGACGACGGCTCGCGGGGGACGTCTTGAGTCGGCACGTCGCGCTCCTGCGCGCCATCAACGTCGGCAAGGGTCGGCAGGTGCCCATGAAGGAGCTCAGCGCGCTCTTCTCCGAGCTGGGCGCGCGCGACGTCGTCACCTACATCCAGAGCGGCAACGTGGTGTTCACGCCTCCGGCCAAGGGCGCGCTCGGCGCCGACGAGCTCGCGAAGGCCATCGAGGCGCGCTTCGGCTTCGCCGTGCCCGTCGTGCTCACCAACCATGCGCGGCTCGTGAAGGTCTTCGAGGGCAATCCCTTCCTCGCGCGCGGCGAAGACCGAAAGCTCGCGCACGTGGTGTTCCTCTCGACGACCCCGAGCACGGCCGCCAGCAAGGCGCTCGACATCGGCGCGCGCTCGCCCGGCGATGAAGGCGCGCTCGTCGGAGACGTCCTCTACCTCCATCTCCCGAACGGCGCGGGCAAGAGCAAGATCAGCGCGGAGTGGCTCGATCGCACCCTCGGCGTGACCGCGACGCAGCGCAACTGGAACACCGTGGAGAAGCTCGTGGAGCTCTCGCGCTGAACGCTCCACGCGCTTGCGGAGCACCGCGCGATTCACCACACTGCGCTCCGCGTGCGTCGCTCCCGCGCCACCTTCCGTCCGACCTCCCAGGCCATCGCGCTGGTGATGCTGCTCTTCGTGACGCCAGGCGCGCTCGAGCTGGTCGAAGACACGGTGCACTTCTTGGTGCACGGCGACTCGCTGCACGACGACGCACACGAGAGCGACCACTGCTGCTCCGGCGCGTTCCATTTCTGCTCGTGCCACGCGCGGAGCGTCGCGGCGCCCATGCCTTCGCTGGTCGTGCTCGCGCACGCTCCTCGCGTCCTGCAAGAGACGGTGCTCGAGTTTGCGGATCCCCGAGTGGGACCTGCCGACGACCATACCCGCCAGCTCGACCGGCCTCCGGCAGCCTGAGCGGCGCGAACGCGCCCGAGCTCCGTCCTCCGCCCGCCATGGTGACGTGCGCGGAGGACGTCGCCGTGCGCTCGCGCCTCCCGGCTCATCGCTCCCGGAGGTCCCATGTCCGTCTCGTCTCATCGAGGCGCCGCCGCGCTGGCGTCGCTCTCGCTCGCTTGCCTGTCACTGGTCACAGCCCCTTCGTCGACCCACGCGCAGTCGCCCCCACCCGTGTCGCTCGAGGCCGTGCTGGCGCACGCCGATCTTCATGCGCCGCTCTTGGTGGTCGCGCGGGCGCGGCTGGAAGAAGGCGAGGCCGCGCGCACCGGCGCCGACCGTCTCTTGAGCGCGCCGCTCGACGTCGCGCTCTCAGGAGGGCCCCGTATCGCCGAGGGGACCGGCGAGGACTTCGACTTCCTCGTCGCGCTGAGCCAGCCGATCGAGGTCGCAGGCGAGCGCGGCGAGCGCATCCACGCCGCCGAGCGCCTGATCGATCGGCGCGAGGCAGAGCTGCTCGCGGTGCGCTGGCAAGTCCATCGCGAGGTCCACTTCGCGTTCCACGAGGCGATCGAGGCGCGGGTCCGCCTCGAGGCCCAGACGCGCTGGCTCGCGTTCGCCGAGCGGATGCTGGAGATCGCGCGCGGCCGCTTCGAGAGCGGGGACGTCGGCGAGCTCGAGGTCGCGCTCGCGGTCGCCGAGCTCGCGAGCGCACGGCAGCAGCACGTCGAGGCCGACGGTCACTTCCGCGACGCGCGCCTCTCGGTCGCCGAGCTCGCGGGCTGGCCAGCGAGCGACGCACCGTGGCCCGCGGGCGAGCTCGATCCGCCGCACGCCGTGCCCGACGACGACGCGCTCGTCGCGCGCGCGCTCACGTCCCATCCGCTCTTGGTCGCGCTCGAGGCAGCGGTCGCAGAGCGCGAGGCGAGCCTGCGCGCGGCCGATCGCGAGGCCTTCCCGGCATTCACCGTCGGCCTCTCGTTCGCGCGCGAGGGATCGGCTGGCAGCCCCGCGAACTACATCGGCCTCCTCACCCTCGGCGTGGGGATCCCGGTGTGGGATCAGAACGGGGCCGCGCGTGCCGAGGGCCGCGCGGCGCTGTCGATCGCCGAAGCCGAGCGCGACGCGCTGCGCTCGGCGATCGAGGCGCGCGTGCTGCGTGCCGCCTCCAGCCTGCGGAGCGCGCGCGATCGGGTGCGGATCTTCACGGACGAGGTGCTGCCCGGCTTCGAGTCGAACCTCGCGCTGCTGCAGCAGGCCTTCACGCTCGGCGAGCTCGACGCGCTGGACGTGGCGACCGCGACGCGGCGGCTGCTGGAGGTGCAGGGCAACGCGCTCGATGCGTTCGCCGAGTACCACGCGGCGCTCGCGGAGCTGGAAGCCCAGGTGGGCAGCGAAGTGATGGAAGACGAAGCCCACGAGACAGACGAAGAGCGAGCGGAGACCGAGCGATGAACAAGAAGGCGATGCTGATTTTCTTCGTCGGGTCCTCCCACGGTCCCTCCACTCTCGGAGTGGCCCCCAATGTCTCGGCCGCAGTCCCCCGGCTGCGCAGTCTGACCATGCGCGACGTGGCCAGGTGTACGGCGATCGCCGTCTCCTTGCTGGGCCTGATCGCTTGCGGCGCGGATGATCCCGACCAGGCCCATCACGATGAACACGAGGCAGAGCCCGTCGAAGTGACGTTGAGCGATGTCGCGATCGCGCGAGCAGGCATCACGGTGGGCGAGGTCACTCGCTCTTCGATCGGCGGCGGCGTCGGGGTGCCCGCAGAGATCCAGGCGGATCCGGCCTACACGACCCACGTCGCGTCGGTCGTCGCCAGCCGGATCATTTCAGTGGAAGTCGGTGTCGGTGACCGTGTCGAGAGGGGCCAACTCTTGGCGTCCATCGCTTCGAGCGATGTGAGTGCCTCGCGGGCGGCCCTGTCGGCAGCGCGCGTCAGACGAGAGGCAGCGCGCGTCGCCCGCGACCGTCAGGCGTCCCTGGTCGAGGCGGGGATCGGCGCGCGGCGCGCGCTGGTGGAGGCCGACGCAGAACTCGCCTCCGCTGAGGCCGAGATGCGCGGACTATCGGGCAGCTTGCGCGTCGTGGGACGCGGAGGGGGAGCGGGTGTGATGATCACCGCGCCGATCGCCGGAGTGGTCGTCGAACGGCACGCGGTCGCGGGCGAGGTCGTCGACGCTGGCACTCCCCTCTTCACGATCACCGATCCCGCGAGGCTGTGGGTCGTCGGCTTCGTACCCGAACTCGATCTCGCATTCGCGACGCACGGCGCGACGGCGATGCTGAGCGTCGCCGCGCTTCCTGGGGAGCGCTGGGTCGGGCACATCGACTACGTCGCGCCTGCGCTGGATGAGCGTACCCGCACGCTCGGTGTTCGCGCTGTGCTCGACACGGCGGACCCGAGGCTCCGCGCTGGGCTCTTCGGACGCCTCACCATCGCGGCGGCAGGCGCGGAGCCGACCGCGCTCGTGGTCCCAGCAGACGCGTTGGCACGGATCGGAGGCGAGGACGTAGTCTTCGCACCGGCGGGTGAGGCCGGAACGTTCCGTCCCATACCCGTCCGAGTCGGCCGAAGAGACGGTACGATCGTGGAGATCGTCGAGGGGCTCTCCGAAGGAGACGCGATTGTGACCGCAGGTTCCTTCACGCTGCGCAGCGAGTTCTCTCGTGGCGAACTCGCCGAGCACGAGGATTGACATCATGAAAGCCCTCCTCGAACTGTGTCTGCGGTGGCGACTTCTGGTCGCCGCGTTCGTCGCCCTCGTCGCGACCCTGGGAGTCCAGAGCGCACTCTCACTCCCGATCGATGCCGTTCCCGATGTGACGAACGTTCAAGTTCAAGTGCTCACGAGCGCGCCTGCGCTCGGCCCGATCGACGTCGAACGCCTCATCACGTTCCCCGTCGAGTCGTCGATGAGCGGGCTCCCCGGCGTGACGCAGATTCGCAGTGTGTCCCGCTACGGAATCTCGGTGGTGACCATCGTATTCGAGGACGGCACCGACCTCCTTCGCGCCCGACAGCTCGTCGCCGAGCGGCTCGTCGGCGCGCGCGAACAGATCCCGCCACAGCTAGGCTCGCCGGAGCTGGGGCCGATGAGCACAGGGCTCGGCGAGATCCTCCAGTTCGAGCTGCGCAGTGATCGTCATACCGCCATGGAGCTGCGCACGACGCTCGACTGGTTCTTGGCGTACGAGCTCCGCTCGGTGCCAGGCGTGGTCGAGGTGAACTCCTTTGGCGGGGAGCTTCAAACCTTCGAGGTGGAGGTCGAGCCCGAAGCGCTCCGAGCGCGGGACCTGTCGATCGGGGATCTCGCGACGGTGCTCGAGGAAAACAATGCGATGGCTGGAGGGGGAGCGATCGTGCGAAGCGGCGAGGCCTTGCTCGTACGCGGTGACGCGCGTCTGACCGACATCCTCGGGATCGAGGACCTCGTCGTGAGCACCAGCGCAGAAGGCATCCCAGTGCGGGTACGTGACGTGGCCCGCGTTCACCTCGCCCCGATGCTACGCCAGGGTGCAGTGACGCGGGACGGCAGGGGCGAGGTCGTCACCGGCATCGTCATGATGTTGGTCGGCGCCAACGGCCGCGAGGTCGTCGAGACCGTGGGTACCCGACTCGAGGAACTCGGTCCGGCACTTCCAGACGGGATGACCATCGAGGTCTTCTACGATCGCGCGGAGCTCGTCGACCGCACGATCGCCACCGTAGCGACCAACCTCGCGGAAGGGGCGCTCTTCGTCATCGCCGTGCTCTTTCTCCTCCTCGGCAGCGTTCGCGGTGGCCTGATCGTCGCCGCGGCAATCCCGTTCTCTCTCCTCGTCGCCTTCATGGGCATGCAAGCTGTGGGACTGAGCGGAAATCTCATGAGCCTTGGAGCCGTGGACTTCGGGATCGTGGTGGACGGCTCGATTATCGTAGTGGAGAACGCGGTCGTCTACCTGGCGGCGGCAGCAAAGGGGCGAAGTCGACCCCTGACGTACTCGGAGGCAGCCGCAGTGGTCGTCGGGTCCACACTCGACGTCCGCCGCGCAGCGACGTTCGGGGAGGCGATCATCGTCATCGTCTACGTTCCGATACTGACCCTCGCTGGAATCGAAGGACGGATGTTCGTGCCCATGGCGCTCACCGTGCTGTTCGCGCTCGGAGGCGCGTTCGTCGCCTCCTTGACCTTCGTGCCGGTGCTCGTTGCCACCTTCCTGCGAAACCACGCCGAGGAGAAGGAGACCCTCCCTGTTCGCCTGGCCCACCGTGCGTACGTCCCCATGCTGCACGCGGCGATGCGTGCCCCTGGCGTCGTGGTCGCGATCTCGCTCCTGCTCCTCGGCGCCGCCGGGATCACCGCGAGCCGGATGGGCGCTGAGTTCATCCCACGGCTCGAGGAGGGATCGCTGGCGGTGCAGATCATGCGCCTGCCGAGCGTGTCACTCGAGGAGAGCATCGCCGGCGCGACCCGGTTCGAGACCCTCGCGATGGAGTTTCCAGAAGTTCGCACCGCGGTGTGTCGAACGGGACGCGCCGAGATCGCGACCGACCCGATGGGTGTCGAGCTCTCGGACTGCTTCCTGATGTTGCGTCCGCGCGCCGAGTGGACGACGGCCGACACGCGCGAGGACTTCGTGGAGATCCTGGAGGAGCGACTTACGTCCGAGTCGCCTGGACTCGGATTCTCGTTCTCCCAGCCGATCGAACTCCGGGTCTCGGAGCTGATCAGCGGTACGCGTTCCGATGTGGCCGTGACCATCTATGGCGACGATCTCGAGCGGCTCGGAGAGGCGAGCGCTCTCATTCAAGCGCGACTTCGTCAGATCGAGGGCGCGGCGGACGTCCGTGGTGAACAGCTCACTGGGCTCCCCACCCTCGAGATACGGCTCGACCGTGCTGCCGCCGCCCGCTACGGGGTCACAGCGCGCGAAGCGATGAACGCCGTCGCCGCGATCGGCGGGCTCGCGGCGGGGGAGGTCTATGAAGGCGAGCGTCGCTTCGTCCTGCAGATCCGATTGCCCGAGGACATCCGCGAGGATGTCGAGCGCATTCGTCGACTGCCGGTACGGGGCTCAGGGGAACTGCTCGTCCCCCTGGGACAGATCGCGACCATCGAAGAGATCGACTCACCCGCGAGCGTCAGCCGAGAAGCAGTACGACGGCGAACCAGTGTCGAGGTCAACGTCCGGGGCAGAGACCTCGCGGGCTTCGTTGCAGAAGCGCAGGCGGCCGTCAGGGAGCTCGACCTGCCCGACGGGTATGTGGTTCGGTGGGGCGGACAGTTCGAGAACCTCGCAGCCGCCACGGAGCGCCTCGGGGTAGCGGTCCCAGCCGCATTGGCGCTCATCTTCGTCCTGCTATTCATGGCATTCGGGGAGCTGAAGCCCGCGCTCCTGATCTATCTGAATGTCCCGTTCGCTGCGGTCGGGGGAATCGCGGCGCTCGCGCTGCGTGGAATGCCACTCTCGATCAGCGCGGCGATCGGCTTCATTGCGTTGTTCGGAATCGCGGTATTGAACGGCGTCGTCTTGCTGACGACGATCAAGAACGAGCGAGCGAAGGGCGTCGATCCCAGAGCTGCGGCCATCCACGGCGGTGAGTCGCGCCTGCGCGCGGTGCTGATGACGGCAACCGTGGCCGCGCTGGGCTTCCTGCCGATGGCGCTCTCCCACGGCGATGGCGCGGAGGTGCAGCGACCCCTTGCAACGGTTGTCATTGGCGGACTCGTCACCGCCACCGCGCTGACGCTCCTGGTGCTACCGACGGTCTATGCGTGGGTGTATCGCAAGGAGGGGGCGTCCGAGGCCGCGTCAAAGCCCGACGATGGCACCTGAGACCCTCGAAGGAGACGCAATGCAGAATTCGAAGCAGAAGATTGACCTCGCGCTGATCCTCCCGGACGAGGAAGGCGCGTGTGACGCGTGCGTCGAACGACTCCTCGTGCTCCTTCGCGGCAAGCGCGGCGTCCTCGATGCCCACGTGGTTGGCGCGAATGGAATGTCGCCGAAGCTCTGCCTCCACGTCGACCGTTCATTGGTTCGTGCGGATGCGATTCGACTGCTCGTGGAGCGGGCGGGTGCGGAGCTGCACGGGGACTGGGCGCATGTTTCGATCCCCCTCGTGGGCCTGCGGCACGAGCGGCACGCAAAGCTCGTCGAAGGAGTCTTCGCGAAGGAGCCCGGCGTGCTCCACGCCACGGTGTCGTTCGGTGCGCGCCGGGCATTCGTCGACATCGATCCGAGGATGACGAGCCGTGAGAAGGTGAACGCCGTGGCGGCCCGCGCCGGTGTCGCGACGTGGGATGAGGCGCCGCAGGCGAAGGAGGACCCTCACCAGCATCAGGAGCGGGAGCGGGAGCAGGAGCAGGAGCACCACCACGGTGGGCCCTTCGGTGAGTGGACAGAGCTCGTGCTCTGCCTGCTATGCGGCCTGTTCGCGGCCATCGGATGGGGCCTCTCCCAGACGTCGCTTTCCCCGTTCGCATCCACTGCGGCCTACATCGCCGCGTACGTCGCGGGCGGGTGGTTCACCGTACAGGAGGTCGCCGTTGCTCTGCGCGCTCGACGCTTCGAGATCGACTTCCTCATGCTGGCGGCGGCCGTCGGCGCAGCCGCGCTCGGTGAGTGGGCGGAGGGAGCGCTGCTTCTGTTTCTCTTCACTCTGGGTCACTCGCTCGAGGGCTTCGCCATGCGGCGTGCGCGAAATGCGATCGCCGCCTTGGCCCAGTTGGCGCCGGAGACGGCGCTGCGGCTCGAGGGGACTGCGGAGCGCGAAGTGCCCGTCGGCGAGCTGCGGACCGGCGACCGTGTTCTCGTGAAGCCGAACACGCGGATCCCTGCGGATGCGTTCGTCTTGGAGGGCACGAGCAGCGTGAACCAAGCGCCGATCACCGGAGAGAGCGTGCCGGTCGACAAGCGTCCGGTGCCTGACGAGGCCGCCGCGCGCGCGCGACCTGAGTCGCTGTCGAGCGAGCATCGTGCGTTTGCCGGGTCGATCAACGGCACGGGCGCCCTCACGCTGGTGGTCACGAAGTTGGCTGGTGACACTACGCTCGCGCGAGTCGTGAAGTTGGTGTCCGAAGCCGAGACACAGAAGTCGGCTTCGCAACGTTTCACCGATCGCTTCGAGCGGGTATTCGTGCCCGTCATACTCGGGGTCGTCGGCCTGCTGCTCTTTGCCTGGGTGGTCGTGGACGAGCCGTTCTCGGCGAGCTTCTACCGCGCGATGGCTGTGCTCGTCGCAGCGAGCCCATGCGCGCTCGCCATCGCCACCCCGAGCGCGATCCTCTCGGGCGTTGCTCGCGCCGCGCGCGACGGTGTGCTCGTGAAGGGCGGCGCGCACCTCGAGGCACTCGGCTCCGTTCGTGCAATCGCGTTCGACAAGACAGGGACGCTGACCGAGGGAAAGCCGCGGCTTACCGACGTCGTGCCTGCACCGGGGAGCTCGCAGACGGAGCTCCTCCGCGTCGCGCTCGCAATGGAGCGGCGGTCCGACCACCCGCTCGCTGGCGCGGTCGTCGACGGTGCCGCAGCGTTGCTGGGCGAGCAGCCGCCACTGGAGGCGAGTGGTGTCGAGGCGATCGTGGGGTTCGGGATCGCGGGCCTGGTGGCCGGCGCCGCAGTCGAGATCGGCAAGCCAGGGTTGTTCGAGCGCGACGGACCCATCGACCCAGAGGTCGCGGCGGGTGTCGAGCGCCTCTCGAGCGGCGGGCGAACGGTGATGGTCGTGCGCGCGAGCGGGCGGTTCTTGGGCGTCCTAGGGCTCATGGATGCGCCACGCGAGAGCGCCAAGGAAGTGCTCGCTGCGCTGAAGGCGCTCGGGATCGAGAAGACGATCATGCTCACCGGCGACAACCAGCGTGTGGCGGACGCGGTGGCCAAGGAGGTTGGGATCGCCGACGCCCGGGGCGATCTGCTCCCGGAGCAGAAGGTAGAGGCAATCGGGGCGCTCGCGAGTTCGTCCGACGGGGTAGCGATGGTGGGCGACGGCGTCAACGATGCGCCTGCGATGGCGACCGCGACGGTGGGCATCGCCATGGGCGCGGGGGGCTCGGACGTGGCGCTCGAGACGGCGGACGTCGCGCTGATGGCCGACAATCTCAGAGCGCTGCCATTCGCCATTGGCCTCAGCCGCGCGGCGCGGCGCGTCGTTCGACAGAACCTGTGGGCGAGTCTCGGCATGGTGGCGTTTCTCGTTCCCGCGACCGTCTTCGACTTCGCCGGTATTGGGGTCGCTGTCGCGTTCCACGAAGGCTCCACGCTCCTCGTCGTGCTCAACGCGCTCCGGCTCCTGGCCTATCGACATCCTCGATGAGGATCCGGCACGTGAGGCTCGGGCGAGATCCTCACGGCGTCCACATTCGCATGCGGACCATTCCCGCGGCAGCACGGAGCATCCACATCGCTCCTGGGCTCTTCCTCAGCGCGCGCGATGCCATCCGCGGCGCCCCGAGAACCTCGCTCGGCTCGATACACATCCCACACACCGCGCTCGCTCCGTTCGGCGTGCACGGCGAGAGCGTGCGGGGGAGCGAACGAGCCATCCCCGCGACGACACGGGCCGCGCACCGGACGAGACGAGACCTCCACCGTCGCGGAACGACCGTCCACACGGGGTTGCAAGGCATGCAAGTCGACCCGCAGCGCGTCCACGTCTCGGGAACAGCCTCCCCACCACTCGCGCGCTGGCTCCACGGGCCCCTGCGGGATGGGGTTCGCGCTCACCATGGGCCTGCGCAAAGCGACGGTCGCTTTCCACTTCTCGGAGCGCACGCGACCGGCGTAGGCTCGTGCACCTTTTGCCCAGGAGGGTTCGTGGCCAAGACGATTGATTCGGTTGTTCAGCAGGGACTGAAGGCGCTGGAGCTCGCGACCGAGCACCGAGATGTGTTGGAGGCGCGCCTCGGTGCGGGGGCGATCGACGGATTGCGCGGGAACCTGACGACGCTCGGGGGCGCCGTGCCCGCACAGGTCGCAGCGCGGGCGTCCTCGAAGGCCTCGACTGTCACCCAGGCGAAGGCGCTCGAGACCGTCGCACACTTGGTGACGGCGATCCGCGGAAGCGTGAAGAGCCACAAGGCGGACGCTGCGACCGCCAAGGCGTACGGGGTGGGCAACCGGCTCGATCCGCGGGTGCCCAAGCAAGTAGCGGCCGCAGCCACCGGAGTGATCGACGCGTGGAACGCTAACCCCGATCGCGGTCGGGCGCTCGGTCTCTTGGACTCGGACATCGCGACGTTGACGGCAGCGGCCGCGAGCGCACGGACTGCGGACGAAGAGCAGGACGTCAAGCGCGCCACTGCGCCGCTGGCGACAAAAGCGCGCAACGCGGCGACCAAGGCGGTGGAGGAGGCGGTGAGGCGCATCTCGGCGGCGGGTGCGTTGCACTTCGCTACCGACAAGACGATGCGAGCCCGATTCGAGGACCTCTTGAGCGCCACGACGACGAAGAAGACTGTCAAGCGCACGCCGCCGATAGGGTGACGGATACGATTGGGGCGTCACGCGAGGCGAGCAGCGAGAGCCGCCCGAATGCGAAGTTCCTGCGGGCCGCGGTTGAGCCGCCGCGAGCAACCCGCGGCCGACGTCCGGTCCGCGGGTGCGGGATCCTGCGTCGCGCGGCTCGGCGCCCGAGCGGGGCGTCGTGGGCGCCGCCTGCGTCGGCGCCGGAGGCGCGCTCGATCGTCAGGCATGGGGGCGCGATCGCCTACCCGGACTACGCAGCGTCCGTTCCGTG
Organism: uncultured Sandaracinaceae bacterium; assembly: GCA_964480175.1. Taxonomy (GTDB): domain Bacteria; phylum Myxococcota_A; class Polyangia; order Polyangiales; family Sandaracinaceae; genus CAYZQM01. The sequence goes on from CAYZQM010000036.1 coordinate 20,345, forward strand.
ATGCTCGAGCTCGGTCGGCGCGGCGCCTTCACGCTGCGCAGCCATCTGGTGCGCAGCGAGCTGACGGAGCACGAGCATTGAAAGCGCTCCTCGAGCTGTGCATGCGCTGGCGGCTGGTCGTCGCCGCGGCGGTGGCGCTGGTCGTGACCTTCGGGCTGCGCAGCGCGCTCTCGCTCCCGATCGACGCCGTGCCGGACGTGACGAACCTGCAGGTCCAGGTGCTCACGAGCGCGCCGTCGCTCGGACCGGTGGACGTCGAGCGCAACATCACGTTCGCCATCGAGTCGTCGATGAGCGGGCTGCCGGGCGTGACGGAGATCCGGAGCATCTCGCGCTACGGCGTGTCGGTGGTGACCGTGGTGTTCGAGGACGGCACCGATCTCTTGCGTGCGCGGCAGCTCGTCGCCGAGCGCCTCACGGACGCGCGCTCGCGCATCCCCGAGGGGATGGGCAGCCCCGAGCTCGGTCCCATGAGCACGGGCCTCGGAGAGGTGCTGCAGTTCGAGCTCACCAGCGATCGCCACACCCCGATGGAGCTGCGCACGACGCTCGACTGGCTGATCGCCTACGAGCTGCGCTCGGTGCCCGGCGTGGTCGAGGTGAACTCGTTCGGTGGTGAGCTCAAGACCTACGAGGTCGAGGTCGAGCCCGAGGCGCTCCGGGCCCGCGATCTCTCGATCGGCGAGCTCGTCCGCGCGCTCCAAGACAACAACGTCGTGGTGGGCGGCGGATCGATCGAGCGCAGCGGCGAGGCGATCCTGGTGCGCGGCGAGGCGCGGCTGAGTGATCTGAGCGACATCGCCGAGACCGTGATCCGCACCGACGACGGCGGGGTGCCGGTCCGGGTGCGCGACGTGGCCCGGGTGCACTTGGCGCCCATGCTCCGCCAAGGCGCGTTCACCCGCGATGGCCGCGGCGAGGCCGTCTCGGGGATCGTGATGATGCTCGTGGGCGCCAACGGCCGCGAGGTGGTGCAGGCGGTGAACGAGCGCCTCGAGGTGATCGAGCGGACGCTGCCCGAGGGGATGCACATCGAGGTCTTCTACGACCGGGCCGAGCTGGTGGATCGCACGATCACGACGGTCGCCACCAACCTGGCCGAGGGCGCGCTCTTCGTCATCGCCGTGCTCTTCGTGCTCCTCGGGAGCGTGCGCGGCGGCCTCATCGTCGCGCTCGCCATCCCGTTCTCGCTGCTCTGCGCCTTCATCGGCATGCGCCTGTCGGGCCTGAGCGGGAACCTGATGAGCCTCGGCGCGGTCGACTTCGGGATCGTCGTCGACGGCTCGATCATCGTCGTCGAGAACGCCGTGGTGCACCTCGCCGCCGCGGCGCGGGGGCGCGATCGACCCATGAGCTACACCGAGGCGGCGAAGGTCGTGGTGGGCTCCACGCTCGACGTGCGCCGCGCCGCCACGTTCGGCGAGCTGATCATCGTGATCGTGTACGTCCCCATCCTCACGCTCGCGGGGATCGAGGGGCGCATGTTCGTGCCCATGGCGCTGACGGTGCTCTTCGCGCTGGGCGGTGCGTTCGTCGCGTCGCTGACCTTCGTGCCGGTGCTGGTGGCGACCTTCCTCCGCACGAGCACCGAAGATCACGAGCCCCGCTTGGTGCGCTGGGCGCAGCGCGCGTATGCGCCGCTGCTCGACGGCGCGATGCGCGCGCCGATCGTCGTCGTGAGCGTCGCGATCGCGCTGCTCGGGCTCGCGGCCGTCACGGCGTCCCGCATGGGCACCGAGTTCATCCCGCGCCTCGACGAAGGCGCGCTCTCCATCCAGGTCCTCCGTCTCCCCAGCGTGTCGCTCGAGGAGGCGGTCGAGGGCGCGACGCGGGTCGAGAGGTTGGTGAGTGAGCTGCCCGAGGTGCGCACCATCGTGTGCCGCACGGGGCGCGCCGAGATCGCGACCGACCCCGACGGGTTCGAGCTCTCTCACTGCTACGCGATGCTGAGGCCGCAGGCTGAGTGGACCACCGCCGACTCGACCGAGGAGCTCATCGAGCACCTCGAGGGGCGCCTCACGAGCGAGCTGCCGGGCTTGGGCTTCGCGTTCTCGCAGCCCATCGAGCTGCGCATGGCGGAGCTCATCGGCGGCAGTCGATCGGACGTCGCGATCAGCGTGTACGGCGACGATCTGACGCTCCTGTCCGAGGCGAGCGCGGACATCCAGCGGGTGCTGCGCACCATCGACGGCGCGGCCGACGTGCGGGGCGAGCAGCTCACGGGCTTGCCCACGCTCGAGGTGCGCTTCGATCGCAGCGCGGCCGCGCGCTACGGCGTCACCGCGAGCGAGGCCATGGCGGCGGTCGCCGCGATCGGCGGGCTGCCGGCCGGCGAGGTCTTCGAGGGCGAGCGACGCTTCGTCCTTCAGGTGCGCTTGCCCGAGGCGCTGCGCACCGACGTCGAGCGCATCCGCCGCATCCCGGTGCGCGGCAGCGGCGGGCTCTTGGTGCCGCTGGGCCAGGTCGCGACGCTCGAAGAGATCGACTCGCCCGCGAACATCAACCGCGACTCGGTGCGACGTCGCACCACGATCGAGTGCAACGTCCGGGGCCGGGATCTCGGCTCGTTCGTGGGGGAGGCGCGCGCTGCGGTCGGCGCGCTCGACCTGCCCGACGGCTACTTGGTCCGCTGGGGTGGGCAGTTCGAGAACCTCGAGGCCGCGACCGAGCGCCTCTCGCTCGCCGTGCCGCTCGCGCTCGCGCTGATCTTCGTCCTGCTCTTCATGGCGTTCGGTGATCTGAAGCCCGCGCTGCTGATCTACCTGAACGTGCCCTTCGCCGCGGTCGGCGGCGTGTTTTCGCTCGCGCTGCGGGGCATGCCGCTCTCCATCAGCGCGGCGATCGGCTTCATCGCGCTCTTCGGGGTCGCCGTCCTGAACGGCGTCGTGCTGCTCACCACCATCGCGGCCGAGCGGAGCAAAGGAAAGACACCCGCCGAGGCCGCGACGGACGGCGCGCGACATCGCCTCCGCGCGGTGCTCATGACCGCGAGCGTCGCCGCGCTCGGCTTCTTGCCGATGGCGCTTTCCCACGGCGACGGAGCGGAGGTGCAGCGTCCGCTGGCGACGGTGGTGATCGGCGGCCTGGTCAGCGCGACCGCGCTCACGCTGCTGGTGCTCCCCACGGTCTACGCCTGGGTCTACCGTCGCGAGCGATCAGCGCCGACGGACGAACAGGGCCAAGAGCAAGACGCCTAGCGTGAGCGGCGGCGGGCTTCGGCGCGCGCTGCAGCCGCAGCCTGCGTCCGAGCCACGGGTGCGTGTGCCCGCGTCCATGTCGGTCGCGATCGAACCGTCGAGCGCGCCGGTGTCGGCGAGTCCTCCGACGTCGACGCCCTCCGCGCGCTCGATCGTGAGGCGCGGCCCGCGCTCGCAGCCCCCGGCTTCGCGCGACAGGTAGTGCGCGCCGTCGGCGTCGCGCGAGACCACGGCGAGCACGACGTCGCCGCTCGGTCGGACCAACGAGGTGACGTCGAACACGATCGTCTCCGAGGCCGCGATCGGGCGCGCGCCGCCGGTGCACGCGGTGGTGACGGTAGGGCGGCTGCTCCAGGTGAGGCTCGCCTCGTCGAAGGTGCTGTCGACCCGGCAGATCTCACCGGACCCGCCGCCCGCGCTGCCTCCGTCGGCGGCGTGCAGCGTGAGTGTGGCGCGCGAGACCGCGCCCGAGACGGAAGGAAAGCGCAGGTACACCACCGCCGTCGGGCTCGCGCCGTCGCCCTCGACGTTGAGATCGCTCGCGTCGGGGTACACGCCGCTCTCCCAGCTCGCGGCGGTCGCGTCCGCGAGCGGTCCCTGCCCCGCGCAGGTGCCCGCATCGACGGGCGGCATCGTCCCCGCGTCGGTCATCGCGCTGCCGGGGCACGTCGCGAGCGGGCCCTCGGTGCCGTCGATCACCAAATCCGAGAAGCGCGCGCCGATCGGCATGGCCGAGAGCCCGCCGTCGTTGCGCGGGCTGCCGATCATCGCGTGCAGGTCCGAGGGCGCGAAGGAGAGTCCGCTCTCCCCCCAGTCGACGGACACCACCTCCACTCCGTCGCGCAGCATGCGGGTCACGCCACCGCCCCACTCGATGCGGATGCGCACCGGCGCGCCGGTCCACTCGGGCACGCCCTCGAAGGGCTCCTCGAAGAACGACGCGCAGCCGCAATCGCCGTACCCGGGCGCGCCGCTCGGGCACATGCCCCACATCAGCTTCATCGCGCCGAGGCGCTCGGGCTCCGCGGTGCCGTAGATGCGCACCAGCGTCTTGTAGTGGTTGAGCCGAAACGCCGGCGCGTAGTCGATGGGCTCGCCGATGCCGTGACCGTCCTCGTACATCGCGAAGATCTCGTGATCGGCGAGCGGCAGGTTCGCCGGAGCGATGTTGGCGACCGTGAACTCGACCGAGCCGCTCACCAGGCGGGGGAGCGCGTACCAGATGCGATCGTCGACCGCGGTCACCGTCCAGCCCTCAGCGTCGAAGCTGCCGCCGAGCGCGTTGCCCACGCTGCTGCCGCGCAGCGGATCCTCGAGGTGGAACTGCGCGTGGGCGCGCGGGACGAGACCGAACGACGAGACGATGAACGCGACCGGTACCCACACCAGCGAGCAGCGCATGCGCAGGATGGTATCCGACCTCGCGGCTTCTTTCGCCCGGTGGCCCGGAGCGAACGAAGACCCTTCCGATGCAGCCCCCGCCGGCCCGGGCTCGGTGGTGGATCAGCGCCGACGGCGTTCGGGGTCGAGCGGCGTCACGGATGCGCCCCACGCGGGCGCCTCGTCGTCGACCGCAGCGCGCTCGTCCTCCGGCGCGCCCCACGCAGCGTAGGGGGCGTGCTCGCCGTCGAAGGCGCGGGGATCGTCGCTCGGATAGAGCGCCCAGCCGACGTACTCGTGCTCGATCGCGTCGTAGCGGTGCGCGTCGTAGCCATGCACTGTTGCGCCGGTCGGGGGAGCCGTGCGCTGCGCGTCGAGCGCGGTCGGGCGGCGACGCACCCGGGTCTCTTCGGTGTCGTCCTCGCGCTCGTGGCGATGGGTGTGACCGTCGTGACGACCCTCGGCCAAGTGACGCTGGTCGGTGCGTTGGTCGGTGAAGTGGGAGCGATGCGACTTCATGGCTGTCTCCTCTCGCCCTCGAACACAGCAACGCCCGGACCAGCGCGATCCGCGCGCGATCACGGGCAAGGAGTGCGGAGCGGCGCGGCAGGGTGCGCGCGCCTGCCACCACGGGGCACACCGTCTCGCCCCACGCAGGCGCCCGAGGGCCGAGCGCACCCGACGTTTGACCCGAGGGCTGCGCCGCGTAGCTTGTGCCGCTCCATTGTTCGACCTCGACACGCTGACGCGAAACCTGGCCCAGCACACCGCGCGCGACGTGGATGGGATCGAGATCAAGCGACGCGCGGCGGTCGCTGCGATCCTTCGTCCGATGGCGCGCGGCGACGCGGAGGTGCTCCTCATGAAGCGGGTCGAGCGCGCGAGCGATCCGTGGTCGGGGCAGATGGCGTTCCCCGGCGGACGCTACGAGCCCGGCGATCCGGATCTGCTCGCGACCGCGATCCGCGAGACGCACGAGGAGGTCGGGGTACAGCTCCTCGATCACGCGCAGTCGATCGGTCGCCTCGACGACCTGCGCACCCACACGGGGGACATGCTGGTGCGCCCCTACGTGTTCGTGCTCGGCGCGCCGGTGGTGCTCACCCCGAACGTCGAGGTCGACGAGCTGCACTGGGCGCCGCTGAGCGCGATCGCGCGCGGCGAGCGCGAGACCCACTTCACCTGGACGCGCGAGGGCGGACCGTCGATGCGCTTCCCCGGCTACGACGTCGGCGGCCGCGTCGTGTGGGGCCTGACGCACCGCATGCTGCAGCTCTTGCTGGAGCAGGGCCGCGCGCGCTGAGCCTCCATGTCGCGCTGGGTCCGTCGCGAGGGCGTCGATTTCGAGTCGAAACGCGAGCGCGCCCGCACCTCCGCAGTGAGGCGTACCAGAGGTACGCCGCAACGAGGAGGAAGGACGTAAGCCGCGTTTCGGCCGAAAGCGGCGGCCGCAGCAGGACACAGCGCGACATGGAGGCTGAGCCGGTCCTTGTGGGCCGCCCATCTTTCGGGGCACGCTTGCTCATTCCGCCGCGCCGCGCGCGCCACCTGGGTGAGGCCTCGAACATGAACTCGCTTCGCAACGCAGCTCTGATGGTCGGCACCCTGTCGCTGAGCGCGTGCACCGCGGCACCCACCGCACCGGACGTCGGTCCGTTGCTCGACACCGCGCGCCCTCCCTACGTGAATCAGGACAGCGGCGCGCGGCTCACCGGGTATTTGCAGGTGCGCCTCGCCAACCTCTCTCCTGCGGCGCCGAACCTCACGATCTGTCTCTCCACCGTCGCGGGCACCGGCGCGCCCGAGACCACGGGCCGCATCCTCGGACAGCCCGATCCCGCCGCGGGCGTCGACGGAACGCTCCCCTTCCCGGGCGTCTCTCCCTACGTGCCCGTGCCCATCTACGACACCCCGGGCTTCGGCTACGTGATGCGCCTCTACAGCCGCGACGATCTGCCGTTCGCGCTCGGCGGCGCGTGCCCGGCGCCGGAGAGCGCGATCATGCCGCTCTTCACCGCGAGCCTCACGACCGCAGATCTCTCCGGCGTGACCCACGCGACCGTGATCGCGGCAGGTGTGTTGCCCGGCACGCCGGTCTCGTGCCCAGGCACCTGCCCGGAGCCGCAGATCATCGTGATCCCCGACGATCCCACGCCCAACCCCGAGGGCGCGCGGGTTCGGCTGGTGCACGCGATCCCGAACGTGCCCGTGCCGATCGAGGTCTGCCTCGATCCCGACGAGGTCATCAACCTCGGCGCGGGCATGTTCAGCAACGGGCCGCTGCCGCGCATGCGCGTGCTCCCCGAAGCGAGCGACACCAACGGCATGGTCTTCGGCGACACGAGCGAGTTCATCGAGACGGTTCCGCTCCGCAACAGCGGCGTGCTCTACGTGCACGCGGTCACGACGGGCGTGCCCTCGTGCAACGCGGCCACCCAGATCCTCGGCCCCTACCCGTTCCCGCTGCCGGTTCCGTCCGGCACCCCCGCCGACGTCGCGCGGACGTTGGACGCGGGCGACGTGATCACCGCGTTCGCGTTCGGCCGCGCCGGCAACCCGTGCACCGACGACGCCATGTGCATCGAGGCGCTGGGCGGCGACTGCGACACGACGACCGGGATGTGCGAGGACGACCTCTCCCCCAGCGTCCTGCCGTGGCAGGACGTCCGGGGCCCGATGGAATGAAACGCGGACACGACGCGTAGGAGCACGCCATGACCGACTTCACCCCGTGGATCCGCCCGACCCTGAAGGGTCCGTTCCTCACCTCGTGGTCGCTCACCACGCTGGCCTTCTTCACGGTGGGGATGCGGGTCGCGACCTTCGGGTACTTCGACGACTGGCTCGTCTCGATGCTGATGGTGAGCTTCTTCGCGGGGCTGATCGTCGCGTCGCTGATCGCGTCGGACCTGGTGCTCTTGCGCAGCAAGCTCCGCAAGCTGCCGACCGGCCTGCCCGCGTGGGCCAGCTCGATGCTCGCGCCCGTCGGCGTGTGGTTCGCGTGGAGCTTCTTCGGCTTCGGCGACGGCGAGTCGGTGCTCGAGGTCGTCCTGCGCATCGCGCTCCCGATCGCGATCGTCCCGCTCACGCTCCGCACGCTGCTCGGCAGCACACCGTAGTCGCTCGGGTCAGGCCCCGTGGACCGAGCGAGCGCCCCTGCGTGCGATGCGCTCGTGTCGGGCGATCGACGGTAGCTGGTACGCGGCCGCCTCGGAGCAGCAGCGGATCCACATCAGTCGGGGATACAGCAGAAGCCCGCAGGCTGGGCATACCACTCGATGTCTCGTCCGATCCCTGGATCGCCATCCGCGGGTACCGCATCGTATTCGCGGGGCAGAAAGCACACCGTGCCCTCGGCACAGCACGTCTGAGCCCCGCACTGGCGCTCGGCCGGGCAGGAGTCGAGACACGCAGTGTTGGAGAGCACGCCAGGGGAGAAGGGCTCCCCGCGGTCCCGGAGCGGCAGCACTTCGGAGCACCGCAGGACCGCGCCTGTCGGGATCTCGGCGCCAGGACACCAGGTGTCTGGGGCGCAGTGGCGGCCGCGGTCAGGGCACTGCGGCCAGCATGGCCTGTCGCCCGGCAGGCACTGCAGCACCTCGAAGTAGGCCGGACAGCAGCGCTCGCCCTCCGCGCAGCAGGCGCCGTCGCGCTGACCGTCGCAGGCGACGAACGAACCAGGCGTCTCACGGGGCGACTCCGTGAAGGGACACGCCGCCACGCAGAAGCCGCCCGAGCAAGCCGCAGGGGGAGAGGTCAGGTGAGGTCGGCACTGGGCGTTCGCGCTGCAGCGGCACCGCCCGCCTTCGCAGGGAAGGCCCCCGCAGTCGAACGAGTCGGTGCAGGCAAACCGGTTCGGGACCCGACTGTCGAGCATGGGTGCATCCAGCGGCGCGTCGCTTCCGGCGTCACACCCGCCAACGAGCAGCATGCATACCAGACCCAGGCGCATCGCGTTCACCCCGATCACGCCGCGGATCCCTTCCGAGCCAGTAGGACAAATGCTCCGAGGCCGATCGCGTAGCCCACCTGAGACCGGATCGCCCTCACCGACCCGTCGAGCATGTCCCCTTGCGTCGCCCTGCCCATCGGTTCCTCCTCTCGAGAGGCTACTCGAGCACGCACGGGAGCGTCTCGTCAACGACGAGTCGGGCGGCTCTGGTGCGCGTCCCGTCTCCGACGGATGAGCACCAGCGTCGGGCGCCTCGGCTTCTGGTATGGTCGCGAACAGCCGCGTGACGATGCCGGAGACCATGATGGGCACCCAGGCCGGGCAAGCCGCTCGCTTCCTCGAGCTCTCGCGCTGCGGGCTGACCGTGCTGACCGGCGCGCAGAAGGGCACGGAGGCGACGCTCTCGCGCGACACGTTCCGCATCGGCAAGGCGAGCGAGAACGATCTGACGCTCGACGACAACACCGTCTCGCGGGTGCACTGCGAGATCGTCCGCGAGCCCCGTGGCTTTCTGCTCCGCGATCTCGACTCGACGAACGGCACCCTGCTCGACAACGCGCGGATCAAGGAGGCCTACCTCAAGGCCGGCTCGCTGATCACGGTCGGCAACATCGATCTGAAGGTGCGGCCCTTCGCCGAGCGCATCGAGCTCTTGCCGAGCGAGCGCGACGAGTTCTTCGGCTGCGTGGGCCACAGCATCGCGATGCGGCAGATCTTCGGGCTGCTCGAGCGCCTGGGGCCGACCGACGCGACCGTGCTCATCGGCGGTGAGACCGGCACGGGCAAAGACGTGCTCGCGCGCGCCATCCACCAGAGCTCGCCGCGCAAGAACAAGCCGTTCCTGGTGGTGGACTGCGGCGCCGTCGTGGGATCGCTGATCGAGAGCGAGCTCTTCGGCCACGACAAGGGCGCGTTCACCGGCGCGACCGGCGCGCGGCAAGGCGCGTTCGAGCTCGCGAACGGCGGCACGCTCTTCCTCGACGAGATCGGCGAGCTGCCGCTCGATCTGCAGCCCAAGCTCTTGCGCGCGCTCGAGCAGCGGGCGTTCCGGCGGGTCGGGGGCAACCGCGAGATCCGGGTCGACATCCGGGTGATCGCCGCCAGCAAGCGGAACCTGTTGATGGAGGTCGAGCGGCAGAAGTTCCGCGAGGACCTCTACTTCCGCTTGGCGGTGGTGCCGATCACGCTGCCGCCGCTGCGCGAGCGCCGCGACGACGTGCCGCTCCTGGCGCAGCGCCTCTTGAGCAGCATCGCGGAGAGCGACGACGCCAAGCTCACGCCCATCAAGATCGCGCGCGGCGCGATGGACTCGCTGCGGGCGCACGACTGGCCGGGCAACGTGCGCGAGCTGCGCAACGTGCTCGAGCGCGCGGCGTACTTGGCGCGCGCCGCGGGCGACAGCGAGATCCGGATGACCGGGTTGCCCGGGAGCCAGGTGGGACCGCGCGCCGAGAGCGCGGGCCCCGCGCCGAGCGCGACCGGCGAAGCGCAGAAGCTGGTCTTCGACGAGAAGCGCAGCTACCGCGACACCAAGAACGCGTGGGAGACCGCGTTCGAGGTGGCGTACGTGAGCTGGCTGCTCGATCGCCACGGCGGCAACATCTCGGCGGCTGCCCGCGCCGCCGACATGGATCGGAAGTACCTGCACAAGCTCGCCCGCAAGCACGGTCTGCACCCCGCCCAGGGCGAAGACGGCGCGGAAGACGAGAGCTGAGCCGAGCGCTGAGCCGAACCGCCGCGAGCCTGTAGCCAACGCGAAAGCAGCGGGCGTATCCTCGGCGCCCGTGAGCGTACGAATCCTGACGCTGCGAGCCAGCGACACCGCGCCCAGGGATGCCAACGCCGACGAGCTGCCGACGCTGCTCGCCGAGCCGGACACCGTCACCTGGATCGACATGGTCGATCCCAAGGAGAGCGAGCAGAAGATCCTGCTCGAGGTCTTCAAGCTCCACCCGCTGGTGATCGAGGACATGATCGCCGACGCGCCCACCCCGAAGATCGAGCGCTTCGACGGCTACCTCTACATGGTCTTCCACGGGCTGGTGGAGGGCGCGGAGAAGACCGGCGAGCCCAAGACGTGCGACCTCGACGTCTTTCTGGGGCGCAACTACCTGGTCACCTCGCACGGCGAGAGCTTCCCCGCGGAGAAGGTCGTGCGGTCGCAGGTGAGGAGCGACGCCTCGGCGTTCCGGCAGGGACCCGCCTACCTCTGCTACCTCGTCGTCGAGCACATGACCGAGCGCTTCCTGCCGCTGATGGAGCGGCTCGATCACGAGATCGATCAGCTCGAGACCGACATCGTGCGGACCCAGAGCCCGAAGGTGCTCGAGACCGTCTTCGACCTGAAGCACAAGCTGCAGAAGCTCCGGCGGGTCGGGCTGCACCAGAAGGAGATGCTCAACCGCCTGGGCCGCGGCGACTTCGAGCTCATCCCGAACGAGGTGCGCCCCTTCTACCGCGACGCCTACGATCACTTCGTGCGGGTCGTCGATCTGAACGACAGCTTCCGCGAGATCGTGAGCGGCGCGATGGACGCGTACATCTCGATGCAGAGCCACCGCATGAACGAGATCATGAAGGTGCTCACCCTGATCTCCACGATCATGCTCCCCCTCACGTTCATCGCCGGCGTGTACGGGATGAACTTCGAGGTGATGCCCGAGCTGCACTACCGCTACGGTTACTTCATCGCGATCGGCGCGATGCTCATCACCGCAGTCGCGTTCTTCCTCTACTTCCGCCGCAAGGGCTGGATCTAGTCGGTCCGCCGATCCTCGTCGGGGTGAGGAACAGCGCGAGACGGACGGCTCGTTCGCACAGCGATGCGGTACTCGATGCTCACCGTCCTGGTGCTCGCCGGCTGCGCGGGCGCGGTAAGCTCCCGACGCACGTCGGTCGAGACGTCGTCGCTGGCTGGCGCCGCGATCCCGCGGCCCACCCCCACGTCGATCAGCGATGACCCCGCGGCCGGGACTGCGACGTCGATCTCTCGGAGCGTCGCGCTGGCCGAGACCTTCCCGGCCGTGGACGCGACTCCAGTCGATGCGCTCCGAGCATGGCTCGACGCGAACCCGGGCGCGAGCCTCGGTGCGTGGAACGGCACCCGCACGGAGGCGTGGTGGGTACGCTGGCCGGACCGCACCGAGCTCTGCGTCTGGGACCACGGATGCTGGGCCATCGCGCCGGCACCACCGAGTGTCGATCTGATCGATCGCCAGCGCGACTCGGGCGAGCCGGGCGAGGTCTTCGTGCGTCTCGGTCGAGCGACGTTTGCGGTCCGTGACGGTGACCTCGTACCCGAGCGCATTCGGCTGCGCCGCGGCGAGCGCTGGGCCGGCGCTGCGACGGCGCGTCGTGCCGACGAGCCGACGATCACCCGCACCACGTGGTCCGGCCCCGTGCGACTCGTCGACGAATACCACGTCGAGCTCGGCCCGAGATCGCTCGACGACGCGACGGTGCTCGCACCTGGCGGAGCGTTCTGCCGCCGCTTCGATGATCGCTGGGCGTGCGCCACGGAGGAGCTGGGCAGCCCTGGTCTCCGCGTCATCCAGCGCGCCGTGATGGGACACGACGATGGTGAGGTGTGGATCGAGAGCGAGGTCTGCGACGGCGGAACACAGGAGTGGGATTGCTTCCACACGCTCCATCTCTTCGTCCGGGACGGCGACACACTCCAAGAGCGCGGATCGCTGGCCGTGGGCGCGGACCGAGAGGTCCGCATCAGCGAGTACGTCTTTGGTCCCGACGGAAACGAGCGATGGGAGAGCGATGGAGCAGGCGAGGACATCGCCTGGGACTGGTCGCCGGCCGGTCCGGCGTGCCTCGAGATCGGGAGCGCGCGCGCGGCTCGGCACGCGTGGCGCGAGGGTCGTGGTCCAGTCCGACGCACGCGCCCGCGAGTGCGCTACGGCGCACGGGTCGACTCCATCCCGCGCTGGGCCGATCCGAGCGATCCGGCGGGCGCCCCCGAACAGGTCTACGCCGACTTGGACGCAGACCTGCGCGGCGACCCACTGAGGCCTGCACTCGTGGTCGAAGACCGCCGCGGCACGTTCCGGCTGGAGGACGACCGGTGGGTGCGCACCGACGAATGCGGAGCTTGATCCGCAGGGAGCGTGGGCGTCTTCAGCGAGACCTCGCTAGCGACTGGGCGGCTCGATCCGGCCGCACGGCCTCCGGCCGTTCACCGCTCCTCGGACTCGCTCGGTGGGCTCGCTGGACGCGGCGCTTCGTCGGGGCCGCCGGTGCGTAGGCGCTCCAGGCGCGCCCTCAGCTTGATCTCGAAGCCTGCGTTCTTGGGCAGGTAGTACCGTTCGCCTTCGAGCGCTTCGGGGAGGTACGCCTGCCCTGCTGCGTGGCCGCCTTGGAAGAAGTCTGGAACCCCTGCTTCCATGGAGAAGGCGAATCCGCAGTTCATCACCTCGAAGTCGCGCCGCGAGCATCGGTCCTGCCCAGTCACCGTCGATGGCGCCAGCCCAAGAACGGCCGCGCACGCGACGACCACCACCTTCGAGCTACGGGTACTCGGCATTCTCTCTCGCCTCGTCCTGGACGTCGCCAGCACTCCTCGACGAGGCTGAGGATCTGACGAACCGATTGAGACGTCACGACACTCGCACGACGTCGTCGCCAATGGACAGAAGTGCGCGACGCAGGTCGTCGATAGACGCACCGAAGAACGACGCTACCCTCGCCGCGTCGTAGACAAGCGCTGACGTCTCAACGGGTTGATTGCCCAAGGACTGGCCCCATAGGTCGAGGTCTGGGGGCCAGCCCACCTCCTGAAGTCGCTCGCGGAACAGAGTGGGGGTTCGCACCACAAAGAACGGCCACGAAGGAAACCGCAACGTGTCGACTGGCGAGCGGAAGATCCTCACGTTGTGCACATCGGCTCCACGAAAATCGCAGCTCTCGATTCGTCCGACCCCGGCCCATGCGTCCATCTGACCGAACTGATTGCCGACGAACGAACCAGTGAACACGCAGTCGGTGAGCACCACGCTGTTCCACGTGCATTGGTAGAGGGGTCTCTTCGCCTTCATGGCGCAACGCTCGAAGCGGGCGCGATCGAAGCGCAGAGCGTTGGCGCTACGCTTCCGAATCACAACCTCACAGTCCACGAAAGCCAACTCCGGGCCCAGAACATGAGAAATGTCGGGTGCAAGGTCGACTTGGCGCCCCCTCATGGTCTCCCGCGCAATCCTAACGATGTTCCGGCTCATCGGCGCCTCGGTCAGTTTCAGGAAGCAACTCGGACACCGGCAGCTGTTCGAGCCCCAAGGACCGAATCTCCTCATCGAGAGTCGTCAGGAGTTGGCCGCGGTCCATCGCAGAAGCGAGCACTCGCTCCTGCCACCGCTCCAAGTCGGACCATCCTCCCTGTGCGGCGGCTGCACTCAATGCGTCCGGTGGGAGGCGGGAGAGTACGGCAACCCCCTCCCTGACGACACGCTGCACGCCAACATTGTCCCCCAACCAACCGGTCAAGGCCGCCATGTCCTCGTAGTAGAAGGCGCCTCCGTGCGGCGCGTCGGGCCGTTTGACTAGCCGGCGATAGGCCTCGAGCACATCGCCCAGTCGAAGGTCCCCCGACAGCTCGAGCGGGACCTGACGCACTAGGGTTGCCGCCGCGGCCTCGTAGCGAGTAGCGTGATGTCGAACAGGGATGGTCTCAGGGCTGCCTGACCGCTCACTCAGCAGCCGCTGTGCAAGTGCGAGCATCACGTCCGGGCTCCGGCGAAGCATAGAGTGGACATGAAAGATGGGACAGTACTCTTCCCCACTCCCGGTTCTCTCAAGGAGAACGCCCTCGAGTAGCGGACCGACGCGTCGCAACAGATGCATGGGTTGGTATTCCACCATCCCAGGAAGCAGCCGCAGCCAGTCGTTGGTCACCTGGCGTCTCAACGCTCTACTCAGCTTCACGGGTGGACCTCGATGGTTGCTCGAACGCCCGCAGGCTTCGCAGCTTACGCATGACCGGTCGAGGACGCCCGGTGAGATCAATGCGACCCGGCTTCGCTCTCGCCCCGAGGCGCCTGCTGCTGCACCGGCTGAGACCGCGACTTCAGCCGCAGTCCCACCATCGCCTCCTGGCACCAGGCGACTCGGGAGCGCTCGATTCAGCGCTCCTCGGGCTCGCTCGGTGGGCTTGCTGCACGCGGTGCTTCGTCGGGGCCGCCGCTGCGTAGGCGCTCTAGGCGGGCCTTCAGCTTGATCTCGAAGCCCGCGTTCTTGGGCAGGTAGTACCGTTCGCCCTCGAGCGCTTCGGGGAGGTACGCCTGCCCTGCGGCGTGGCCGCCTTCGTCGTGGGGGTAGCGGTAGCCGACGCCGTGGCCGAGCGATCGATCGAGCGCGCTCGCCGCGTTGCGCAGGTGATCGGGGACGCTGAGTGGGCCGTGCTCGAGCACTGCCGCCTTGGCGGCTTGCCACGCCGCGTAGCTCGCGTTGCTCTTCACCGTGCTCGCCAGGTAGGTGCACGCCTGCGCCAGTGGATGAAGCCCTTCGGGCATGCCGAGCCTGCGGAACGACTCGTCGGCCGCGACCGCGACTTGCAGCGCGACGGGGTCGGCGTTGCCGACGTCCTCGCTCGCGAAGATCAAGAGGCGCCGACTCACGAAGAGCGGATCTTCGCCCGCCTCGAGCATCCGCATCATCCAGTAGATCGCGGCGTCGGGATCGTTGCCCCGCATCGACTTGATGAACGCGGAGACCACGTCGTAGTGCGCGTCGCCCTTCTTGTCGTGCAGCAGCGTCCGCGACGCGAGCGCCTCTTTCACGCTCGTCAGATCGAGCGTCGTCCCCCGACTCCTCGCGTCGCTCGCGGCGAGCTCGAGCACGTCGAGCGCGCGCCGCGCATCACCGCTCGCCTTGTCGGCGATCACCTCGAGCGCCTCGCGCTCGAAGGGGACGTTCAGCTTGCCGAGGCCCCGATCCCGATCGGTGAGCGCCCTCTCCAACAAGGTCACCAGGTGCTCGGGCTTCAGCGGCTCGATGCGAAAGACCCGCGCGCGCGAGAGCAGCGCGGCGTTGATGGCGAAGCTGGGGTTCTCGGTGGTCGCGCCGATGAGCACCACCGCGCCCCGCTCGACGTGGGGCAAGAGCGCGTCTTGCTGCGCCTTGTTCCAGCGGTGGATCTCGTCGACGAACAAGATCGTGCGCAGCCCGTGCATGCGCTTCTTCTCTGCGGCGACCTCGAGGATCTTGCGGAGCTCGGGGACGCCGCTCATCACCGCGGAGAAGGGGACGAAGCTGGCGCGCGAGGCGTCGGCGACGGCGCGGGCGAGCGTGGTCTTGCCGGAGCCGGGCGGTCCCCAGAGCACCATCGAGGGGATGCGATCCTCGGCGATCGCCCGCGACAGGAGCGAGCCCGGCCCCAGCAGGTGCTCTTGCCCCACCATCTCGCCGACCGTCCGCGGGCGCATCCGCTCGGAGAGCGGCGCGCCCTCCTTGGTGCGGTCCTGCGCGGCGTCGAAGAGATCCATGCCGCGGCGTTGTGCCAGAGCCACCCCCGCACGCAAAGGGCCTGCGTAAGAACAACTGCGTCAGCACCGAGGGCGCGCCGGAGCGCCGCAGTCTAGGCGCGAGGAGGG
>CAYZQM010000037.1:0-10152 GCA_964480175.1 uncultured Sandaracinaceae bacterium
GCCGGGCGACCGTCCGGAGGTTCTGCCCCGAGCCCAAGATCCCGTGCAGGAGCACGGCCATCTTGTCTGCGCCTTCGGGCGCGATGCGATCGACGAAGAGCTGCACGAGGGCGCCGACCATGGCCGGTCGTCACGCCGCTAGCAACCGCCGGTGTACGCGCGAGTGCGAGAGCGGCGTGCGACGTCCGCGTGCTCAGGGGGCCGTGCGCGCGGCGCTCGCGGTGGTGAGCGTGTTGATCGACGTCACGCTGCACGCGTCCCCGCCGTTCCACACGACGTTCGCGACCCGCCAGAAGTCGTTCGACTCCGAGCCCGAGCCGCCGTTGGTGAGGTTGCGGGTGTAGGTCGCGACCGGCGTGGTCGCGATGTCACCGCAGTAGATCCGCACCGTCACGCTCGTCGCGCAGTTGCAGATGTCGTCGTCGTAGTAGTGGATGCCGACGCGGTAGGTCGCGCCCACCACGGGCGAATCGACGTTGATGTTCTCGGGGCCGAAGCCCTCGACGTCGTCGATGTCGAGGCGCGGATCGTCGGCCGTGCCGGGCGCATCCCACGACGGCGTGCGGTTGGCGTAGTAGCAGTCGAGCGGGCTCGAGAACCAGCCGCTCGCGCCGGCCACGTGGAGCAGGTGCGTGTCGATGTCGGTGTAGTCGGTGTTCCACGTCACCTCGACGCGGATGCCGTCGCCCGTCGCGGTGATCGTCGTCGTGCACGTCGCCGTCTGGCCCTCGTCGTCGGTGACCGTGAGGCGCACCGTGTAGATGCCGACGAGGTTCGGGGTGAACTGGGTGATGCGGGCGTTGGGCGCGCTGAAGGTCCCGCTCGCGCCCGCGGGCTGCGAGACGATCGTCCAGTTCCACGCGGTGATCACGCCGCCGTCCGGATCGCTCGCGTTGCCCGTGAGGGTGACCGCGACGAGCGGCCGGGTGCTCGCGGGCGGCGGACACGTGATCGTCGGCGGGACGCTGCAGGTGCCGTCGTCGACGAGACCGTCGCAGTCGTCGTCGCGCATGTTGCACACCTCGGCGCTCGGGAGGCGCTCCCCCGCGCAGCTGCCCCAGCTCGCGACGCCACCGGCGATCGAGCACATCTGCGCTCCGTCGCGGCACTCGCCGACCATGCGGGTCGCGACCGGTCCGGAGTAGCAAGCGCGGGTCTCGCCCGACGAGCACGCGCAGCCCTCGTCTAGCAGCATGTCGCAGTCGTTGTCCGAGCCGTCGCAGATCTCGGTCGCGGGCCCGACCCAGCCGGTGCACGTGCTCCAGCTCGATCCGACGCCGCCCGGGCCCGAGACGCAGCTCTGGCTTCCGTCGCGGCAGATGCCCACGCCGCGGGTGCTCGCGGGCGTGCCGCCGTAGCAAGCGCGCGTGGTGCCCGGCGCGCACGCGCAGCCGTCGTCGGTGACACCGTCGCAGTCGTCGTCGACCCCGTTGCAGAGCTCCGCGCCCGGGAGGATCACGCCGCTGCATGCGCCCCAGCTCGAGCTGGTGCCGTCGGCCGACAGATCGCACGTCTGGCTGCCCGCGCGGCAGATGCCGACGCCGCTCGTCCCCGCGGGTCCCGTGTAGCAGCTGCGGGTCGTGCGGGGCGTGCACGCGCAGCCCTCGTCGACCGTGCCGTCGCAGTCGTCGTCGCGCCCGTTGCAGAGCTCGGTGCTCGGCAAGATCGAGCCGGAGCACGCAGCCCAGCTCGAGCCGCCGCCGCTCATCACGCACATCTGGTTGCCGTCGGCGCAGCTACCCACGCCGCGCGTCGCCGCGGGGCCCTCGTAGCAAGTGCGGCTGGTGCCGAGATCACAGAGGCAGCCCTCGTCGGTCATCCCGTCGCAGTCGTCGTCGCTGCCGTTGCAGATCTCGCTCGCCGGCAAGGTCACGCCGGTGCACGCGCTCCACTCGGCGCTGCCGTCGGGGCGCACGTCGCAGGTCTGCGAGCCGCCACGGCAGATGCCCACCTCGGCGGTGCCGCTCGGTCCCGTGTAGCAGCCGCGCACCGCGCCGGGCGCGCAGCTGCACCCCTCGTCCGCGGTGCCATCGCAGTTGTTGTCGATTCCGTCGCAGGTCTCCGTCGCGGGCCGTCGATCGCCCGAGCACGCACCGAAGTCCGAGCCCACGCCGCCCGCGCCGATCACGCACGCCTGCGTGCCATCGCGGCAGCGGCCGACGTTGCGCGTCGCCGCGGGTCCGCTGTAGCAAGCGCGGCTCTCGCCGCTGCTGCACGCGCAGCCATCGTCGATCACGCCGTCGCAGTCTCCGTCGGCTCCGTCGAAGCACACCTCCGCGCCGGGCCGCACCTCGCCCGTGCACGGACCCCAGCCCGGGGCGCCGTCCGTCCCCGCGGTGCAGGTCTGCGATCCCGCGCGGCACATCCCGAAGCCCAGCGTGCCGGGCGGGCCCGAGTAGCAGGTGCGGCTCATCCCGAGCACGCAGCTGCAGCCCTCGTCGATCACTCCGTCGCAGTCGTTGTCGGCGCCGTCGCACAGCTCTTCGGAGGGCAGGCGCTCGCCGGCGCACGATCCGAACGCGCTGCCCGCGCCGCCCGCCGCGAGCTCGCACGTCTGCGCGCCGTCGCGGCAGAGGCCGATGCCGCGGGTCGAGGCGGCGCCCGTGTAGCAGCCGCGCATCGAGCCGGGCGCGCAGAGGCAGTCTTCGTCTGCCGTGCCGTCGCAATCGTCGTCGATGCCGTTGCACACGTCGGTGACCGGGAGGATCGCGCCGGTGCACGCGCCCCAGCTCGCGGCGCCGCCATCGTCCACGCAGTACTGCGTGCCGGCCATGCAGAGGCCCACGCCCTCGGTGCCAGCGGCGCCGGTGTAGCAAGGACGCGAGACGCCGTCGGTGCAGCCGCAGCCCTCGTCCACCGCTCCGTCGCAGGTGTCGTCGACGCCGTCACACCGCTCGACGCTCGAGGGCGTGATCGATCCGGTGCACACGTCCCACGCGGTGCCCACGCCGCCCGGCCCGGCGACGCACGCTTGCGTGCCCGCGGCGCACGCGCCGATCCCCTCGGTGCCCGCCGGACCGACGTAGCAAGGGCGGCTCGCGCCTTCCTCGCACTCGCAGCCATCGTCCACCACGCCGTCGCAGTCGTTGTCGCGCGTGTCGCAGGTCTCGGGCTCGGGGGGCGTTGCGCCGATGCACGGGCCCCACTCGCCGAACTCGTCGCTGACCTCGAGGCACGTCTGGGTGCCGAGCGCGCAGGTGCCCACGCCGCCGAGCGCGGCGTCGCCCGGGTAGCAGCTCTGGGTGTCGCCGGTGGAGCAGCCGCAGCCCTCGTCCACGCGACCGTCGCCGTCGTCGTCGAGCCCGTTGCAGATCTCGGCGCCCGCCGCGTCGGGCGGATCGCTCGCGTCCATCGGCATCGGCCCGACGTCGCCCGTCCGTCTCCCGTCCGGCCCAGCGTCGCGGTAGCGCCCCTCCGACGGATCGGCGCAGCTGCACCCGGCGGCGCCCGCCGCGGCGAGCACCAGAACGACCGCGGCACACACGACGCGCCAGGGACGCGACCACACGAGCTGCTCGGGCACGAGGACCTCCACGAGGTGAGTGCCCCGGAGGTTACCAAGACAACCCCTGCGGCTCCTAGGGGGGGATCACGCTCGCTGATGATTTCCTGTAGTCTCGGATTCCATGTCGTACCGCTGGGTGTCTCGGGTCGGCCTCGCCCTCGCTTCTCTTTCCCTGCTCTCGCTGACGCAAGCAGGCTGCGCCTCGGGCACGGCCGAGGACACGGGGGTGCGGCGAGACGCGAGCGTCGACGGAACACGACCGCTGGACGTGACGGTGAGCTGCGAGACCGACGCCGACTGCGCCGACGGCGACGCGTGCAACGGCAACGAGACCTGCCTCGGCGGCAGCTGCGTGATCGGCACCGCGGTCGACTGCGACGACGGCGTGAGCTGCACCGCGGACAGCTGCGACACCGGCACCGGCGCGTGCACCAACACCATCGACGACAGCCGCTGCTCGGCGGGCCTGGTCTGCGATCCCGTCGACGACTGCAGCGCACCGCGGCCCTGCGAAGACGACGCCGGCTGCGACGACGGGATCTTCTGCAACGGTCCCGAGCGCTGCGATCTCGCGTTCGGTTGCCGCCGCGGCGACGCGCCGAGCTGTGACGACGGCATCGCGTGCACGGCCGACAGCTGCGACGCGAGCACCGACGCCTGCGCGAACACCGCGGACGCGACCCGCTGCAGCGACGGCCTGGTGTGCAACGGCGACGAGGTGTGCGCGCCCGGCAGCGCGGGCGCCGACGGCGAAGGATGCGCGCCCGGCACCCCGCCCGCGTGCGACGACGGTGTGGGCTGCACCACGGACGCGTGCGACGAGGCGGCCGGCGGCTGCACGGCGACGCCCGACCCCGCGATGTGCGACGACGGCGTCTTCTGCAACGGCGCGGAGATCTGCGATCCGACCATGGACTGCATGCCCGGCACCACGCCCGCGTGCGAGGACGCGATCGGGTGCACGGTCGGCCGCTGCGACACCGCGAGCGACAGCTGCGTGCAGGATCCCAACCCGGCCGCGTGCAGCGACGGACGCGCCTGCAACGGCACCGAGGTGTGCGACACCACCGGCACCACGCCGGGCCTGGGTTGCGTGGCGGGCGCGCCGATCGACTGCAGCGACGGCATCGCGTGCACCACCGACAGCTGCAGCGAGCCCGGCACGTGCAACCACGGCGGCTCGGACTTCGACAGCGACACGTACACCGCGAGCACGTGCGCTGGCGGCAACGACTGCGACGATCTGAACCCGCGGGTGCACCCCGGCGCGGTCGAGCTGTGCGACGGCATCGACAACGACTGCTCGGCGACGGGCCCGGCCGGGATCGACGACGGCCCCGGCATGCAGTGCGCGTTCGGATCGGCGCCCCGCGCGTGCACCACCTCGTGCGGCACCGCGGGCACCGCGCCCTGCGACGGTGCGTGCCGGCTCGGCACCTGCCGCGCGGCCGCAGAGACGTGCAACGGCTGCGACGACGACGGCGACGGACAGATCGACGAGCCCGGCGGCGGCAGCCCCGTGATGTGCCGCGCTGGTGACGTCCAGTCGTGCACCACCGCGTGCGGCACGCTGGGCACGCGCACCTGCACGTCGGGCTGTGCGTGGGGCGCCTGCATCGCCGCCGAGATCTGCAACAGCTGCGACGACGACGGCGACGGCATGGTCGACGACGGCTTCACGCTCGGCGGCGCCTGCACCGTCGGCGTCGGGACCTGCTCCCGCACCGGCTCGGTCGTGTGCCGCAGCGACGGCACGGGCACCACGTGCTCGGCCACGCCGGGCGCCGCCGGCACCGAGGCCTGCAACGGGCTCGACGACGACTGTGATGGCGTCGCCGACGAGCCCTTCACCGAGCTCGGCGCCTCGTGCAACACCGGCGTCGGCGCGTGCCGCCGCAGCGGCGTGTTCGTGTGCCGCGCGGACGGCGCCACCACCACCTGCTCCGCGACGCCCGGCACCCCGAGCCTGGAGACGTGCAACAGCATCGACGACGACTGCGACGGCATGATCGACGACGGCGCGGACGCGGGACCGTGCGATGGGCCCGACGGCGATCTCTGCCTCGAGGGCATCAACCGCTGCACCGGCGGCACGCTCGTGTGCGACGACGGAACCGGGACCATCACGGAGACCTGCAACGGCGTCGACGACAACTGCAACGGCACGACGGATGAGGGCTGCGCGTGCACCCTCGGCATGACGCGCAGCTGCTACACGGGCCCGATGGGCACCCAGGGCGTGGGCATCTGCCGCGCGGGATCCCAGACGTGCGTCGCGGGTCCCGGCGGCGTGGGCTCCGAGTGGGGCAGCTGCGCCGGCGCCGTGCTCCCGGCGACCGAGACCTGCAACGGCATAGACGACAACTGCAACGCGATGACCGACGAGGGCAACCCCGGCGGCGGCGCGGCGTGCGACGGCGCCGACACGGACATGTGTGCGGAGGGCGTGTTCAACTGCACGGGCGGCACGCTCGTGTGCAGCGACACGACCGGCAACAACGTCGAGACCTGCAACGGCGCCGACGACAACTGCAACGGGACGGTCGACGAGGGCAACCCCGGCGGCGGCGGCGCGTGCGACGGCGCGGACGGTGATCTCTGCAACGAGGGCACGTTCAGCTGCATGGGCGGCACGCTCGTGTGCAGCGACACGACGCCGACCAACGTGGAGACGTGCAACGGCGTCGACGACAACTGCAACGGCTCGATCGACGAGGGCAACCCCGGCGGCGGCGCGGCGTGTGACGGCGCGGACACCGATCTCTGCCAGGAGGGCACGTTGAACTGCTCGGGCGGCACGCTCACCTGCAGCGACGCGACGGGCTCGACCACGGAGATCTGCGGCAACGGGATCGACGACGACTGCAGCGGCGGAGACATGCCGTGCGTCGCGCCTCCGAACGACCTCTGCGGCGGCGCGATCACGCTGAGCGGCACCGGCGGCACCCGCATGGACACGCTCGTCGGCGCGACCCCCCAGACCACGGACTGTGGCAGCGGCGTCGAGGTCTTCTACCGCGTCACCGTGACCGCACCGACGCTCGTCTACCTCTCGACCCTCGGAGGCGCGAGCTTCGACACCCGCATCTCGTACCGCGGCACGACCTGCGCCGGCACCTCGAGCCAGTGCATCGACGACAGCTGCGGGACGCTCCAGACCCAGCTCGTGCAGCTGGTCGGCGCAGGCACCCACTACTTCGCGGTGCACACGTTCTCCAGCTTCACCACGCCCGGCACGTACGGTCTGACGTACGGCCTCTACGCGGCCGGCGGTGGAACGAACACGCTCATCACGATGGGCGCCGCCGGATCCACCTCGACCTTCTCGAGCGGCGCCGCGACTGGAACGAGCATGATCAGCTCGCCCGGCTGCACCACCAACGCGACGGGGCCGGAGAACTCCTACTACTGGCTCCAGTGCACGTCGGACAGCCGCACGTACGTCGCCGACATGTGCTCGGGCACGAGCTACGACTCGGTCGCCTACGTCCGCTTCAACGGGGCGAACATCGGCTGCAACGACGACTCGTGTGGTCTGCAGTCGCGCGTCACGAGCACGGCGGCCGCGGGCGCGGGCGTGGTGCAGGCATTCGTCGACGGCTGGAACGGAGCCTCGGGCGCCTACAGCGTCGCGATCACGTTCTGAGCCTCGTCGCGGGTCACTCGCCCTTCTTGGGCGGGGGCTCGCTCCGGCGCTGGATCTGATCGCGCAGCGTCGAGCGCGGCACGCCGAGGGTGCGGGCGGCCGCGCTCAGGTTCCCTCGGTGCTGCTCGAGCACCGCCTCGTAGTTGCCCCGCGGCGCGCCCGGGGGACCGACGCCGCTCAGCCGGTCGATCACTTCGAGCACACCGTCGGCGTCGATCACGTCGCTGGCCGCCTCGAGCGCCGCGCCGCGGATGACGCTGCGCAGCTCCCGCACGTTGCCGGGCCAGGCATGCCCGGTGAGCACGGAGAGCGCCGCGCGCGAGAGGGTGCGCGGTCCGAGATCGCGACACGCCTCGTCGAGGAAGTGGAGCGCGAGCGCCCGGACGTCCTCGGGCCGCTCCACGAGCGCGGGCACCTCGATCACCAGCTGCGCGATCCGGTAGTAGAGATCGAGACGAAAGACGCCCTCCCTCGCGCGCTGGCGCAGATCGCGGTGGGTCGCGCAGACGAGGCGCACGTCCACGGCGTGCGCGGCTTCGCCGCCCACCCGCCGCACCTCGCCCGTCTCGATCACCCGGAGGAGGCGCGCTTGCAGCTCGAGCGAGAGCTCGCCGATCTCGTCGAGAAAGAGCGTGCCGCCGCTCGCCTGCTCGAACACCCCACGGTGCACGCTCGCCGCGCCGGTGAACGCGCCCTTCTCGTGCCCGAAGAGCTCGCTCTCGACCAGGTCGCGCGACAGCCCCCCGGCGTTGATGGGCACGAACGGACCCGCCGCGCGCGGACCGCGGGTGTGCAGCGCGCGCGCGATCCCCTCCTTTCCGACGCCGCTGTCGCCCAGCACCAGCGCGGGCCACTGCTGGTGCGCCATGCGCTCGACCTGATCGAGCACCCGGAGCATCGCGGGCGAGGCGGCGACGAAGTGGCTCCCGCGCGCGTCGCCCTTCTTGCCCCGCGCGATCAGCGAGAGCTCGGTGCGCCCCACCCGCACCCGCGAGCCCGGCGCGACCTTCGCCATCATCGTCCGCACTCCGTCCACGAAGGTGCCGTTGCGGCTCGACAGATCGCGCACGAAGAGCCCGCGCGGGGTGAGCTCGAAGCGGCAGTGCTTGGTGCTCACCGCGCGATCGGCGAGCACCAGGTCGGCGTCGCCGCGCCGAGAGCCCACCGTGAGCGGCGCCTGCCCCAGCGTGGCGCATCGCGCGTTCGGGCCGCGTCCCACCATCAGCACCACGTCCTCGAGCGGCGCATCCAAGATCGGCAGCGGCTCCGTTCGCCCGCTCAGCGCCGACTCCCGCGTCGGCGCGTCGGCCAGCCGCACCAGCGCGTGGTGCTTGCCGAGCAAGAGCGCTCGGTTCGGCACGAGCTGCCGCGGCGCATCGCGCTCGCGTCCCCTGCGCACGTCGTAGGCGAAGAGGCTCGCCCCGTCGCGCACCAGCACGAAGTGCCGCTCGGCCACCGAGGGATCGTGCACCACGATGTCGGCGCCCGGTCCCGAGCCCACCTCGAGCGGACCGTGGCCCAGGGGAAAGAGTCGCAAGGTCTCGTCGCGGTAGGTCAACGCCAGTGCTTCCATGGTGGCGCGCCCTATCGAAC
Organism: uncultured Sandaracinaceae bacterium; assembly: GCA_964480175.1. Classification (GTDB taxonomy): domain Bacteria; phylum Myxococcota_A; class Polyangia; order Polyangiales; family Sandaracinaceae; genus CAYZQM01. The sequence continues at coordinate 8,745 of CAYZQM010000037.1, forward strand.
GACCCTCCCCCGCGTTGCCGCGCCCGCTGCATTCGTCGCCGCGCGGTCCTTTTTCGGGCTCAGCGCGGCTGGGTCCACTCGCTCGGCGCGGGCTCGCCGACCAGCGCCTCGAGGAACGCGGCGATCACGATCTCGTCGCCCTCCTCGTAGAAGAACGAGGGCGTCACCAGGATCTCGTTCAGGGCTGTGGGTATAGGGCGCGGTGAGCGTCACGTTGCGGAGCGACGGGGTGCGAAAGCCGAACTCGTCGTCGGGGCTCGGTCCGAGCGGGAGCGAGAGGGGCGCGCGGCCCGTCTCGTCGATCGCCGGATCGAAGTAGGGCCCGAGCGAGTTGAACGGGCTCTCGAGCAGCGTGACCACACCGAGCGCGCGTCCCCGATCGCTCGTCTCCATCGCGGCGACGTGGAACGCGTCGTCGGTGAGCATCGGGCCGAAGTGACACGCTGAGCACGTGCGCACGAAGCGGGTGAAGCCGCGACGCTCCTCGTCGCTCAGGGCGCTGCGATCCCCGTCGATGTAGCGGTCCATGCGGCTCGGCCCCGACGCGATGCGCCGCAGGTACGCCTCGAGCGCCTTGCCCACGTTCGCCGCGATCCGGTTCACCGCGTCGCGATCGACGTCGCTCATCGCTTCCCAGCTCGCCTCGCCGGGCCTCCCCGCGGCGGGAAACCGCGACCCATCGCTCAGATCGATCGCGCCGAACACCGCCTCGTACTCGCCGCGGTACGTCTCCGAGTCGATGCGGTGCGCGACCTCGAGGCGGCTGCTCGCCATCTCGATCGGGTTCTCGAGCGCGAAGAGCGGCTGCGACCAGAGGCTGTCGGCGGCGCCGTCCCAGAGCCAGAAGCCGTCGTTGCGGGCGGCGACGAGCAGGCTCGGGCTGTTGCGCGCGCCGGGCATCCCCTCGATCACCTCGCTGACCGGGCTCGACTCGGCGAAGGCGTTCTCGGGCTGGTGGCAGGTGCTGCAGCTCACGCCCGTGGTGCTGAACCCCTCGTCGAAGAAGATGCGCTGGCCGAGCCGCGCCGCGGCCTCGTCGTCCGCGTGGCGGTTGCCCCTCGATGGCGGGAGCGCGTCGGGCAGACGAAAGCCGTACGCGAGCTCGCACTCGGCCTCCGACATGCCGAGCTCTTCGGTGCACTGCGCGACCCACCGCGCCTCGGGCGTCGCGCTGCACGCGCCGAGCGCGAGCGCCGTGATCCACACGACGGTCGCGGCGCGGCGATCCCCGGGGCGTGCGCCGACCGTTCTCGACATCTGCGTGGTGTGCCGCATCGGCGAGGGCGCGGCCACCGCGTCGGTCGGGGCGCCGACGCTTTGGAGTTGGTCGCTGCCGTGCGAGGCTCGCGCGCCGTGGCTCGCTTCCCTTGGCTCGCGCTCGCGCTGCTGACGCTCTCGCTGAGCGCGG
>CAYZQM010000037.1:10162-36418 GCA_964480175.1 uncultured Sandaracinaceae bacterium
CACGCGCCCAGGTGCGGGACAAGTCGCTGACCTGGCTCACGATCCACACGACCCACTTCGACATCCACTACCACGAGCCGCTCGGGCTGATGGCGCGGCGGGTGGGCGCGGTCGCCGAGCGCGCGCACACGTCGCTGGTCGAGGTCCTGGGCAACGCTCCGTCGCAGCGGGTGCAGTTCGTCATCACCGACGACTCCAACGCTGCGAACGGGTCGGCCACGGCGCTGCCCTACGACGTGATCCGCCTCTACGCGGAGCCCCCCGAGGATCTCACCCCGCTCGGCGAGTACGACGACTGGCTCACCACGCTCGTGAGCCACGAGTACATGCACATGGTCCACCTCGATCAGGCCACCGGCGTCGCGGCGCTGATCAACCTGATCCTCGGGCGGCTCTACATGCCCAACCACGTGAACCCCTCGTGGCTCCTCGAGGGCTACGCGGTGTGGCAGGAGTCCGAGCTCACGTCGGGCGGGCGCCTGCGCTCGAGCATGTGGGACATGTACCTGCGGATGGACGCGCTCGAGGATCGGCTCTGGGATCTCGATCAGGTGAGCAGCGGCGCGGATCGCTGGCCCCACGGCAACGCCGCGTACCTGTATGGCAGCCACTTCATCCGCTTCATCGCGGACCGCTACGGACGCGAAGCGCTCGCGGAGATCACCCACGAGTACGCCGACGCGCTCTTGCCCTACGGCATCAACCGCGCGGCCGAGCACGCCACCGGGCACACGTTCGTCGACCTCTACCAGGACTTCTTGGCGGAGCGACGCGAGCACTACGCGGATCAGGCCGCGGCGATCGCAGCGCTGGGGATCCATCAGGGGCGACGCCTGAGCCATCACGGCGAGATCGCGCGGGCCCCGCGCTGGGATCCCCGGGACGGCGCGCTCTACTACGTGCAGGGCGACAACCGCTCACGCTACGAGGTGCACCGCATGGACGCCGAGAGCGGCGCCGAGGGCGAGGTGCTCTTGCGGGGCGACAGCGACGCGAGCTTCTCGTTCTCGCCGACGAACGAGGTGTTCTTCTCGCGGCGCGACGTCCACCGCGACTACTACTACTTCTCCGATCTCTTCGTGCGCGATCGGGCGACCGGGCACGAGCGCCGCCTGACCCACGGGCAGCGCGCGCGCGATCCCGACGTCTCGCCCGACGGACGCTGGGTGACCTACACGATCTCGAGCGCGGCCACCTCGCACTTGATGATCGCGCGCACCGACGACGTCGCGGGGACCGAGCGCGCGCTCATCCGCTCCGAGCCCTTCGAGCAGATCTTCACCCCGCGCTTCTCTCCGGACGGTCGCAGCATCGTGTTCTCGCGCTGGCAGGCCGGCGGCATGCGCGACGTCGCGCTGATCGACGTCGCCACCCAGCGCATCCAGGCGATCACCCACGACCGCGCGCAGGACACGGGCCCCACCTTCTCGCCCGACGGAGCGCGGGTGTACTTCTCCTCCGATCGCACCGGCGTCGCGAACCTCTACGCATACCACCTCGCCTCGGGGACGCTGCGTCAGGTGACCAACGTGGTGAGCGGCGCCTACCAGCCCGCGGTCTCGCCGGACGGAAGCGCGATCGCGTACATCGGCTACACGTCGTACGGCTTCGATCTCTACGTGATGGACGAAGGGCTCGAGGGCTTCCGCGCGGCTCCCGCGTACGTCGATCACCACCCGCCCTCGAGCGAGACGGAGCCGATCCTGACGGCGGAGGCCAGCGCCTACGACCCCTGGGCCACGATCTATCCCCGCTCGTACTTCCTCGATCTGGTGCAGGACAGCTTCGGGATGCAGCTGGGCGTGAGCGTGGCCGGCGAGGACGTCGCGGCCTTCCACTCGTGGAACCTGCGGGTCGGCTTCGGGCTGGTGCGGGGCCAGGTCGACGTCGACTTCGGCTACTCGTGGAACGGCTCGCCGCTCGGCATGTCGCTCTACCTGAGCCGCGCGGTGAACCAGGTCGGAGGGCTCGAGGTCGGCGGCGAGCGGCGCACGTGGATCCAGGACGCGGTCTCGGCCTCGGCCGGCGTCTCCTACCGCTTCCCTCGCACCTTCGACGTCGGCTCGGTCCACCTCGCCTACAACGCGAGCTTCACGTTCGCGGCCGAGCCCTTCGGGATCCCGATCGACCCCAACGTGCCGCTCTACGCGCTCCCCGAGCGCGGCCTGTTCGCGGGCCTGCGCTTCGGCTGGAGCTACTCGAACGTCGAGCGCTACGCGTACGACATCAGCGCGAGCAACGGACGCTCGTTGGGCGTCGAGCTCTCGCTCGCGCACCCTCACCTCGGCAGCCAGTACGAGGTGATCACGGCGACGTGGCAGTTCACCAACTACCTGCCGCTGTTCGATCACCACGTGCTCGCGTTCCGCTACGGCGGCGGCGTGAGCGGCGGTGACCTCGATCGCGTCGGCCTCTTCGGGGTCGGCGGCTACCCCGTGGTCGCGCCGCTCGCGGGCCTCGGCTCGCCCGTCATCCTCGGGGGCGTCGCGCTGCGCGGCTACGCGCCCAACGACCGCGTCGGTACCCAGTTTCACCTCGCGCAGCTCGAGTACCGCCTGCCGATCGTGCGCTTCAACCGCGGCATCGAGACGCTGCCCTTCTACCTCAACCGCCTCTACGCGACGGCGTTCTGCGACTACGGCGACGCGTTCAACGCGAGCTTCGATCTCTCGAGCTTCCGCCTCGGCATCGGCGCGGAGATCTTCCTCGACGTGACCCTCTTCTACTTGATCCCCCTCACCGTCCGAGTGGGCTACGCGCACGGCTTCATGGAAGGCGGCACCGACCAGTTCTACGCGCACCTCGGGCGCAGCTTCTGAGGGCCCCGACGCGCGCGGCTTGACCGAGGTGGCGCTTGCCTCGACGCTGCGAGACGTGACCAAGCCCCCGTCGCCCTACCGCGCGCCGGCTCCCGGCAAGAAGCCGCACGCGCGGGCCACGCCCGACGACGACGGCCTCGACGAGGCCGCGTTTCGGCGCAAGCAGCAGCGAAAGGACGCAATCGACGCGCGCGCCGACGACGAACGCGTCGCCCTCGCGACCCGACAGCTGCGCATGCGGGCCGGTCTCGCGCTCGGACTCGGCGTGCTCGCGCTGCTCTTCGCCGCGCCTGCGCTGTCGGAGCCGCACGTGCGGGCGCGCGGGGTCGCCCGGCTGGTGATCGGCGCGGGCGCGCTCCTCGGCTATGCCGGCTACGCGTTGGCCAAGGGGACCGGCGGCAGCGAGTCCGTCGACGCGCTCCCGAGAGAGGTGATCGCCGGTCAGGTGATCGCCGCCACGGTCGGAGGCGTGCTCGGCGCGCTGGTGTACTTTCTGCGCTGACCATCTCGTCGGCGAAAGGTCCCGCGCTCGCATGTGCTCGCTGGGCGCCGCGTCTCCTCCGCGCTCGCGCCCGTTGACGGCGCGCCCTCGTGAGGCGACAACGCCGCGTGGTCGAAGGAGCGCGTCCATCCAGCGAGGGCCTCGAGCGCAGCGCGCTCGCCGCGTGGATCCGCGCGGCCCGCCCCTTGGCGCACGGCAACATCGCGCCGCCGATCCTCTTCGGCGTCGCGCTCGCGTGCAGCGAGACGGGCACGCTCGATCGCGTGGGGCTCCTGCTCGCGCTGCTCTTCGGTGTCCTCGATCACTTGGTGATCGTCTTCGGCAACGATCTGGCGGACGAGCTGGCCGACCGCGAGAGCGACGGCGCGACGCTGGTGTCGGGGGGCTCGCGGGTCCTCGTCGACGGAGCGCTGAGCGCCGCCTCGCTCCGCACCGCGCTGCGCGTCGCGGTGATCGCGCTCCTCACCTTCGCAGCGCTCGCGAGCCTGAAGGCGCCGCTCGTCTTCGGGCTGGCGCTCGCCGCGATCGCCTTGCTCTGGCTCTACAGCGGCGCGCCTGTGCGCCTCTCGTACCGCGGCGGCGGCGCGCTCTTGCAGGGCCTGGGTGTCGGCGTCGTCTTGCCGCTGGTGGGCTGGACCCTGCAGGCGCCGGGTGCGCTCCCGCCCGCGCTCTCGCTCGCGCCGCCGCTCGTGCTCGCGATCACGGGCAACGTGCTGACCGCGATCCCCGACGCCGAGGGCGATCGCCGGGCGGACAAGCGCAACGTCGCCTCGCGCTACGGCGTGCGGGTGGCCGCGTGGGTCAGCGTGCTCGGCAGCGCCGTCGCCATCGCGCTCGGTGCGGCGCTCTTCTCGAGCACCCCGATGCAAGCGCAGCTCCTCACCGCGATCCCCTTGCTCTTCTTGGTGCCGAGCCTGCTCCTGCTGCGCTCGATCGAGGCCGACCGAGGCATGCGCCTGCGCTTCGTGCTCCTGGGCCTGAGCGCCGGCACCAGCGCGCTGCTCTGCTGGTCCGCCGCGCTCCTAGCGTAGATCGCTCGGCTCGAGCTCAGCCGCGGCGGCGGTGGATCGCTCGCTCCCTCGACGCGAGCACGACGTCGCGCTCGGCCTCGGGCATCCGCAGCTCGGAGCGACGGGTGCCGCGGCCCAGCCGGGTCATGCGCGTCAGAATCCCATCCTCGAAGCGCAGCTCCTCCATGAAGCGCGTGGGCCCGAAGTCGTACACCCAGATGTCGACTTGCACGGTGATCGTGTCGGCCGAGCCGCCGTACACCGTGCCATCGATCACCGCGCCTCGCCGACCCACGCTGCCGCCGCGATAGAAGGTGTGCGACTCCATGCGAGTGATCTCCGAGGCGGGCTCCCCGCAGCGCGCGCGCACCTCGTACGCCCGGTCTCCTTCCAACACCAGTCGACCATCGCACCAGAACGCGCTCGCGGGGGCGGTGACGAACGCAGTCGCGAGCACGAGGCTGTACGTGAGGATTCGTAAAGACATGCTGAACTCCCGGATTGGAGGGCTTCGAGACGACGGCGAGACGATCGGTGTCGCACACGGAACGCGAGAAACGCGCTGAAAATCAGGCGCGTCGCACGCGGATCACTCTTCTTGGCGTGCGATCAGCCCGAGCGCCAGCGCCTCGTCCTCGCGCAGCTGCGCGAAGGGTCGGTCCCAGACCCCCGGTGCATCGAAGTCCCACGCCGCCACCGGAACCCACCCTTTGCTCGCCAGCGACCGGTGGAGGCGAGTCTCGGCGGCGGGCTCGCGCGAGAAGGGAAACGGATTCCGATGTTCCGGAGTGCGCAGCTGGGGATACTTGCGATCGTCGCGCGCGATCAGGTCGACCAACTCCCGTCCTCGACGCTCGAGGTAGTCGAGGAACACCACGTCATAGGGACCCACCGAGGCGCGCGCGCTCGGATCGCGCGCCACCCAGCGCGCCCAGTCGAAGCCGTAGAGGAAGTCGTGCACGTAGCGAAAGCGAATCGGCTCCGCGCCGAACGTGTGATGCAGCGCCGCGATGCGGAGGCCCACCCTCGCCCGCTCCGCGCGGGGGCAGCGCACCAGATGCGCCGTCATCGCGTCGAGGTCGGAGAACAAGTTCTCCGGGAAGCTCGCGCACAGCGCGTCCACGATGGGAACGAGCGCGCTCGCGATCGACTCGCGCTCGCTCGCCGGAGCGCGCGCGACGAGTTCCGAGGGCAGGTGCGCGCGGCTCCGCGCGGGGCTCAGGGAGCCCCAGCCCGGAAGCGATCGGCAGCGCTCGTCGTGGCGCGCGAGCGCGTCGATCGACGTCTCGGCCGAGCACGGCTCGCGCGATGTGCTGGACGGCCTGACCATCAGAGCCCCAAGAACGGCGCGACGCTCAAGCCCACCGCCCACGCGAGACCCGACCGCCAGATGAGCGCGTGCAGCGCGGCTTTGTACTGCGCTTGTGCGGTGAACGCGTTGGTCACCGCGGCGGCGCTGCGCTTTCGGAGCGACCACCACTCGTCGAGCGCGACGGCCGCGGCGACGATCCCGATCATCCGCGGCGGCCCGCTGGGCACCACGAGCGCTGCGCCGAGCCACAGGAGCGGCGCGAGCAACGCAGCGCCGTTCACCCACTGCCTTGCCGGGCCGTTGCCGATCATCGTGACCACCGTGCGCTTGCCCCCCGCGCGATCGCTCTCCTCGTCGGACAGGCCCGACGCGATCGCGCTGGCGAGCGCCAGCACCGTCCAGCCGATCAAGAGCGGCGCGCTCGGCGGCAGGAGCACGCCCGACTGCAGGTACGAAGAGAGCGCGGGCAGCAAGAGCCCGACCCCGAGCGTCTCCAGCAGCTCACCCCCGCCGCGGTAGTTCAGCCGAACCGGCGGCAGCGAGTAGGCGGCGAAGGTCGCGAGCGAAGCCAGCATCAGCGGCCCGAGCAACGGGCGCCCGATCGAAAGGCCCATCCCGACCGCGAGCAGCAGGGCGGCCACACCGGAGAGCAGCCCGGCGATCAAGAGCTGCCGGGGATGCAGGACCCCGTCGGGGATCGTCTTCGGCGAGGTCTCGGGGAACATGCGCCGCTTGATCGCGTCGACGCCCCAATCGGAGAAGTCGTTGAGACACACGACGTACACCACGAAGAGCGCGGTGAGGATCAGCCCCAGCGCGAGCGCCCCTGGGGCCAGCGTGCCCGTGGCGTCCACCCCGAGCGCGTGCCCCAGCAGCGTCGGCACGATCAGCTTCGGCCAGCTCGCCGGCTTGAGCGCGAAGCGCCAGCGATCGAGCGCGCTCGTCGGCAGCCTCATCCGCTATCCGATCGCGCCCTGCTTCAACAGCGTCTCGGCCCGGTGCGCCAAGCGGCGGCGGCGGTGGCGCTCGGCGAGGGCGATGCCCAAGAGCGCGCGCTGCGCCGACGCGAGGTCGTCGTTGACGATCAAGTAGTCGAAGAACCCGTAGTGCTCGATCTCCACGTGCGCCTGGCGGTAGCGGCGCTCGATCACGTCGGCGGCGTCGCTCGCGCGGCGCTCCAGCCGAGTGCGCAGCTCCGGCATCGACGGCGGCAGGATGAAGACCCCGACCGCGTCGGGGAGCTTGCTCTTGATCTGACGTGCGCCCTGGTAGTCGATGTCGAAGACGATCCCCTGCTTGCCCTCCGCGCGGGCTCGGTCGATCTCGGCGACCGAGGTGCCGTAGAGGTTGCCGTGCACCTCGGCCCACTCCGCGAACGCGCCCTCCTTCTCCATCGCGACGAAGCGCTCTCTATCGACGAAGTGGTACTGCACGCCATCGACCTCCCCGGGCCGCGGCTTGCGGGTGGTGTGCGAGATGGAGAACCCGAAGTCGGGCAGCTCCTTCAGGAGGTGCGTGGTGAGGGTCGTCTTACCAGCGCCCGAGGGCGAAGAAAGGATGAGGAGGATGGGCGCGTCCATCGGAGGCGCGAGCGTAGCGCATCGCTGGGAGCGCGGGCCTCTCCGCGTCGGATTGGCACGAGATACCGCGATGGCGGATCGGGCTGTGCGCGATGCGGGCGAGGGAAGTAGGCTCGCGCGCCCGTGCGCTCCCGCCTGCCCTTGCTGCTCTCGTGCTCTGCGCTGCTCGCAGTGGCGATCGCGCAGCTCTGGCCCGGCCTGAGCGCGAACCTCTCGCCCCCGATCTCGTGGGACCACGGCTCGCACCTCGGCAAGGCGATGCTCACCGCGGAGCTCTTGCCCTCGATCCGAGGCTGGACGGATCGGATCGAGACGGGCCTTCCGCTCAACACGCTCTACACCGCGAGCGGTCCGCTCTGGGTGCTGCTCTTTCGGCTCTTCACGCCGTTCCTCGAGTGGCACCAGACCTACGCGCTCTCGATCGTCGGCTTCCGCTTCATGGTGGGCTTCACCGTGTACCGCCTCGCGCGCGTCGCGGGCGCGGGGCCGGTCGCGGCGACCCTCGCCGGCATCGCGACGCTGGCGGACATCGGCGATCACAGCGAGGGCGGCTGGTTCTACGACGTGCTCTACGGCGTCTGGCCGATGAGCCTCGCGATGTGCTTCTTCTTCTTGGCGTACGCCGACCTGATCGAGCTCGCCGAGGCGAAGGTGCCGCTGCCCCAGCTGAAGCGGCTGATGGCGCGCGCGATGGTGCTGCTCGGCATCGCGCTCTTCTCGCACCAGATGAGCCTCGTGAGCTTCGGGCTCCTGCTGCCGGTGCTCGTCGCGGTCCGCGCGACCAGCCGCGAGGGGAGCGTCCGCGAGGACCTGAAGCGCACCCTGCCGGTCGCGCTCGTCGCGAGCCTGATCTCCGCGTGGTGGATGGTGCCGATGCTCGCCGAGAGCGGCTGGCTCGAGAACCACGGGCAGCTCTATCTGGGCACCGACAACATGGGCGGCCGCATCGTCGGCGGCGAAGGGATCCTCAACGGCGGCGCGTGGACCGGCGTGCTCTTCGCGGTGGGTCTGGCGTTCGGCTTGGTGGGGCGCCCTACCCGCCGCGTGCTCGCGATCGGCGTGGTGGTCGCGATGCTCGTCTCGTCGAGCGGCTGGTTCGTCGCGTTCGACGTGCCCCGCTACCTGCCCGCGTTCGGGCGGATCATGTACCCACGCCTGATGATGATCGCCAAGCCGATGGGCTTCGCGCTCGTCGCCTGCGTGCTGCACGACCTGTTCATGCGGGTGCGCCCCGCGCTGAAGGCGCAGCTGCGCAGCGGCCCGGGCAAGCTCGGCGCGGCCATCAGCGTCGCGCTCCTCCTCCCGTTCGTGCCCAGCGTCCCCGAGCGCCTGAACGAGCTGGTGATCCAGCGCGAGGTCACGACGACCGCGACGCTGGGCACCTGGAACGACTGGCGCGCCGCGTGGGACTGGGTCGAGGCCCGCCCCGAGAGCGACCCCTTCTACCGCGTCGCGTACTTCTCGCTGTCGACGCATCTGCCGCAAGCGACGGTCGGCTACACCCGACGCCCGATGCACATCACGGGGACGCTCGTCGGGGAGACGTTCCGCAACAAGACCGACTCGTCGCACCCCGACGCGCTGCGCGCCATCAACGTCCGCTACGTGATCACCGAAGGTCCCGCGACGGGCGAGCTGGCCCGCGAGCTCGACGCGATCGACACGTTCGGCGCGCTCCGGCTCTACGAGCTGCGTGGCTGGTCGAGCGAGGTGGTGAGCGCGCCGCTCGGCGAGGCCAGCCCGGTCGTCGAGCACTACGAGGACGAGCGCGTCGTGTTCCGCCCCGAGGGCGCGCGCAGCGTGGTGATCCACCGCGCCATCGGCCCGGGCTGGACCGCGACCGCCGACGGCGTGGCGATCCCGTTCGAGGAGGAGCGGGTCTACGACAGCCCCGCGCTCGCGCTCATGCGCCTCGAGCTGCCGGAGGGCGTCGAGCGCGTCGAGGTCCGCTACCACGGCTTTCGCGGCTCGTTCGTCGTCGGCTGGCTGCTCACCCTGCTCGGTCTCTCGATCGTGGTGCTGCTCGCGGGCGGCTGGGATCGAATCCCGCTCGCTCGGCGCGAGGCGCTGCGGGCGCGCATCGAGGGAGGGCTCGAGCGCATGCGTGCCCGCGTCCCCTCGGGCACCCGGGATCGGCTCCACCAGCACTGGCCCGCGATCGTGTGCGTCCTTCCGTTCGTGGCGGTGGGCGCGCTGGCTTTGCGGGGCGCGCGAGGCACGCACCTCACCATCACGCCGCACCGGGTCGCGGTCGAGAGCGAGGGCGGAAGCACGCCGTGCACCGGCGACGGCACTCGCCACGTCTGCCCCGACGGAACGATCGTCGAGAAGATCCACGTCGCGGTCGACGGCTGGTTCCACTCGTGTCTGAGCGCGAGGCCGGTGCGCGGCGGGGATCTGGTGATGACGTGGGACGACGTCGCGATGTCGGGTGCGCTGCACCTGGTGGCCGGCGTCGACGATCAAGCGTTCCTGCGCACCGGCGAGCCCATCGAGGTGGAGGTGACCATCGACGATGGCGCGCCCGCGCTGATGCGCGTGCCGCTCTCACACGAGCTCATCACCGAAGACGTCGAGATCCCCGAAGGCGGCACCCACGACGTCCGCATCGAGGTGCGCTCCCACGCGGTCGATCGCCGCTGGCTCTGCCTCGACGCGATCGCGCGCTGATCGCGCTGCGAGCCCGATCAGTGGGTCGCGCCGCCGATGATCGCGGCGTCGGTGGTGTGCGTGAGCGCCGTGGCGATCGCGAGGCGCACGCCGCGGATCTGCTCGTCGATCGCGAGGCCCACCGCGCCGTGACGGACGGCTTGCTCGGCCTCGAAGGGGACGTGCACGAAGCCGCCGCGCACGCCGGGGCGCTCGCTCAGCGTGTGCATGAGCGCATAGAAGACGTGGTTGCACACGAAGGTCCCCGCCGTGTGCGAGACGTCGGCAGGCAGGCCCGCATCATTCAGCGCGCGCGTCATCGCCTTGACCGGCAAGCTCGAGAAGTACGCCGCGGGCCCGCCCTCGATCACCGGGCGATCGCGCGGCTGCTGTCCGGCCTCGTCGGGGATGCGCGCGTCGTCCAGGTTGATCGCGACGCGCTCGAGGGAGATCGCTGCGCGACCCCCTGCCTGCCCCAGCGCGATCACCAGCGCAGGCGTGACGCGCTCGAGCTCGGCCTTCAGCGCGACGATGGCCTCGCCGAACACGCACGGCAGGACGACGCCTCGGACCGAGTGGCCCTCGATCACCTCGCCGTCGAGCGCGCGCGCGACGTCGGCCGAGGGGTTCACCGCCTCCCCCGCGAAGGGCTGAAAGCCGGTGAGCAGGACCCGCATGCTCAGCCGAGGAGCTTCTCGAAGCGCAGCTTCCAGACCACACCGATCGCCTCGGCGAAGATGCGCCGCGACATCTTGCTCTTGCCGGCCTGGCGATCGACGAAGTGCACCGGCACCTCGCGGACCCGGTAGCCCTTCTGCACGGTGCGGTAGGTGAGCTCGATCTGGAACGAGTAGCCCTCGCTCTTCACCGAGCTCAGGTCGATCGCCCGCAGCACCTCGGCGCGGAAGCCCTTGTAGCCCGCGGTGAGATCGCGGATGGGCAGCCCGAGGATCGAGCGGCTGTAGAGGCTGCCGCCCTTGCTGAGGAAGTGGCGGAACGGGCCCCATCCGGTGACGCCGCCGCCGGGCACGTTGCGCGAGCCGATCACCAGGTCCGCGCCCTCGTCGAACGCGGCGAAGAACTTCGGCAGGTCGGCGGGATCGTGCGACAGGTCCGCGTCCATCTCGAAGAGCAGCTCGTAGCCTTCTCCGAGCGCCTGCTGAAAGGCCTGCACGTAGGCGGAGGCGAGCCCGAGCTTGCCGGCCCGATGCATCACCCGCACCCGGGGATCGGCCGCGGCGAGCGCGTCGGCGACGTCGCCGGTGCCGTCCGGCGAGGCGTCGTCGACGATCATCACGTCGGCCTGAGGACACCAGCGCAGCACGCTCTCGACGAAGCGCTCGATGTTGTCCCGCTCGTTGTACGTGGGCGTGACGATCAGCGTCTTGCGCGCGGCGGCCGGCTTGCCGGGGGACGGAGAAGAAGAAGCCATGGGACGGGGCGGGCACGGGTAGCACGGAGCGACGGCGACTTCACGCGGAGCGCGCTCGCCAGGCGCTCGCGGACGGCCCTCCAAAAGCGGCGCGGATCACAGCGCGTTCTGCGCTACAACGGCGCGCCCGCGGATGCACGCCCGGACCAAAGCCAACGCCCTCTGGATAGCGGGCCTCTCCACCCTCGCGATGGGGATCTTCTGGGCGCCCGCGTTCCGCCACCTCTACGCGACGGGCTACGGCGACTGGCAGTGGTTCCACCACATGTGGGAAGCGGGGCGCACCAGCATCGTTCGCCACGGCGAGCTGCCGGTCTTCGATCCCTTCCACTGCGGCGGCGTGCCGCTCTGGGGCAACCCGCAGGCGCAGGTCTACTCGCCGACCTGGATGATCTTCGCGCTGCCCTTCGGCACGGCGGTGGGACACAAGCTCTACTTGATGGCCCACGCGATCGTGGGCCACGCGGGCATGTACCTGTTGTGCCGGCGCCTCTACGGCCTGAGCCAACAGAGCGCGTTCCTCGCCGCGACCATCTGGGCGGCCTCGGGCTTCTTCGCGTGGCACGGCGCGGGCGGACACGCGACGTTCATCTCCTTCTACTGGGCGCCCTGGCTGCTGCTCTCGTGGCGCCTCGCAGAGAGCGACCTGCGGCACGCCGCGCCGGTCGCGCTGATCATGGGGATCGTGGTCGCCGAGGGCGGTCACTACCCGTTTCCCTATTTCGTTCTCTGGCTGGCGTTCGATCTGATCCTGCGCCTCCTCGATCGACCGCGGCAGGCGTGGCCCATGCTGCGTGCCGCGCTGGCCTCGGGCGCGCTCGCGGCGTTCGTGTGCGCGTACCGCATCCTGCCGATCCTGTTCACCGTCCTCGATCATCCGCACCCGGTGGTGGACCACGACGCGATCACGCCGAGCGAGATCCTCTTCATGCTCACTTCGCACGAGGGCCCCGGCGCGTGGCCCCATCGCTGGGTGTGGAACGAGTACGGCGGCTTCGTCGGCTGGGGCGTCGTGGGCTTGGCGGGCATCGGCGCGCTGCTCTGCCTCGGCTCGTTCGCGCGGGATCGCATGCGCATGCCCACCAAGATCCGCGAGCCGATGTTCCTCGTGCTCGGCGCGGTCTTCTTCTTCCTGCTCACCCAAGGCGCGGCGAGCGAACATCACCCGTGGCCCTTGCTCCAGGAGCTGCCCTTCTACCGCAGCATCCACGTGCCCTCGCGCTTCCGCGTGCTGCTCACGTTCTATCTCGCGGGCCTCGCCGGCGTCGCGTTCGATGCCCTTCGCCGATCGCTCGCGCGCGCGCGTCTGCCGCGTCCGATCGACGGCGTTCGCGAGGCCGTCCCCGTGCTCCTCCTGGCGGGGATCCTGATCAACCTCTACGCCGTGAACCTCGGCATCAACGATCGATGGGCGGGAGCGCAGCTGCACGGGACCGAGCCTGCACATCGCTTCCACCTGCTGCGCGAGCGCTGGTCGTACCTGCAGGACTACGCCGACTACCCCCACCGGCACGTGGGCACGGCCGAGTGTTACGACCCGATCCCGTGGACGATCTCGCCGCGCCTCTGGCTGGGCGACGGACCGCAAGTACGGATCGATCCCCCCGACGCCGGTCGGGTGATCGACAGCGATCGCACCAGCCGGACGCTGTGGGCCGAGGTCGAGCTCGATGCGCCCGCCACGCTGATCTTCAACCAGTCGGTCGTGCCCGACTTCGAGCTCAGCGAGGGCACGCTCGGCGAGCGCGACGGTCTCATCACCGCGGCGATCGACTCGCCGGGCACCCGGCGGGTCACGCTGCGCTACGCGCCAGCGAGCCTGCCATGGGTCAGCGCGCTGACGGTGATCGGCCTCATCGGCTGCGCGGCCGTCTGGCGAGGCAAGCGCATCTCGTGGCGCGGCCTCCGGCTCCGGCGCGCTTGACGTCACCCCGCTGGCGCCACGAACGAGCCCGGACATAGTCGGCGCGTGGGGACACCCGAGGCCGGACCCGACGATCGGACAGCGCGCGAGGCGGTGACCGCGACGGTGATGCCGCTGCGTCGACGCATGGTGCCCACGCGGCGAGGATGCGGATCGCGCGCGAGGCGAGCGCCGACGAGGAGCTCATTCAAGCGCTGCAAGCGATCGAAGACGACGCGCTGACCGTCGCGCACGTGAAGCGACTCGCGCGCCGCTCGTGACGCGAGCCGGCGCCCGGTGATCACACACGGGCGCCGGCTCTCCGCACTCCCTTCACGCACGCGCTCTAAGCTCGCGTGTGCGCGGGGTGCGGGCGTCAGCTCTGCTCGTCGTCCTCACGGCGCGGCTGGCGCTCCTGCGCGGGACGGGCCGGCTCCGGACGATGCGGCGGCTTGGGGCTCCGCTCCTTGTTGCCGGTCTTCTGCTTGTCGTTGGGGTTGCGGTTGCCGATGTTGTTGTCCGACATGGTCTCGACGTCCTTTCGTGACGTGTTGGGACTCGGGGGCATCGCAACGCACGTGCCACGCGCGCGTCGAGGGCACGTGGACGCGTCACCGGGCGCGCTGCACGGCCGTGCTGCGCACGTCGCGCGGGGGACGCGGCGTGAGCGCGCGGGCGCGTCGCGCCGTGTCGCCTTGGTGAGGCCCGCAGGGGATCGGAGGTCGCGGAGCGCGGGGGGAGATGGTGGGGTTCATGAGGTCCTCATCGAACGAGGGTGCAGCCGAGCGTGGTAGCCCGCGGACGGGCGCGGTGGACGAAGGCAGCATCCGCCATGCCACGGGTTGACGTGTCTCCCCTTCGCCCCGCGGTTGGGGCGAAGGTGCGCGATCGAGCGCTCCCACCACGCGCTTCTTTTCTCACGTGAGGCCGCACCGCACCCACACATCTGGTGCACTCGGATCGAGCCACGCCGCAAACGACGAAGGCGCACGCCACGCTCGACCGAGCGCGGGGCGTGCAAAGAGCGCGAGACCGCAGCTCAGGTGCTCGCGTCGCCTGCGACGGCGGCCATCAGGCGCTGGAGCTGCACGGGCTTGACCATGTGGAGGTCGAAGCCGGCGGCTTCGCTCTGCTTTCGATCCTCTTGCTGTCCGTAGCCGCTCAGCGCGATGAGCCGGGTGTGCTCGGCGCGCTCACGCAGGCGCCGCGCGAGCTCGTGCCCCGTCATGTCCGGCAGGCCGATGTCGAGGATCGCGACGTCGGGGGTGAAACCGTCGAGCAACGCGAGCGCGGCCGCGCCGTCGTGCGCCGTCCTCACCTCGTAGCCGCTTCCGGCCAGCAGATCGGTCAGGAGCAGCGCGGCGTCGACGTTGTCGTCGACCACGAGCACCCGCCCCTTGCCCGCCGAAGGCGTCGCGCTCGCGGTGCTCGGGTGCGCCGTCTCGGCGGCCTCGCGGACCGGGAGCCACACCGAGAACACGCTCCCTTTGCCGAGCGCACTGCGCACCGCGACGCGACCGCCGTGCAGCTCGGTCAGCGAGCGCACGAGCGCGAGGCCGAGGCCGAGGCCCCCTGCGCGTCGATCCGCCGGCTGCGGCGCTTGCACGAACATGTCGAAGATGTGCGGCAGCAGCGTGGGCTCGATCCCGGTCCCGTCGTCTCGGACGTCGATGCGCGCCATCTCGCCTTCGCGCTCGACCGACAGGCGGACGTGCCCCCCGGGCGCGGTGTACTTCGCTGCGTTGGTGAGGAGGTTCGAGAAGATCTGCACCAAGCGCGCTTCGTCGCCCTCCACGCAGAGCGCGCTCGCGGGCGCTTCGATGTCGAAGCGGTGCTCGCGCGCCTCGAGGAGTGGGCTCGCGATCTCCACCGCGCGCGCGATCGGATCGCGCAGGTCGAGGGGGCGACGTGATAGCTCGACCTGTCCCCGCGTGATGCGTGCCACATCCAGCAGATCGTCGACCAGCCGGGTCATGTGCTCGACTTGCCGCTCGATGATCTTCAGCTCGCGGTCGACCTTCGTCTCGCCGCGGAGCTTCGCGAGCTGCAGCGCCGTCGCGATCGGCGCGAGCGGGTTGCGGAGCTCGTGGCCGAGCATCGCGATGAACGCGTCCTTGGCGCGGCTCGTCTCTTCCGCCGCCAGGCGCCGGGCGCGCTCCTCTTCGGCTTCGCGGCGCAGCGTCAGGTCGCGGGTGACCTTGCCGAAGCCGACCACCTCACCGTTGGCGTCTCGGATCGCGGTGATGAGGACGTCGGCCCAGAAGCGGCTGCCGTCCTTGCGGACGCGCCATCCCTCGTCGTGGAAGTGACCGACGCGGCTCGCGACCTCGAGCTCCATCTCACACTTGCCCGCCTCGACGTCCTCGCGCGGATAGAAGGTCGAGAAGTGGCGGCCGACGATCTCCTCGGCGGCGTAGCCCTTGAAGCGACGCGCGCCGGGGTTCCACGTGGCCACGTGGCCTTGGCGGTCGAGGAGGAAGATCGCGTAGTCCGACAGGCTCGCGACGAGACGCAGCAGCTGCTCGCTCTCGATCGCCTTGGACAGCCCGGCGCGGATCGACTCCTCGAGCTGCCCCGTGTGGTCCGAGCTGCGCTGCAGCTCGTCCTCGAGCTCACCCACCCGCCCGCGCAGCGCGGCGAGCTCCGGGTCGTCACGATCGTTCCGAGACACGACGCCTCTCTATCCCTGCCGCGCCCGTTGCGCACGCGCCTGGCGCGGTGTCATCGGCGGGCTCGAGCGTGCCACCTCAGCCCTCGTCCTCTTCGCCCGATTCCTCGGGACGGGGGCTGCCGACGTGGTGCTCGTCGGGCACATCCGCGCCGAGGTGGATCGACAGGTTGCCGCCCTCCTCGCCGCCGACGGTCGCGGGCGCGTGGTAGCGAATCTCCATCGACGGGTCGGCGACCTCCAGATCGAGCGCCATCCGAACCACGAGCGGCGTCGCGACGTCGCTCGAGATGCGCCCCTCGAGCCGATTGAACCCAATGTGGACGACCGGGATGTTCACGTAACCCTGCACCCGATCCATGCGGCAGTGGAAGCGGTGGCCGAGGCTCATGTCGACCAGGCCCGAGACGTGGGCCATCTCGACCTCACCCGGCACGCCGGGCAGCGCGAAGACCATCGTCATGTTCCTCATCCGGATGTCCCGGATCTCGACCGGGATGCTCACGCGATCGTCGGGGATCTCCATGGCCCACACGAGATCGATGCGGTCCTCGGGCCCGCGGGTCACCCGCATCTCGCCGCCGTCCATCACGGCTGGCGTGAGCACCACCGCGCCGCGCTCGATGCTCTCGAGGATCGCGAACTCGGCGACGACGCGCTCCGCGCTGATCACCCGCTCGCCACCCGGCGACGTGACGGTGAAGTCCGTCATCTCCACACCATCGAAGTCCAGCCGGCTCACGCCGCCCACCTCGGCCGTGCCACGGATGCGTCCCGACAGCATCGGTCCCATGAGGTCGGCCACCGCCGCGCGCCCCCGCGGTGTAGCGAGGTGGATGAACACGCTCGCCGTGAACGCGAGCGCCACCAGGGCGCACCATCCGACCACGCGCCAGCCGCGATGACGCCGCCCACCTCGAGACGGCACGCCTGCGCGCTGCACCGGACGCTCTCCTTGCAAGTCGCGGCGCGGCGCGAGCGCTCCGACGTCGAGCAGCGCGCTCACGCGGCACCGATCCCTGCGCTCACCCAGAAGAGCGCATACACGATCGCGACGAGGACGAGCGCGGTGGGGAGCGCGCGCGAGCCGGCGCGCCACGCGCTCACCGGTGTGATCACCGGCAGCATGGCGAGCCAAGGCCAGCGCGCTGATCGCCGCGCCACGAACCGGAGGTTCGCGACGTAGAGGACGATCAGCGCCGCGAGCGAGATCGTGAGCCCGATGAACACGGTGAGGGAAGCGCTCATGGCCGACCGAAGAGCGAGCCGCGTGCCAGTCACACGCGCGGCGGATCCGTCTCGCGCGCGTAGGTGCGATGGGCGGCGAGCGCGGCGACGAAGCGCTTCATCAGCGCCTCGACCGACGTGCGATCGGTCCCCACGATCAGCCCCGGATCGGGATCGCCCGACGGCAGCTCGCTGGGAAGCCGCGCGTCGCGCACCGCACCTGCGCCCTCTCCGAGCGCGAGGATCGGCTTGCCGTGGCGGTACGCGGTGACGAGCAGCTCGGTGAGGTGCCCGTGGGGCGGGAGCGCCGCGTCTGCGACGAGGATGCCGTCCCACACGACGGACGGCGCGCCCTCGAGGGCGGCCTCGACGACGATCGGTTCGCCATCGTCATCACTGCGGACCGGCCCGAGCCGCGTGCCGACGAACGACGCCACGACGCCCGCCTTCTCGAGCGCGCGACGAGCGCGGCGCGCGGCGTCGGCGCTCACCCCGTCGCCCACGACGATCGCGACCTTGCGGCTCGCGGCGCCCTTCGCTCCCGGACGCGCGAAGAGCGAGAGCGATGGCGAGCGCTTCACCTCGGGCTTGGGCGCCCGCTCGAGCACCTTCGGCATCGGCTCCGGCAGCGCGATGCCGAGCCCCTCGGCGACCTCGGAGGCGAGCTCGTCGGACACGTTGCGCAGCGAGGACACCATGCGCTCGCGGATCGCGGGCACCGTCACCTTGCTCAGCTCGAAGCGGAACGCCGCAGCGATGTGGCGCTTCTCGACGTCGCTCTGGCTCTCCCAGAAGAGCGTCGCCTGGTTGTAGTGCTCGGCGAACTTCTCCGGCTTGCCGCGCACGTGATGCTCGGCGACCGGCACCTCGGCGGACGCGAAGCCGCGCGCGCCCATCTGGAAAGGACAGCCGCCGCCGAGGGAGTTGGGCTCGTAGGCCACCCGACCGCGCGCGATCGCCTGCCGGTGCATGCCGTCGCGCTGGTGGTTGTGCACCGGCGCGAGCGGCGCGTTGACGGGGATCTCGTGGAAGTTGGGCCCGCCGAGGCGGCTGATCTGGGTGTCCACGTACGAGTGGATGCGGCCTGCGAGCAGCGGATCGTTGGAGAAGTCGATCCCCGGCACCACGTGCGCGACACAGAACGCGACCTGCTCGGTCTCGGCGAAGAAGTTGTCGGGGTTCCGGTCGAGCACCAGCCGCCCGACCTTGCGCAGCGGCACCAGCTCCTCGGGGATCAGCTTGGTGGCATCCAGCACGTCGAAGCTCATCTTCGCGGCCTGCTTCTCGTCGAAGACCTGCACCGAGAGCTCCCACTCGGGGTACGCGCCGGACTCGATCGCGTCCCACAGATCGCGGCGATGGAAGTCGGGGTCGGCGCCCGAGATCTTCAGCGCCTCGTCCCACACGAGCGAGTGGGTGCCGAGCACCGGCGACCAGTGGAACTTCACGAAGCGGGAGACGCCTTCGCGATCGACGAAGCGATACGTGTGCACCCCGAAGCCCTGCATCATGCGGTGGCTGCGGGGGATCGCGCGATCCGACATCACCCACATGAGCATGTGGGTCGACTCGGGCATCAGCGACACGAAGTCCCAGAACGTGTCGTGCGCCGACTGGGCCTGGGGGATCCCGTTGTGCGGCTCGGGCTTCACCGCGTGGACCAGGTCGGGGAACTTCATCGCGTCTTGGATGAAGAAGACCGGGATGTTGTTGCCGACGAGATCCCAGTTGCCCTCGTCGGTGTAGAACTTGATCGCGAAGCCGCGCACGTCGCGCGCGGTGTCCGTCGAGCCGCGCTCCCCCGCGACCGTGGAGAAGCGCACGAAGACGGGGGTCCGCTTGCCCTTCTCCGCGAAGAGCGAGGCGCGCGTCACGTCGCTCAGCACGTCGGTGCACTCGAAGTACCCATGCGCGCCCGAGCCGCGCGCGTGCACGATGCGCTCGGGGATCCGCTCGTGATCGAAGTGGGTGATCTTCTCGCGGAGGATGAAGTCCTGAAGCAGCGTGGGGCCGCGCAGACCCGCCTTGAGGCTGTTCTGGTTGTCTGCGATCGGGACGCCTTGGTTCGTGGTGAGGCCCTGCCCGCTCGAGTCCACCCGCGCGCGGCCGAGCTCGCCGCGGCGCCCGCTCTCCGTCGGCGACGGCGGCTTGCGTCCCACCTTGGCCGAGCCGTTCTTCTCGCTCGAGGTGCTGGCGGTCAGCGCGGGCGGCGCTTCGACGACGGCGCCCTCTGCGGCGCCACCGGCGCCGAACTCGCTGCGCTTGGCGGCGTTGAACGGCATGGCCGCAGCGAGCGCATCGACGCTCGCGGGCGCTCGGTCGGTCCGTGCCTTCGCAGGCTTGGCGTTCTTGGCCTTGGTGTCGTTCTTCGAGCTCTTGCGGGCAGCCATCGCACTTCTCCTCTGCGTCGGATTGGGGGGTCGGATTGGGGGGTCGGATGGGGGTTTGGAATGCGTGGTTCGGAGTCGGAGGTTCGGGTCCGTTCGATCGCCGGCCGTTCGAAGGCCGCGTAGGCCGTGCTCGCGGCGCATGCCGCGCGTCGCATCGCGACCGTCACCCGCTCGGCGACGATCGCGTCGCGCTCACGCGGCGTCGCGAGCGACGGCGGGTGCTTCGACGCCGAGCTCGGCGCGGTAGCGGCGATAGAGGCGCGCGCCCGCCTCGAGGCGGCACAGCGCCCCCTCGGCGATCCACTGCGCGCGCGAAGGCTCCTCGGCGACGAGCGGCTCGATCACGTCGTCGGCCCAGCGTCGCCAGTGGGCCCGATCGATCACGGCGTGAAGCGCGCAGTAGGCCCGATCGCGCGCGCCGAGGCTCAGCCGGCGCAGGCCGCGCTCGACCTTCTCGCAGCGGCCCGGCGCCGTCAGCTCGACCACGCCGAGCGCGCCGATCGCGTGGAACGCGTGGCGGCGGTCGAGGGCGAAGCCGCTCATCAGGTTGGCGAGCGCGAGCGACTCCCAGACGGTCTCGCCGCCGAGCGCGTCGAGCGAGAGCGACTCGGCGAGGCGCTCGAGCATCGGCCCGTGCATCCCGGTCGCGTGGCCCACGCCCATCTCGTCCCAGTAGTTGCGCGCGAGCTCGAGCTTGGCGCGCGTCGGCATCTTGACCTGCGTGAGCGCCACCAGATCGTCGAAGCCCGCCTCCCCCGCGCGCTCCTGTGCGAGGAACCATCGCATGGCATCGAGGCCCGCGCGCGTCTCGAGGAAATCGAAGAGCGGATCGTGCTGACCCGGACCGCTCGCCTCGAGCCCCTCCATCCACGCTCGGAAGCTCGCCGGGTCCCGAGGGGCGGCCCTCGCGCGCGCGGCGACCGCAGCGCGCTCCCGCTCGAGGAACGACGCGACCGCAGGCGCCATCACGTCGGACGGAGGCGGCGCGTCCGGGGTGGCGGGAGAGAGCTGCGTCCGAAAGTGCGCGGCCATCGCGCGATGGAGATCATCGGGGCGCTGGGCGGTGCGGACGCGGAGGCGGCGGGTAGCTCGTTGCGACATCGTGCGGCGCGCCTGAGCAACGCGCGTTCCATGCTCGCTTCGAACCGCACCGTCTGCGTCGCGCGCCGGAGCGAGGCGCCGGCGTGGCGATGCGCATCGATCGCGGCGCGCTGCACCACGCATCGAGCGCGCGAACGCAATCCATCGGAGCGCTTCGTAGCTCGTCGATGACGCTCGGTGGAAGCCGCCGTCAGCGCGCCAGCGCGAGGCGGTTCGACGACGTGAGGCGCCACGCGCGCACCGTCGCCTCGGGGCCGCAGTCGATCACGTCGATCTCACCCGCGATGGCGTCGAACGACGGATCTTCGCTCTGCATCTCGAGCCTCAGTCGGCCGCGTGCGGCGGCGCGGAGAACGGTGACGGAGCCCACGTCCATGTCGGACGAGCGCGATCGCTCGAACGTGCCGTCGGGCTGGCCGCTGAAGCCGTCGACCCAGGACACCGTGATCGACACATCGCGGGTCCCGTACGACGCTTCCTCGGGCCAGTTGCCCTCCGCGAGGTCGGCGCACGAGATCTCGAACGGATAGAGCGCGATCGCGCGGGCGTCGTCCCCCGTGACGCTGTGACCAGCGACCGCCGTTCGGGCCTCCCACGGCGCTCCGCCGACGGTGCCGCGCAGCGTCGCCTCCCCGGTGGGCGCCATCTCCACGCGCTCGCCTCCCGTGTCGTCGCTCGTGTCCGCGCCGCTCGCGGTCGTCTCTGCCGTCGCCCCGCTGCCACCGCAGCCCACGAGCCCTGCCAGCACCAGAAGTGCGCACCACGTCTTCGTCATCACGTCCTCCGTCGAGCGCGCTCGCGCGCCGCGGTGCATCTACGCCGATGACGCGTGCCACGTCCTTACACCGCGTGCGGAGCGCCC
This sequence comes from uncultured Sandaracinaceae bacterium, assembly GCA_964480175.1. Lineage (GTDB taxonomy): Bacteria > Myxococcota_A > Polyangia > Polyangiales > Sandaracinaceae > CAYZQM01. The sequence goes on from CAYZQM010000037.1 coordinate 31,618, forward strand.
CGAACGCGACGACGCGAGCGCGCCCGAGGAGGTTGCCTCGAGCGGGCTCGCGTCGTCGCGGTGTCGGCGGGGATGACGGATCGTCGTGATGGCTGCCACCGCGTGATGCGCTCTCGGCACCGCGCGATGGTGCGCCTCACGCACACCCGAGGCCCCAGCGCTCACCTTCAGGAGAGCTGCTTCTTGAGCGCGCTCATGTTCGCGTGGGTCTCGCGCTGCATCGGCACGATCTGCTGCGCGACCACCGCGCGGACGGTCGGGTCGAGCTTCTCGAGATCGCGCTTGTAGTCGGCGTTGCCGTGATCCTCGCCCTCCTCGAGCACCGCGATCGCGGCCTTGTCGCCCATCGCGGCCGCGCCGCCCTCGACGAGCTTGGCGAACGCGCCCCACGCGCCGGACGACGTCGCGGGCTCGCCGCCGAGACCACGGATCTGCTGCGTGAGCAGCGCGACGCGCTGCTCGTGCGACTGCTTGCACTTGGCCAGCTGCGGACGGCACGCCGACGAGTCGAGCGCCTCGAGCGCCTGCCGGTAGGTCTCGACGGCCGAGATCTCGCCGCGTAGGAAGGAGTTGAGCTGGTCCACGTTCTTCTGCATGTCGGTCATGAATGACTCCGGGGATGGGGTTCGCGAAACGAGTCGCGCGATGGCGACGCGCAACACCTTGCGAAGCACATGCCGAACGAGCGGGCGCGCTTCACGTCGCGCGCGCGTGAGCCCGATCGGGATCGATCACCGCGCGTGAGTGGTCGTGCGAGAACCATCGCGGGGTCGCTCACGGGACGCCGGTACATCCAAACCGCACGGCCATCGACTCTTGCAGTTGCTCCCAGCAGCCTGCGCCGATCGGGGGCCGACCACCGGCGGCGAGCGGTGACCAGTCGTACGCGAAGCCGGTCCCGGGCGACGCCAAGTAGAAGTCCATCGGGTACGCGTGGCGCGCGCCCATCGCCAGGGCGGGGAACGGCGGCGCGAGCACGACGTCGACCATGCCGTCGAGCTCCGGCAGGTGCGCGTAGCGCTGTCCGGCCATCGACACGTAGTTGTCGACGAACACGCGTCCTGCGCCCCAGCCGATCGGCAGATCGTCGAGCAGCTCTTCGAGGCCCGTCTGCGATCCGGTCATCGACACCATGCGTCCGTCGGGTCCGTCGAAGAGCGTCAGCTGCACCGGACGAACGCTCATCTCACGCGCCGCGCTCGCGACCACGCGCGCTCCGTAGCTGTGTCCCACGAGGTGGATGCTCCCGTTGCCCGCGACGAAGTCGTCCCGCAGCGCCGCGTCGATCGCGGTCGCGAGGATCCGGCCGTGCGCGCGGGTGTGGGACAGCGCGCGGCGCTCCGCCGTCATGTGGTGCCGCGTCGAGGAGTCGTCGAACCACGAGTACGCGACGACGATCGCGTACGGATCCTGCGCCGTGAACATGCGCGCGAGCTCGGCCATCCACGGCTCGACGTCGCGCAGCTCGTGCTCCCAGACCCGGAGCCCGCTTCGCGCAGCGATGCGATGCGGCCCCGGCGTCCAGCCGTGGACGAGGACGCGAAGGTGACCCGGCGGCAGCTCGTGCGGCTGCACGGCGACGAAGCGCTCGCCGTTCCATCGCCCCAGGCGCTCGACGGGCTCCATCCGTCGCATGCTCGCCTCGGCTGTGGCATCGCGGGGCGGAGGGAGGGTCAGCGAGCACGCGCCCAGCAGCGCGACGTACGCCCAAACGACGGCACGGCGAATCATGGTTCGCGCTCAGCACGACACGTGCCGCGCAGCACGACACGTGCCCCTCCACACGACACGAGCGACGCCGCGCGATCGAGGCTCAGCGTACGTCTGCGTCCGCGTCCGGATCGAGCGCGTCGGCGACCTTCTCCTTCTCTGGCCGCGGCAGCAGCTTCATCGTGAGGATGAACGCGGAGAGCAGAAAGCAGATCGCGTTCGTGGCGATCACCTGCCAGGACTCGATCCCCACGCCGTAGCCGACCCACAGCGCGAAGCCCGTCACCGTGAGCGCGTACATCGGGGCGCTCAGGCTGCGGGTGTCGCGGGTCTTGATGATGCGCCAGGCCTGCGGCGTGAAGCTCACCACGGAGGCGACCGAGGCGAACGCCCCCATCCACTCGCCAGCGGTCATCGCGCGCGCTCCCTCGAGCTCATGCGGCCTCCGCCTCGGCACGCAGCGCGAGCAAGCGCATCGTCGCGTGCTCCTCCGCGCGCAGTGCGGCGTCGCGTCGGCCTCTCGCCCGCGTCACCCGTCGCAGGCCCCCTGCGACGTAGGCCTCGATCACCGCGGGATGCACGTAGCTCTTGCGGCAGATCGACGGCGTGTTGCCCAAGCGCGCGGCGACCTCCTCGATGCAGCGCGCCACCACCTGCTTGGCGGCGCGCTGGCTGCCGCTCGGGGCTTCCTCGGCGAGGCGCTGGCAAGCGCACACCGTCGCCGACCAGGTGCGGAACATCTTGGCGGTGAAGGGCCCGCCCATCGTCTCGCGCAGGTACTCGTTCACGTCACTCGAGGTGAGCGGATGCTGCGCACCGTCCTCGTCGAGCCACTGAAAGAGACGCTGACCGGGCAGATCCTGGCAGCGCCGCACGATGCTCGCGAGGCGCTCGTCGCGCACCGACACGCGGTGCGCCTTGCCCGACTTGCCCTTGAACGCGAAGGACACCGTGCCGCGCGTGAAGTGGGCGTGGCGGTCCTCGAGCGTGGTGAGGCCGTAGCTGCCGTTCTCCTCGGCGTAGCAGTCGTTGCCGACGCGCACGCAGGTGAGCTCCATCAGGCGGAGCACCGTCGCGACGACCTTCTCGCGGCACAGGGTGCGCAGGCGGAGGTCCTCTTCGATGCGCGCCCGCAAGCGCGGCAGCGCAGCGCCGAACGAGAGCAGTTGCTCGAACTTCGCCTCGTCGCGCACGGCGCGCCAGCGCGCGTGGTAGCGGTACTGCTTGCGTCCGCGGGCGTCGCGGCCGGTGGCTTGGATGTGACCGTCCGCCGACGCGCAGATCCACACGTCGGTCCACGCCGGCGGGATCGCGAGCGCGCGGATGCGCGCCAGCGTCGCCCGGTCCTTCACCGCTCGCCCCTGCGCGTCGCGGTAGGCGAAGCCCCGTCCGTGCTTGCGGCGGGTGATGCCCGGCTCGTCCGCGTGCACGTAGTGCAGCGCGCCGAGCGACGCCGCGGTCGGTCCGTCGTGCAGCACGTCGCCGCCACCTTCGCTCGCTCCGAGAGTCGACTCGATGTCCATGCCTCCGCGCTGAGCAGGTCGCGCGCCTCGCGCCGGACCGTGAATTCGCGAGGACCGACGGGTGGCGATGAGGCGCGGCGCGTCGGCTGGCGCGAGATGCATCACCCACGCGCGGACGGGTTCGCGAGACGGAACGACGCGAGGCCCAGGCGTTCGCCCGGGCCTCGCGTGTGTCTCAGCGCGATCGAGGGAGCTCGATCAGCGGGCCGCGCGTCGACGGCGCAGCGCAGCGAGCAGGGCCAGGCCGAAGACGAGGAAGCCGGCGTGCGAGCGGCTGGTGCCCGCCGCGCTGCATCCGCAGGTTCCGCCGCCACCGATGCCGCCGCCGAGCGACGCGTCGCCGCCCACGCCCGCGTCGCCCGCCACCCCCGCGTCGGGCACGCCTGCGTCGCGTCGTGGACCCGCGTCGGGCGCGTCCATCACGCACGCCGAGGGCTCGCCGCTGCAGGTGAAGCCGTCCTCGATGGCGCAGGTGGACGAGCACCCGTCGAGCGCGTCGCCGTTGCCGTCGTCGCACGCCTCGTCCGCCACGACGACGCCGTCGCCGCAGATCGCGTCGCACACCGTGGGCAGCTCACCGTGGCAGTCGAAGCCCACCTCGATGGCGCAGCTCGCGCTGCAGCCGTCGGCATCGTCGAGGTTGCCGTCGTCGCACGCCTCGGTGGCGGCGCGCACTCCGTCTCCGCACTCGGTGGCGCACGCGCTGGGCGAGCCTTCGCAGGCGTAGCCGAGCTCGAGCGCGCAGGAGGCCGCGCATCCGTCGCCGTCTTCGAGGTTGCCGTCGTCGCACGCCTCGGTGCCCGCGACCACGCCGTCGCCGCACCCCGTCATGCACACCGCGGGTTCGTCCGCGCAGCTCCAGCCGAGCTCGACCGTGCAGGTCTCGGAGCAGCCATCGCCGCTCGCGGTCCCGCCGTCGTCGCACGCCTCCGAGGGCGCCGCGACGATCCCGTCGCCGCAGGTCCCAGCGCACACGCTGGGCTCGCCCTCGCAGGCATACCCATGCTCGAACGCGCAGGTCGCCGAGCAGCCATCGAGCGCATCCACGTTGCCGTCGTCGCAGGTCTCGGTGCCGAGGACGACACCGTCGCCGCAGATCGCCGCGCAGCTCGTGCCGCTGCAGCTCCAGCCCGCCTCGGTGCTGCACGTCGCCGAGCAGCCATCGAGATCGTCGACGTTGCCGTCGTCACAACTCTCGGCGCCGAGGACGACGCCGTCGCCGCAGTTCGCCGCGCAGGTCGTGCCGGTGCAGGTCCAGCCGGCCTCGAGCGCGCAGAGGTCCGAGCAGCCATCGAGCGCGACGAGGTTGCCGTCGTCGCAGCTCTCGCCGCCGCGAACCAAGCCATCACCGCAGATCGCAGCGCAGCTCGTGCCGCTGCAAGTCCAGCCGCTCTCGATCGCGCAGCTCGCCGAGCAGCCATCGTTGCTCGCCGTGTTGCCGTCGTCGCAGGCCTCGCTGCCGCGCATGAGGCTGTCGCCGCAGATCGCCGCGCAGCTCGCGCCGCTGCAGCTCCAGCCCGCTTCCGTCGCGCAGGTGGCCGAGCATCCGTCGCCGCTGCTGGTGTTGC
>CAYZQM010000038.1:0-5395 GCA_964480175.1 uncultured Sandaracinaceae bacterium
GACGAGCATGAAGTGCCCGACGTGGTTGGTGAAGAACTGCAGCTCGTAGCCGTGCGCCTTCTCGAGCTTCGGCAGCGCCATGATCCCGGCGTTCGCGAGGATGACGTCGATCGTGGTGCCCTTCTCGCGGAGGGCTGCGACGCACGCGCGCACCGAGCTCGGATCCGAGAGCTCGCACGCCATCGGGGTAAAGCTGCCGCCGCTGACGCTGGCGCCAGCGTCGCGCGCCTTGGCCTCGGTGCGCGCGGTGCCGATCACGTGTGCGCCGCGCAGGCGAAGCACCCGCAGCGACTCGAGGCCGAGGCCCGAGTTGCATCCGGTCAACAGGATCGTCTTGCCGCTGAGGTCGACCCCTTCGGTCACCTCCTCCGCGGTAGAGCCGTAGCCGAAACCGTTGGGACCCTTGGGCTTGAGCATCGAGACGAGCGACATGCCGCGCGGACTAGCGCGGCGAGCGCGGGCCGGCCCATGAAGATTTTTTCCGAGGGGAGGAAGGTTGGCAGGCCCTTCTCGGTACAAGGGACGCCACCCGTGGTACACACGCGCGGCCGAGCGGGGGCCTGGTCGTTGGAGACCCTCGTTCGCTCGACTCTCTCTCTCACAAGGACACCAATGAACCGCACTCTCTCTGTTCTCGCCGTCGCCGTCGGCATGGGCGTCGTCGCTGGATGCAGCACGGGCACCGCCGGCCGCGGCGCCGAGCTCGTCAGCTGCAGCCCGGGTATGGACATCACCGTGGCCTGCGGCGTCGATGGCCTCGGCAGCTGCAGCGGCGATCCCATCCTCACCATCTGCGATGGCTCGATGGCGACCGATCCGCTGACCTGCACCGACTCCAGCGCGCCCGGCTACATCGACCGCAACGACGACGCCGGCAGCGGCGCCGACCGCCTCTGCTCGAGCGTCACCGTGACCTGCCCCGCGTCGGGCTCGATCGCGGTTCGTCCGAGCGCGTTCAGCGGCGTCCCCACCTGCAACTGGGAGACCCGCGTCGCTGGCCCCTGAAGCCTGAGCGCGTGATCGATCGAGACGGCCGAGGAGCAATCCTCGGCCGTTTCTTTTCCGTCTACTCGACCGTGATCGTCCTCGTCACCCAGTTCGCACCGCCGCGATCGTCGCGCGCGACGACGACGATCGTCGCCTCGCCGGGCTCGGTCGCAGTCCAGGTGTTCTCGAGCACACCACCGGATGGCGCGTCGCTCGACAGGCCGTTGCGCTCGAGCTCGAGCGCGCCACGCGTCGCGTACCACGAGAGGCGCAGCGACTCGCGCTCGGTGACGAGTGAAGCGCTCGCGGGGTCGTAGCGCAGGTAGCGCTCCTGACCGCCGCAGCCCGCGCTCGGCGCGCCGCAGTCGGCGACGCACGAGTCGAGCTCCTCGTCGATGCCGCAAAGTCCATCGCCGCAGACGTCCTCGGTCGCGCAGGTGGGGATCGCGACGCGCAGCGTGATCCGCGATCCGAGCACGGCGCTCCCTTCGATCGGCGCGCCCGCCTCGTCGTGCAGCGTCAGCGCGACCATGGGAGCGACGTTGGCGCGGTAGCGCCGACGGAACGCTGCCGAGAGCGCCTGCGTCGCGCCCGCGACACCGCAGCTCACCCGCAGCTCGCCCATCGCGATCGCGTCGTCGTCGGGCTCGATGACGCGCAGCGGGATCCGGTAGCCGCCCGTGGGATCGGGATCGATGGGACGCCCCGCCGCGCCGTCTTCGCCGACCGGCGGCGGATCGGGACCGAAGAGACGACACGCCTCGCGCGGCACGGCGCCGCGCACGCTCGAGCCCACGCCGATCGAGATCAAGCCCTCGCCCTCCCACGCGACGCACGACGACGCGTAGGGGCTGAGCTCCGAGGGCGAGGGGCGCGTGAGACAGAACGCCCAGTCGAGCGGCGCCTCCTCGATCACTCCGTCCTGTCCCGCGTAGAGCGCGGTGAACGACACGGTTTCGCCCGCGCGGGCCTCGGCGGGATCGCTGGCGATCGCGAGCACGCGCGGCGCGTTCAGTCGCGACTCGTCGACGTCCAGGTCGGGCACGCAGCCGAGCAGGATCAGCCCCAAGAGCACGCGCCTCACATCGCACCTCGAATCCCCAGCACCGGCAGGATGGGCAAGCCGCGTACGCCGTCGCGCGCGGAGAAGTCGGGGGCGTACGCGTACTCCTCGACGTTCGGCTGATCCCAGACGTTGAGCACCTCGAGGAACACGTCGATCGTCACGATGTCGATCGAAAAGCTCCGCCCGATGCGGAGATCGAGCTGCACGAACTCGGGCAAGCGAATCGCGTTGTGGGTCCCGAACACGGGCTGAGCGCGATCGCGCGCGGCGTCGTAGCTGCTCCCGATCACCGCGGTGCGGGGATAGCCGCTCGAGACCCGAAAGCGCAGGCCCACGTCGAGCTCGATCGTGGGGATGCGGTAGCTCGCGACCACCGTGAGCACGTGCGTCTGGTCGTAGTCCGACAGGCGCCACGCGGCGCCGTCGCGATCGAGCCGCTCGCTGCGCGAGAGCGTGTACGCGATCCACCCTTGGAGGCCCTCGACGAGCTGCTGCCTCAGCAAGAGCTGCGCGCCGTACGCGCGACCCTCGCCGCTCGGCACCAGCGCCTGCGCTGCCAGCGGCGCGCTCGATGCGCTGCGCATCGCGAGCGCGTTTTGGTGGGTGAAGAAGCCGGTCACCTCGATCGAGGTGGTCTCGGTCGCTTGCACGCTCGCGCCCAGCACCGCGTGCAGCCCCTGCGCGAGCGGCAGGCTCGGGGTGCCGAACGACGCGCTCAGATCCCGAGGCGAAGGCGGCTGGTGGTAGAGGCCGCCCGCCGCGCTCAGCGTGATGAGCTCGTCCGGACTGAACCGGATCGAGAGCCGCGGCTCCGCGCGGAAGTCCTGCAGCGTCAGACCGATCGGCGCCGCGCCATCGGCGACCGGGGCGCGGAGGCTCATGCTGCGCACGTAGGGATCGAGGCGCACCCCGGGCAGCACGTGCAGCGCTCCGTTGGCCAAGCTGAAGTCGGCCTCGACGTACGGCGCGACGCTGGCCGAGAGCACCGACCACGTGTCCTCGCTGATGCGATCCGGAGGCGCCTGTCCGAACGCGCGGACATCGCCCTCGCGCGAAGGCAAGCCAACGGATCCGGTGCGCGCGAGCGACGTGCTGCGGACCTCGGCGTCGATGCCGATCTCGAGCGAGAGCCACTCGGTGATCCGGGTACGGAGACGGGCCCGCAGACCACCGAGCACGGTCTCGCTCGCCTCCGCGGTCCGCACGTTGCCGAACGTCGCCTCGCTCAGGCGCTGATCGAAGCCGACGTACGGCGTCACGACGATCTCGGTGCCGTCGCCCCGGTCGCGGGTCCACGTGAGGTACACGCGTTGGAAGTCGAGCGCGCGGGTGTCGCTCACCGCGAGGGCGGGATCGGGGTTGGGTACGCCGCGCGCGAAGCGATCGGAGGCGAGCAGTCCGACGACCTCGAGCACGTCGCCGTCGCTCAGGTCGAAGCGCCCGCGGAGCTGACCGTCGCGGTAGCGAGGCACCGGGACGAACGCCGCGTTGGCCTCGCCGAGCGCGGCGTCGGCGAACAGATCGATGAGGCTGACGCGCGCGGCACCAGCGACGTGCACCCGAGGATCGAGCTGCGCGCGGAGCATCATGGACGCGTCGAGAAGATCGAGCGCGAGGGATCCATGCAGCCCGTCGTCGTCGTGCGGGGTCTCCGTGCGCACCGCGACGACGCCGCCGAGCCCGCGCCCGTAGCTGGGCCCGTAGCCGCCCGGGAGGAGCTCGATGCCAGTGACGAAGTCGGGCTGGATGACGGAGCGCAATCCGCCCTCGTGCATCAAGCGTGGGATGGGGACGCCATCGACGTACGTGCGGGTGTCCTCGGGCGCCGCGCCCCACACCACGAGGTTGCCGGTGCCCGCGGTGGCGCGCGCGACGCCGGGCAAGCTCTCGATCACCCGGACCACGTCGCCCGACGTCCCCGGCACCAAGCGCGCTTCCTCGGCGCGCACCTCGGTAGAGACCACCGCGCGTCGCAGCGCGGGCGCGGTGACCACGAGCTCCAGATCATCCCCTTCAGAAGGCACGTCGACGGACACGCGGGCGACGTCGTAGCGGACCTCGAGCCGCTCTCCCGCCACGAGCACCTCTTCGGTCGCAGCCGGCACGATGCCCTCGCCTTCGATGGAGACCGCGTAGCGCCCCGGCGGGAGCTCGAGGAATGAGAACGCTCCAGATGTATCGGTCATCTCGACACGCGTATCGACATCGTTGGATGTCGTTGGCGACGCGCTCTCTTCCGATCCGAGATCGATCCCAGACCCTGAGTCCGAATCCGTGGATGCCCCCATCCGCCCGGTCCTCGGCCTTCGGCCTGCGGGCGGGCTGTTCCCCCAAATCGTCGCTTCGCTCCTCAGGGGGAACACCTCTCGAAGATCATCAGGACCAGCGCCTGCGATCGGGTCTGAGTCCAACCGCTGCACCCGCACCACCACGCCTTCGATCACCTCGCCGCCCGCGAGGACGACACCTACCAAGTCCGCGGTCTCGATCGCCTCGGCGATCTCTTCGACTTCGAACACGTAGCGATACGAGATCCAGATCGCAGCAGCCGCGCCGTCGACCTCGGCAGGCGTGAACACGAACTGCCGCGCCGCAGCGACCGCCGCCTCGTCGAACGCCGCGCCGCCGCTCGTCCTCACCTCGACGTCGGCGACGGTTCCGTCGACGGCGATCAAGATGCCCAGCTCGACCGCCACCTCACGTGCGCTCCCGTCCTCGCCGAGCTCGCTCTCGGGATAGGGCGCCGCGACGAACGTCACCAGCTCGGGCGCGCGGGTCAGCGACTGCGCGCCGGCGCGCGCCGCGAGCGCCAGCACCAGCGCGCACAACAGCAAGAAGGCGCCCCTCACAGCTCGAACCGGATGGCGACGGTGAAGCGTGCAGCGATGGGCTGACCGCAGTGGGTCGCTGGACGAAAGCGCGCGGCGCGCGCGGCCTCGATCGCCGCCTCGTCGAGGCCGGGATCGAGCGAGCCGATCACCTCGACGCTCGTCACGTTGCCTTCGGCGTCGACGTCGATCGCGACGCGCACCCTCCCGGTGATCCCTGCCGCGCGCGCGGCGTCGGTGTAGCGCGGCGAAGGCATCGCGAGCGGCTGCGGTCGAGTGGCGGCGTCCGGGCACGCGTCGGCGGCGTCGGTGGCTGTGGGCTCGGCGAGCGCGCGATGTGCGGTGCGCGCGGTGCGCTCCGCGGGGCGCGCACCGCCCGGGGTGCCGACCGGCACCGCGATCCCGGGACCGCTGCTGCTTCCGCTCAGCGCGATGCCGAACTCGGGGGCGGCGACCGTGGGCGCGGCGGGCGACGGTGGTGCATCCGCAGCGGGCTCGCGTGCGGGGCGGGGCG
>CAYZQM010000038.1:5405-35404 GCA_964480175.1 uncultured Sandaracinaceae bacterium
GGGTGTCGGGGACGGGAGCGGTGTCCGCGATCGGCGCGGGCTCGGGAGCGGGCGCCGGCTCGGGAGCGGGCGCGGGCTCCGGCAGCGTGCGGGTGATCTCGCGCACCGTGATGCGCACCAGCTCGGTGCGCGCTGGCGCCTCGATCGACATCAGCCCGACGGCCAAGAGCCCGTGCAGTCCCACGCTCGCGATCCACAGCTTCACGCCATCACCTCGGCTTCACTCGCTCGCGCGCTCGACGTTGATCGCGAACGACGCGATGCCCTCGCTCCGGGCCAGATCCATCACGTGCACGACGACGCCGTGCGGCGCGTCGGTGTCGGCCGAGACGATCAGCGTCACGTCCTCGGCGCGTGCGGCCGAGCCCACGGCGCCTCGGAGGTGCGCGATGAGCTCGGCTTCGGTCACCGTCTCCTCCCCCCAGTGCAGGCTTCGATCGGCGCCGATGGTGACGATCGACGGCGAGGCCGCGCTCCCGTCCGAGCTGCTCGCGGTCGGCAGGTTCACCCGCAGCGACTGCGAGACGATGTACGTCGCCGAGACCATCATGATGACGAGGAGCACCAGCACGACGTCGACCATCGGGGTGACGTTGATACCGACGATGGGCGCGCGGCTGCGCCGACCGGTGGATGCGGTGGCCGCCACGTCACTCGGCTCCCGCAGCGGCCTCGAGGGAGGCGGTCGCCTTCGAGGTGGCGCTCGCCGCGCGCGGCGCATCGGTCGTACTGCGCTCGCTCCCGCCGTGTACCCGACCCCCGCTCTCCTTGGTGTGCAGCCACGCCGAGAGCAGCTTGCCCAGCGCGGTGGTGTCGTTCTCGACGTCGCCGATCTTCTTCTGCGCGACGTTGAACGCGACCACCGCGGGGATCGCGACGAAGATGCCGACGCCCGTCGCCACCAGCGCCTCGGCGATCGCCGCCATCACGCCGGTCATCGCGGCGTCGTCGCCGGTGCCGAGGTGCGAGAAGGCCTCGATGACGCCGAGCACCGTGCCGAACAGACCGATGAACGGCGCGTTGTTGCCCAGCGTGCCGAGCACCGTCATCGATCGCTCGAGCTCGCCGCGCGCCTTGCCGAGCGCGCTCTCCAGTGCATCGCTCAGCGCCGGCGCGCCGCCCTCGCGGAACTGCCACGCTTGCCGCAGCACCGAGGCCTCGATGCTCGGGTTGCCCTCGATCGCGCGACTGATGGCGCCCTCGTCGCGCGCGAGCACCGCCTTCATCAGCTGCTCGCGCAGCCCCTCGCCCGCCTGCTTGTTGCGGCGGAAGAAGCGGAAGCGCTCGAACATCGCGGTGAACGAGAACACCGACAGCGCGAGCAAGAGGTAGAGCACCCAGCTGCTACCGAGCAGCGCGAAATGGACCAGGGATTCGACCAACATGAGAGGAGCGCCTTTCGGGGAGAGAAACGAGGGAGCGAGATCTCAGAACGTCACGGCGCCGAGGTAGAGCGGCGGCAGCGCGCCCCCGCTGCTCGCGGCCGCCGGCAGAAACCCAGTGCGCTGCTCGGTCTGCTCGAGCGCGTACGTGCCGTCGTCGCGCGTGGTGCGTCGGTAGACGCTCACCGCGAACCGCACGCCGCTCTCGTGGCACGCGTCGAAGAGATCCGCGTGGAGCAAGTACGAGCCCTCGGGCGGCGCCTCGGCGAACACCAGGCTCTCGGCGTTGCGACCGTCGAGGAGGCAGCCCGCGTTCGAGTCGCGGTTCAAGCGACCGACGTGGGGATCCGCGAGCACATCGGGCGGCACGGTGCTGCCGGGCTCGACGAGCGCGGTCGTCGGGTGACGGGGATCGACTCGCTTTCCGTCCGGCGTGTCGACGACGAGGTTCAGATCGACGGGCGTGTCCCAGCGGAGCGTGATCACCACCGCGGGCGGCCGCAGCGTGGGATCGCACGCGTTCAGCCCGTCGGGCACGGCGTCGTCGATCACGCAGAGGGTCAGTCGTGTGACCGGGCCTGCGCGCCCGTCTCCGTCGATGGCGGCGAGCAAGAGATCGTGGCGACCGGGAGGGATCCCGCTGCCGAAGTCCACGTCGAGCTCGAAGCTGCGCTCGCCGTCGAACGTGGGATCGACGGCGTCGACCGGGCGGATCCAGAAGCCATTGCCCAGGCCCTCGAGCGCGACGATCACCGCGTACGCGTCCTCGGTGGTGCGGCCGGCGACCCGGCGCGCGACCTGTCCATCGATCACGATGCCGCTGGCGACCTCGAGCGACGTGATCTCGGCTGCGCCCTCGCTCGCGGGCCACGCGCGGAGCTCGAGCGCACCCCCGCGCACCCGGATCGGCTCGGTGACCCCGAGGGGCTGCAGCGCGCCGGTGCATCCGCTCAGCGCGAGGATCGCGAGGCCCATCGCGAGCCGATCGGGCGCGCGCATCAGAACGCCCCCTGCACGCGGACGGTGAAGCGGTCGTTCTTCAGATCGCCCGGCACCCCGCGCGCGTCGCGGCCGAGCGCATCGAGCACCACGTCGTACTGCGCGACCAAGCGCCCCTCGAAGCCCTCGAGGAAGCCCGAGGGAAGGCGCACGCCGAGCAGCGGAGACAGCGTGTGGATGGACGCATCGCCTGGCACCGCGACGCCGCGGCGCTGCTCGAAGAGATCGCTGTTGGGATCGTAGAGGTCGTAGCGAAAGCCGATGAGGCCCCACTGAAGGAACGTGTGCCCGAGCGCGGCATACGCGGAGAGCTCGCGGATGGGCGCGCCGGTGACGATCGGATCGGCGACGAAGAGCCCGCGATCGAGGTTCTGCGCCACCACGAGCTCGCCGAAGAGCGACGTCTCTCCGAGCGGCGTGGTGAAGTCGAGCGCGACGTCGGCGCCGAGCGCCCAACGCTCGAAGGTCGACGAGGGTAGCGCCGCGCGTCCGGGCACTGCGACGAGCTCGCCGGTGTCGAGGGTCCCGCTCTCGTTGAGGTCGCGCCACTCGAGGCGATTCGGCGTCGCGTCCTGTCCCGGGCTGAAGCCGGTGCCCCAGAGGAACGACGCACCGACCGAGACCCGCAGCGCATCGAGCGGATCGAGGAGCACGCCCAAGCGGCCGACGAGATCCGGCGCGCCCGTGGGATCGAGGCTGCTCGCACCCGCGCGATCGTCGAGCGGCGTGCCCGACATCACCATCAGGTCGTAGGTGAAGACGCCGAGCTGGCCATCGAAGCGCGCGCCCACGTCGACTGGACCTCGGAAGAACGCGAGCGAGCCGGTGGTGCGCTCGAGGAAAGGGAGATCGCGCTGCGAGACGCGGAGCTCGTGGCCGAAGGGGATCTCGGTCAGGCCGGCACGCAAGCGAACCAGCGGCGCTACGTCGGTCCGCTCTCGGAGCGCGAGGCCGAGGCTCGCGCGCCGCACCGACACCGAGAGCCCGCGCGTGGTGCTCGCGTCGATCTCGAAGTCCGCCTCGACGAAGTCCCAACGTCCGGTGAGACGGAGGCGCCCTCGACGGATGACGAAGCGATTGTGGTTGAGCGGCTCACCGCCTTGCAGCAGCTGGTCTTCGCTGAGATCGCTCCATTCGTACTGGGCTTGCACGTAGCCCGTGAGGCGAAGCCCACGGGCGATCACCGCCACCAGATCCCCGTCCGCCCCCGCGCCCGAGCCCGACGCTGACTCCGCGCCCGACTCTGATCCCGCGCCCGCGCCCGTGCCCGTGCCCGCGCCCGCGCCCGCGCCCGCGCCGGTGCCCGTGCCCGTGCCCGTGCCCGCGCCCGACCCTGACCCCGCGCCCGAGCCCGACCCTGACCCCGCCTCCGACTCCGCCCCTTCGAGCGCGCCGAGCCGCGCCTCGAGCGCCGCGACCTGCGCCCGCAACAGCGCGAGCTCTCGCTCCCCGTCGCCCTCGACGGCGTCCGCGGTCACGACGAGCTCGACGTCTTCGTCGTCGTCCGCCGGCGCCTCCGGCGTCGCGACGATCTCGAGGTCTTCCTCGTAGGGTTCACCCGCGTCCTGCGCCGCGAGCAGCGACGGGAGCGCGAGCCACACCGCAGACGCGGTGCTCAGGGTGCGGAGCAGCGACATGGACACGACGTCTTCTCTGCGAGCGAGCGCTCGCGATCAGGGCAGGGGCGGCAGGGTTCCGTCGGGGCGCAGCAGCGGCAGCCGAGCGCGGGTGACGTCGAAGGGCTCGCACGTCGAGTCCGTGCATCCGTCGAGGAAGTGCTCGGGCTCGGTGGGCGCGCACGACCAGCAGCCGCCCGTCCCGCGGCACTCGAGGCCCGCGTCGAGCGCGGTCACGTCGTCCGTCGACGCATCCGTCCCGGCGTCGGTGCCCACATCACGACGTCCGCCGGTGTCCGGCGGCTCCTCGGTCGTGCGATCGCAGCCAGCGCTCAGCAGCGCGGTGGAGACGATGAAGAAGAGCACACGCATCTCAGATCACCTCGCAGTAGCCGTGACGGCAGACGGGGGCGGCGCTGGGGCACTCGGACGACGTCTCGCACGCGGTGCAATCGGACTCGCCGGTGGTGCGCGCCTCGAAGTAGCAGCCGCAGGGCTGCTCGGGCTGGTGGCTGTAGAGCGGACCGAGATCGGTGTCGCGCCACACGTTCATCGCGCACTCGGGGATGTTGCCGTTGTCGATCGTGAGATCGAGGATCGGCACCTCGGGGTCGCTGACCGCGCCGGTGAAGTAGCCGATGACCTGCGCGGTGTCGGCGTCGGTGATCGCGCCCGTGCCATCCACCCGCGCGTAGAAGTGGTACGCGCTCCAGAGGAAGTAGTGACCGTCGCGCACGTTGGCTTTGTCGAAGCCCGTCGAAGTGCGGTCGGGCCAGTAGCCGCACGACTGATCGCGGTGCTGGTAGGCGAGGGTCCGCACGGTCGCGCGGTTCAGATCGGCGACCTCGGTGCTGGTGAAGCCGATCGCGTTCTCCGGGTTCAGCGACGCGGCGAGCGCCGTCACCGTCCCGCCGTTGGAGCGGGTATCGATGCAGGGCAGGCCGCTGCCCGCGGGTCCGCACAGGAAGCGATCGACGGGGACGCCGATCGCCAAGCCGACCGCGATCTGCGCGGCGCTCGTCGCGTTGCGGCCGTAGATCTCGCCCGCGACGTTCCAGGGAGACACGTCACCCTCGGGGCCGAACCCGTAGACGAAGTAGAGCGCCTCGGACGCGATCGACGTCTGGCTCGAGGCCGAAGGCACGATCACCGACCAGGAGGTGACCGGCCCCGCGAAGTCGCCGATGCCCTCGGGGATCTCGGTCACCCCCGCGCAGAGGGTGCCCGCGTTGCCCAGCATGCCGAAGTCGGGCGTGACCCCGAGCGTGGGCAGCGCGCAGTTGTTCTCCGTGCCGTCGGCGTCCCAGTACTGCGCGACGCCGGTGATCGGGGTGTCGTCGACGAACGGGGTGATGCCGAAGCACGCCCCCGGGCTGTAGTAGACGAGGTGGATCGGGGTGGGGAGCGCGCGGAGCTCGGCGGCGAGGCGGGCCAAGAGCGGCTTGCTCGCGCTGCCGCCGACGCCGATCACCACGTGCTCCGAGAGGGTGGTGCAGTCGGGCTGCGCGAACGCCGGGCGCGCGCCCGAGGCGATGCAACAGAGGGCGAGCGCTGCGGAGCACAGGAGCGGATCGGGATGCGCGCGCCGTCGAGAGGTTCGGATCATGCGCGGCCCCTCAGCAGCATCGGTGCCAGGCGGGGTCACGGAAACGAGGGTTTCGACGCTCCCTTCGTCGTGGTGGGCCGTGGCGGATCACGGTTGCCCAGGACGGAGCGCGGAGCTCATCGCGCTCGCTGC
The DNA here is from genome assembly GCA_964480175.1 of uncultured Sandaracinaceae bacterium. GTDB lineage: Bacteria > Myxococcota_A > Polyangia > Polyangiales > Sandaracinaceae > CAYZQM01. The sequence continues at coordinate 11,141 of CAYZQM010000038.1, forward strand.
AGACGACGACGGCGTGCGGAGCACTCGCTCCACACGCCGTCTCGTCTCAGTCCCTCATCAAGGCTGCGTGAGGACACCGATCACGATCAGCACCGCGGCACACACCGCGAAGCCGATCAGGATCGGCGCCGCGCTCGCGGGCTGCTCGGAGCTGTCCTGCTCCGGCGCGCCCGACTTCTGCTCGTCGTCGGTCATGTTCTCTCTCCTGTGGGGCCAGCGCCCCGGGTGGATGAATGGATGGGAGAGAGAGGTGCTCAGGGACCGTCGTCGTCTTCGAGTCGAGGGGGGCAGCGGCGCGGGATGGTGACGCCGACGCGGGTGCGAAAGGGAGGCGGGGGCGCCGCGGCGAGCACCGGGCGTGCGGCGACGCGGACGGCGAGCGTCCAGCCGCGCGTCGTCGCGGGCAGCAGCGCAGCGGGCGCGGCAGGGAGCTCGACGCTCGCGCCCGACGGAAGCGCGACCGCGTGGCCGCCGTGCGCGACGAGCTCGACCGAGTGCTCGGTCGTGGGATCGAAGTCGCTCGCGATCTTCAGCGCTTCGGCGCGCGCATGCGCAGCGCTCGCCATCGGCGCGAACGCGACGAGGAACGCGAGCAGGGACGCGAAGGAGATGCGCAAGCGGGTGAGGGCTACCACGCGGCGGGCGGAGGCGGGAGGCGGGGAGAGGGGGAGGGAGAGAGCGGGCTCGGGCGCGGGCGCGGGCGCGGGCGCGGGCGCGGGTTCGGGCGCGGGCGCGGGCGCGGGTTCGGCGCGGGCGCGGGCGCGGGCGCTCGGGTCGTTGGGCGTGCCATGCTCCCGCTCGCATGGTCTTGCCCTTCCTACCCGCGATGGTCGCTCGCACGACATGCCCGCACTGCAAGACCGACGAGGTCGTCACGCGCGCGAGCATCAAGATCGGCGCGCGTCACCGCTGCCCGAGCTGCAAGGCGCTCTATCCGGTGCAGGAGCTCCGCTCGATCACCTCGCGGACGCCGAAGCGCGCTACCAAGCGCCGCTGAACCTTGCCCGATCCCGTGGCATGTCACCGTGGCATGTCACGGTTCCGTGCTATTTCACGGCTCCATGCCCCGGCGTCCCGCCAAGCCCTCGCGGACCTCGCCTTCGCCCAGGCCGGAGAAAGGGCACGGCACGCGGGCTGCTCAGGCGCCGCGCGTGGACCTCGCTCCCGTCGCCGATCCTGGGCACCGTCTCGTGCAGCTCGAGCTCGCCGTGTGGCGCGAGGCGTGTCTACACCTCGACATCGAAGAGTCGCTCGCGCGCATGCTCCCGGTGCTCGCGCGCTTTCTGCCGGTGGAGGGCATCGCTGCGCTGGGGATCGATCTCGGCCACCGGCAGCTCACCGCGCTGGCGTGCGCCGGGACGGCGATCGAGGGCGTCCCGCGCGGCAAGACGGCGCTGAGCGGCGCCGCGCTCGACGCCTTGTTCGCCTTCCTCGCGCAGCGCGCGTCGATCACCACCCGCGCGCCGCTCGCGCTCGACGCGCTGACGCCCGCGAGCGATGGGCGGGTGCATCTCTTGCCACTCGCGGGAGACGAGGGACCGATCGGCGTGCTGGTGCTCGCGTCCCACCGTGCGCTCGATGGCCACGAGCACGCCGCGCTGCGGGCGCTGCGCTCGCCGTTCGCCGTCGCGCTCGCCAACGATCGTCGCCTCCACGAGCTCGCGCGGCTGCGCGAGGCCGCGCTCGCGGAGAACCAAGCGCTGCTCACGCGCCTGTCGCGGCAGTCGATCGTCGAGTCGATCGTGGGCGAGCGCGGGGGGCTGCGCGCCGTGATGGAGCGGGTCGCGCAGGTCGCGAGCACCGACGTGCCGGTGTTGCTCCTCGGCGAGACCGGATCCGGCAAGGAGGTGGTCGCGCGCGCGCTGCACGAGCGGAGTCGACGTCACGCCGGGCCCATGGTGCGGGTGAACTGCGGCGCGATCCCGAGCGAGCTGATCGACAGCGAGCTCTTCGGGCACGAGCGAGGCTCCTTCACCGGCGCGGTCGCGACCAAGAAAGGCTGGTTCGAGCGCGCCGACGGCGGGACGTTGCTCTTGGACGAGGTCGGCGAGCTGCCGCTCGCGGCGCAAGTGCGGCTGCTCCGCATCGTGCAAGAGGGCACGCTCGAGCGGGTGGGCGGACAGCGCACGCTCTCGGTCGACGTGCGCATCGTCGCGGCGACGCACCGCGATCTGCACGCGATGGTCGACGACGGAAGCTTTCGCGAAGACCTCTGGTACCGGCTGTCGGTGTTTCCCCTCCGCCTTCCGTCGCTGCGCGAGCGACGCGAGGACATCCCCGCGCTCGCCGCGCACTTCGCCGCACGCGCGGGCACGCGCCTCGGCGCCGGACCACTCACGCCGAGCCGCGAGGATCTCGATCTGCTCTTGGCCTACCCGTGGCCGGGCAACGTCCGCGAGCTCGCGTCGGTCATCGAGCGCGCGACGATCTTGGGCCACGGCCGCAAGCTCGAGGTCGGCGCCGCGCTCGGCGCGACCTACCCGAGCCAGCAGAGCGCCCCGCTCGCCCCCGAGCCCGCGCTCGCCAGAGCACCCGATCCGTCGCCGGCACTCGGTCCGTCGTTCGCCCCCTCGCTCGGGTCGCCCTCCCGCCTCGAGGACGCGATGCGGGATCACATCGAGCAGGCGCTGCGTGCCAGCCACGGGCGAATCGAAGGCCCCAAGGGCGCCGCGCTTCAGCTGGGAATCAACCCGCATACGTTGCGGTCGCGGATGAGGAAGCTGGGAATCGCGTGGTCCCGCTACCGGTAGAGAGCGAGCCCGACCGCGATCCGGCCTGCGAGCACAGCGCTCGTGAACGTGATCGTGATCGTGGTCGTGAACGTGAACGTCTCCCTCAGAGCGCGGCGCCAGCGTGAACGTGCAGCAGAGGCCGGGGGAGAGAAGACGACCGTCCACGTTCACGACCACGTTCAAGTTCACGTTCACGACGGTCGCGTTCAACAGCCACCCGCTCGACGAGCAGTGCTCACCCGACCGCCTGTTCTCTCCCTCCCTCAGCGCAGTGCTCTGGCGTGACCGTGCAGCAAGGGGCCGCGCTGAGGGTTCCGCGTAGAACGCTGCGGACCGGGGCGCACGAGAGCACGAACGAGCGAGGAGAAGACGACCGTCCACGTTCACGACCACGTTCAAGTACGATCAAGTTCACGTTCACGACGGTCGCGGCCAACAGCCACCCACTCGACGAGCAGTGCTCGCCCGACCGCCACCTGTTCTCCCTCTCTCCTCCTCAGCGCAGCCCGTCCGACAGCGCGCGCGGCAGCGGATCGATCGGCAGCGGTACAGGCGCAGGCGCCGTCGGGGGCCGCATGCGATCGCGCGGATCGAGCTCGGGCTCGTCGCCCTCTTCGGGGATCTCGATCGATCGCGACGCGATCACCGCGACGCGCTCCGCCTCGCCGCGCTCGTCGCTCACCGTGACCCCGAGACCGCGCAGGGTACCCGCGAGCGTCCAGCGCGCGCGGAGCACGATGCGCACTTCCTCGCCCACCCGCAGCGGCGGCAAGCGCAGGCGCACGCCGTCATCGGTGTGGCTGAGCGTCCCGTGGCGACCCAGAAGACGCCGCGCCTCCGTGTCGAGCTCCGCCCCGGACGGCAGCTGGATCGTGATCACCGGACGCGCCATCACCCGCGCGGAACGGTTGCGCACCTCCAGCACCAGCGCGGACCTCGTGTCGCGCGCGCCGACCTCGCCGCTCCAGCGGAGCGACACCGGCAGCGTGCGCTCCTCGGTCCGATCCCACGGCACGAGGTGCTCCGAGCTCACCTCGGCGAACGCGAGCATCCCGTCAGAAAGCGAGACCACCAGCGTGTGCGTACCCGCGGCCCCAAGCGTCTCCGCGACGAGCGTGAACGACAGGCCGTCGTCGTTGCTCGCGATGGCCTGTCCATCGAGCGACAGCGCGACCGCGCCCTCCGGCGTCGGCCCTTCGACCATCAAGCCCATCGCGGCGATCGCCAGCGCGCGCGCCTGCACCGTCCAGCTCGACACGCCGTCGTGCATGCTCGCGAGCGCCCGCAAGAACGGCAGCGCGTCCGTCCGTCGACCGCGTCCGATCAGCGCGAGCGCCATCAGCGACGTCGGGACGGCGCGCGGCTCGATGCTCGCGCCGTCGTCGAAGTCGGGCTCGAGCCACGCGATCGCTGCGCCCTGGTGCTCCACGCGGATCACGTGGCGCTCCGCGCGACGCAGCATCTCGTCCACGCGGGGGTGATCGTCTCGATCGCCCGTGAGCGCGAGCGCCGCCGCGACCCTCACCCACGTCTCCGGCGCCTCGACCGCCTGCGCGCCCTCGGCCGCGCTCAGCGAGGCCAAGCCCGCGAGCACCTCGTCGAGCAGCTCGCCCAGCGCGGGCCGAGCATCGCGGTGCCGCGCCGCCGCGCTCAGCCCGAGCAACGCCGAAGTCGGCGCGGTGACTCCGCCCGCGGTGATCTGATCGGCGAGCGCGCGCAGCAGCGCCGCGACGCCTGCGTCGTCGAGCGCCGGCTCACGGTAGAGCCCGCCCACGATCGCCGCGGTCGCGCCCGGCGTGGTGCGGATCGCGAGCGGCTCGCCGTCCTCCGTCTCGGCGGGGAAGCGGGGCCGCAGCTGCTCGATGATCTCGGGGCTCACTTCACGGCCCAGCATCGCGGACGCCCACGCGGCGATCGCGGCGTCGTCGCCGCCCGCGTTCGCGAGGCTCCCGAACAGCGCGTGCCCCACCCACACCCGCACCTCGCCGCGCCCGCCTGCGAGCACGTCGCGGGGTACCTCGAGCGAGAGCGCCCCTGCATCCTCGAGCAGCGCGTCACGCCGCAGCGAGAGCGGGCGCGCATCGGGACGCACCTCGATCGGGCGTCGCACCGCATCGAGCGCCTCGCCGCCGTCGCCGTTCGCCTCGATCAGGATCGCGCCGGAGCCCGCAGCGTCTGCGTCGATCGCGAGAGCGAGCGCCACGCCGTCCTCGGCGGGCACCGTCACGGGCGCGATCGGCGAGAGCCGCAGGCGCACCTCGCCCTCGACGGTCACGACCGGATGCACCGTGATGGCCCGGGCGCTGCGGTTCACCACGCGGAGCGGCACCAGGATGCGATCGCCGGCGTGCGCGCGCTCCGGGATGGGCGCGTCGATCTGCACGGGCTGATCGACCGTGACCCGCGCGCGCGCCGAGCTCACCCAGCCGGTCTCGGACCACGCGATCGCCTCGAGCCGGTACGTGGTGACCGCGTCGGCGAGCCGTACGTCGACCGATGCGTGGCCACTGGCATCGAGCGGGACCTCGCCGACGAAGAGCAGCGTCGCGGGAAACTCCTCGCGGACCACGCGCGCGAGCGCCGACGGCGCCACCACCACCGCGGAGCCCATGCGGATCGAGGGCGCGCGCGCGGAGCGACCTCGGAAGGAGCCGCTGCCCGAGCCGTAGCCCGAGCCGCTCCCTCCGCCGCCCGCGCCGTGCCCGATGGTGCCGATGTTGCCGAGCCCGATCGTCCCCTCGCCCACGTACCCAGCGAGCGGCTCGTCGTTGTACGCCTCGCTGGCGTACGCGTAGACCGACGACGGCACCATCTCGTCGCTCGCGGCCAAGCCGAGCTCGCCATACGCCGCCGCCATGCGGGTGAGCGCGGAGACGCCCGGCGCGATGCGCGAGAGCTCGGCGATGAGCGCGTTCTCGCCGCTGCGCTCCGCGTACACCGTGCCCTCGGGCACCACGCGCGCGAAGGGATCGCGCACGTCGTCGCCCGTCCCGTAGCGTCCGTCGGCGCCGGCCGAGACGAGCTCCCAGTTCGGTGCGCGCTCGGAGAGGACGATCGCGGGACGGCGCGAGCCCGCGTCGCGGAACACGTAAGGGCGCCCCCACGGATCGAGCAGCAGGCTCGGCTCGACGAAGCCGTGGTGCGCGGCGAGCGCCAGCCAGCGCTCGGGGGGCTCGACCGAGAAGATGCGCGCGATCTCCGGCTGCGTCGTGCTCCCGACCGTCGCGATCACGCCGAGCAGGGTGACGAGGCGCGCGCGGGCGACTCGCGCGGCGGCGATGTCGAAGCTGAAGCCGATGTTCGCTCGCTCGAGATCCCCGGGCGTGAGCGGCAACCCACCCAGCCCGATGCTCGCCTCGCCGAGCCCGAGCTCCTCCATCCGCTCGTAGGCGTCCTCGGCAAAGCGGATGCGACCTCCGGGCGCGAACAGGCCGCGGATCGACTCGGGGTCGTACTCCGGCAGCGATGCCAGCAGCTGCTCGAGCTGCGCCGCCGCGTGCGCGTACGTCGTGCGGATCAGCACCTCGCGCTCTGCGAGCGGATCGAAGCGCAGGTTCGCGGCCCCGGTCGGAGTGCGCTCGTAGATCGAGTCCGCGGCCCACGCGGGCACGATCACCGGCAGCTCTCCGATCACCTCTTCTTCCGGGACCTCCCCCGCGGCCATCGCGAAGCGGAGCGCCAGGTCGTGCGCGGGCAGCGCCTCGCGGATGAGCGTGCGCAGATCCTCGGTCCAGCTGTAGAGCGCGTAGTCGATCTCACCCGCGTGCCACGACTCGTCGCGGACGAGCACCGTGGCCCAGGCGCGCTCGGCCGGCGGGACGTTCGTGGCGAGCGTCGCGTGGACCGTGTCCCGCACCTCGTAGCGTGGCGCGTCGGTGGTGAGGCTGAGCTCGAACGCGTCGTCGGGCCGCACGATCAGCGACGTGCTCGCGCCGGTGTTCAGCAGCGTGGCGCCCGAGTCCTCGATCGAGGCGCGCGCGTCGTCGTCCGCCAGCGGCCGCACCCGCACCGACATGCGTCCGGTCGAGCTCGCGGGCACGTCGATCGAGACCCTACTGGCGTTGGGATCCGCGAACGCGAACGTGCGCGGTCGTCCACCCTGCAAGAGCTCGACGATCACCCGGCGCCTCGTGCCCGCGCGGCGCCGCAGCGCGACGTCGATGCGCTCACCGCCGCGCGCGACCACACGATCGAGGTGCGGCACGACCTCGACCCCGAGCGCCACCCCGACGCAGAGGCTCACGTCCGACGGTGTGCGTCCGTTCGGCGCCTGCACGCTCGCGACGATCTCGGTGGCCGACGTGCCGCTGCACGCGCCGCCCGACGATCGGGCCACGGCCGTACGCGGCACCCGCGCGCTCACGCGCACCAGACCGTGGGCGTCGGTCGTGGCGGTCGCACGACCGCCGGCGATCGCAGGGCCGCGGACCTCGACCGAGAGCCCCGCGGGCGCCTCTTCACCGAGCGCGTTGGTGACCGAGAGGTAGAGGTCCGACTCGATCTCCACCGCGAGCGCCCCGCTCTCGGCGTGCGCCGTCACGAAGAACGGGGTGCGCGCCACGGTGTAGCCCTCGCTCCCGGTCGCGCTGCCGTGCGCCGGATGGCTCGCGGTCGCGCTGAGGCGGAAGCTCGCGGAGTCACCCGAGAGGTAGCTCGCGGTCGGCAGCGAGAAGTGCACCTGCCCGGCGGCGTCCGTGAACAGCGTCTGCGCGGTCTCGCTCCCGCTCGCACCAGCGGTCAGCGCGACCTCGGCGCCCGCGATCGGCGTCGAGTCCGCGGCGATCACCTGCACCATCCCCGTGAGCGGGTCGCCCGGCGCGAGCAGGTGCCGATCGAGCCCGACGGCGATGCGCATCCGCTCGAGGTGCCGCACCCCGACCTGCACGACGTGGTTCGTGAGGTTGCGACCCGACGTCCCGGTCGCCGTCGCCTCGAAGAGCATCAGCGTGAGCTCGCCCGGCGCGATGCTCGCCGCGAGCGGGACGTCGATGGACGCAGCGCCGCTCGGACCCGTCACGAGCGCATGGGTCCCGATCACGTGGTGAGTGGCGTCGACGACCTCGAGCACCAAGCGTCGTTCCCCGGCGGGGCGGGCGTTCTCCCCCTGGGTGAGCCGCACCCAGGCGTGCAGCGTCTCGCCTCCTTCGTAGAGCAAGCGATCGGACAAGAGGTTCACCCGCAGGTCGGGCGACACCGACGCGGGCATCACCCAGCGTCGATGCGGCGCGCCCGCGCGGCCGATGCGCAGCACCAAGAGCGGCTCGACCAGCGCACCCTCGGGGATCGGCAGCTGCACTTCGAACGCACCGTCCGCGTCGCTGTGCGCCTCGGCGCGCTGCACCAGCCGAAACGGCAGCGCGGCCGGAGGTCCGTCGCGCTCGCTCGGGGTCGACGGCACTGCGCGAGCAAGGAGCGAGAGCTCGACGTGCAAGCCGCGGGTGCGGCGCAGACCATCGAGCCCGACCACCTCGTAGGCGATGCCCGCGAACGTCTCGGAGCGCCCAGCCAAGAGCGCGTCGGGCGCGACGAGCGCGACCTCGTAGCCCACGCGCCCGCCCTCGAGCCCGCTCTCCGGCGCATCGCTCGAGCCCACCAGCGGCGCAAGCCGCTCCGCTTCGTCGTCCACCTGCGCGCGTCCGGAAGGCGCGAGCACGAACATGAGCGCGAGGATCGTGACGGGCAGCGAAGGGCGACGGCGCGGCGGAGGCGGGGCGGGCATCGGGGCTACCGACCGGCGGACGCGGGCAGAGTTCCCCACAAAATCGGCAGAGGTCATCGCGGCGCATCGTCGACGAACGCGACGGTGATCACCAGCCTCTGCGCGGGCTCCACCAGCGCCTGGCGCAGAAAGTACGCCGGACCGGGCGACGAGCCGACGTGCAGCGTCCCGCGCGCGGCTTCGAGGCGGCCGACCGGCAAGCGGCACGTGGAGAACGCCAGATCGAGCACCGGTGCCCGCGGCGGGTACGCGATCGCCAGCGGCGCGGCGCCCGTGCGCTCCACCCACGCCGCGAGCACCGTCGGCTCGGCGCGCAGCGAGACGAAGAGGCTCTCCTCCAGGTGCGCCCGCTCGGCGAACGCGCTGTCCGACGCGGTCACCCGCTGCGCCACGTCGACGAATCGCGCGAAGATCGCCTGATGGGTCACGGCGCCATCGGCCAACGCGCGACAGGGATCGTCCTCGTCGCAGGCCACGAGCGAGAGCGCGAGCAGCGCTGCGAGCGAGGCCCACTGCACGCGCACCTTGGTGCTACGTTGCGCGCCGCCCATGGCGCTGATCGAGTTCGAACACGTACGCAAGGCTTTCGGACCGAAGGTGGTCTACCAGGACCTATGCTTGCAGATCCAAAAGGGCGAGGCGCTGACGATCATCGGGGGCTCGGGCATGGGCAAGAGCGTGATGCTCAAGCTCTTGATCGCGCTCTTGCGCACCGACGGTGGGGTGATCCGCTTCGACGGTCGCGAGATCCAAGGGCTGCCCGAGTCCGAGTACACCGAGGTGCGGCGCCGCATCGGGATGATCTTCCAAGGAGCGGCGCTCTTCGACTCGCTGAGCGTCTACGAGAACGTCGCGTACGGCCTGCGCGAGCACCTTCGGCTGCCCGAGGATCAGATCGCGGAGCGGGTGAGCAAGTCGCTCGCCGACGTGGGCTTGCCCGGGACCGAGCGGGCGATGCCCGCGGATCTCTCGGGCGGCATGCGCAAGCGCGTGGGCATCGCGCGGGCCGTCGCCGTGCGCCCCGAGGTGCTGCTCTACGACGAGCCCACCACCGGCCTCGATCCCATCTCGACCGAGGTGATCAACCACCTCATCAGCGAGACCCGCTCGCTCTACCAGGTGACGTCGGTCGTGGTGACCCACGACATGGCGAGCGCCTTTCAGATCAGCGATCGCATCGCGATGATCCACAAGGGCTTCGTGATCTTCCAGGGCACGCCCGACGAGATCCGACGCAGCGACGACCCGCGGGTGCGCGACTTCATCGAGGGCAACGCCCCCGAGGACGACAACGTCGAGACCCTGCTGCGCTACGGCGGTTGAGCCCTCAGAGGGGATCGGCGCGGAAGATCACCGCGCCCACGTCGGGACCGAGCTCGGGCAGCGGCAACACGCCGTACGCGTACCAGCGCCCGAACTGCACCAGCTCACCCGTGAAGCCGCCCGGGCTGCGCGCGAGGCCCGCGGTGCGCGTCGCGTGATCGGGCACGGCGTTGGTGAGATCCGCGGGCGCGCCGTGGTGATGCAGGCTGTCGCCTCGGTAGAGGTAGACCCAGAGCACGAGCGTGGGATCGGGGCGCTCGCCCTGGATCTGCCGACCGATCCGCTGCGCCTCGCGCCACAGCGGTGTGCCCGACATCACCACGCCCGTCTGGGTCCCGTCGCGCATCGCCGGCGTCGCGCAGAGGACGAGCGCGGTCGGCGGATCCTCGGGCGTGAAGCCCGGGAAGTCCACGAGCTCGCAGCCTTCGGCGCCGCTGTCGATGACGCGCCGGATGAGGGGGAACGTGCCGGCCGCGTCCATGCCCGCCATCGGATCGGTGACCTCGTCGTCCTCGGTGTCGCGCGCGATGACACGCCCATCCATCCCGACCGCGGCGACGAAGGAGATCGGCGAGAACACGATGTCGCTGATGCCGCGCGGTGGCGGTCCTCTCAAGATCTGCAGCGCGTCCCGCATGTCGGAGGTGCGCTCGGCGGGATCCTCCACGAGGAAGCCCGGCGCCAAGCGCGCGGCCGCTTGGCGCACGCCGCTCAGTCCGCGATCGAGATCCTCGTGGACGATCTCGTGCACCCGCCGCGCGTGCTCGTCGTGGATCACCCGTCGCGCGTTCGCCGCGCCTTCGTCGCAGCCGGTGAGCGCGGCGACGGTGAGCACCCCGAGAGCGAGCGAGCGAGTAGCGATGCGCATCGCGCGGGAGTACCACGATGGAGGCGAGGAGGTCAGCATCGAGGCCCCGACAACGCGGCGCGCGCGAGGTTCCGCCGATGTTCGCGCGACATCGCTCAGGGCCGAACGGTCTCGGCGCCCGAGGGCAGTGGCAGGCTCAGCGCGCTCGCCGGCAGCGTCGCCGTGCTGATGCGGCTCAGCACCCAGCGCAGCGTGTTGCCTGCCTCGTCCACGATCAGCACGCGCTGCGGCGTGTCCTCCTCGTCGAGCGCGACGAGCGCGCGGTCCCAGAGCGCGCGACTGCGGGGGCGCAGCTCGAGCACGTCGCCGCTCGCGCGATGGCCGAGGTCGCGGACGTCGAACGTCTCGGCGAGCGTGGCGGTGCCCGAGAGGATCCCGCGGAGATCCGCGAACGCGTCGTCGGGCAAGGTGCGCTCGTGAACCAGCGGCACGTCGGGCTCGACCGCCACCACGGCGCCACCGTCGATCGCGACGCCGCGCCCGTCGTCGTAGCGGAGTGTCAGCCGGTCGGGCCGTCGAAGCGCGAGGGTCGCGCGCGCACGCAGATCGCGATCGTGGACCCGGTCGTGATAGCGCTGCTCGACGTGTGCACGAAAGCTGTGAAGCGAGGCGACGAACGCCTCGGCGCGGCTGAGCACGTCGGGGCGCTGCGCCTCGCCCGTGCCGAGAGGACACACCGCGATCATCGAGATCAGGGCGGCCGCGACGACGCCGAACACCCCACGCCGATGGCCGCTAGGCCCCGTGCGTCGGCGATGAAAGAAACTCGCGGGGGGGTGGTTGATCGGCACGTCCGTGACCCGCTACATTTGCATGCGCTTGGCTGATTGATCACGGGCTTTGTTCGATTGCTTTTCGAGAACCCCGATCCCGCAACACCCGATCCGAAGGCTCTCTCGATCTCGACGGGCTGACGTCGAGGCGACGAGAGACCGCAGCGAGGAGGACCCATGGCGAAGTCAGAGAAGGTCGACCCGACGAAGGAGCTCAACCGGTTGGAGCGCCGCCACAAGAAGCTGAAAGAACGGGTCGCCGCCTACGATGCTCGCGTGTTCCTCAGCACCAGCGAGCAGCTCGAGGTCGCCGCACTGAAGAAAGAGAAGCTCGCGACGAAGGACATGATCGCGCAGCTCCACACGGACTGAGAACGAACGAACCGAACGACGAAGGGCGCGGACCGAGGTAGGTCCCGCGCCCTTCGTTTTTCCGTCGCCCTCGGTCAGCGGAAGCGGTGCACCCGCGACATCAGGCTGTCGCCGTCGCCCAGCTCGGCGAGCAGCGCCTCGAGCTTCTCTCGGTCGGCGCCCTCCCACGCCATTGCCTCGAGCGACGGAAGATCGGGCACGTCCTCGCGCAGCGTCGCGAGCTTGCGATAGAGCAGGGCGTCGTCGAAGCGCGCGCGGAGCTGCTCGGAGAGCGCGCTCGCGCCGCGCACCTTCACCGACCACGTCGAAGCATCGCTCGGGATCGCCTCGAGGTGGCCGTACGCCGAGAGCACCGCGCCCGCGCCCTTCTCGCCCCACTTGGGGATCCCCGGGATCCCATCCGCGCCGTCGCCGACCAGCGCGAGGTAGTCGGGGATCGAGCTGGGCTTCACCCCGAACTTCGCCTCGATGCCCGCCTCGTCGAACGTGAGGTCGCGGCGTCGATCCCGCAGCACCACCCGATCGCCGCGGACGCACTGGCCGAGGTCTTTGTCGGGTGAGCAGAGCCACACCCGATCGACGGCGTCGCGATGGGTGGCCGCGAGCGTGGCGATCGCGTCGTCCGCCTCGAAGTCGATCATGCGGAGCACCGAGAAGCCCAGCGCCTCGGCCATGCGCTCCACCCAGGGGAACTGGTTCTTCAGCGCGGGCTCGATCCCATCCCCCGTCTTGTAGCCCGCGAAGAGATCGTTTCGGAACGACTCGATGACGGTGTCGAACGCGACCGCGACGTGCGTCGCTTTCTCGCGGGTCACCAGCGCGAGCAAGGTACGCGCGACCCCCAGCGTGCCGCCGATCTCGATCCCGTTGCGCGCGGTGGCAGGGGGCGCTCCGTAGTAGGAGCGGAAGAGCTCGTAGGTCCCGTCGACGAGGTGCAGATCCATCGCGACGCAGTCGAGCACGCCCGAGCGAGCAAAGCGAGCGAGCCCGAGCCCGAGCCCGCGCCCGCGCCCGCGCCCGAGCCCGTGCTCGAGCGGGAGGCCGCGCTGTCGTGACACCGGTGGCACCGCAGGACAGCTTCCGCATCCATGCAGTCGGCACGTCCGATCCTCGCCGGTCCATGGCCGACCCTCGCCGCGCTGTTCGTCGCCGGTGTGTTCTGTGTGCCGACCGTGGCTCGGGGCACCGGCCTGGCCGAGCGCGACTCGCTCGTGCTCGGTTTGCTGGCCAGCTGCGCGATCGCGCCGCTCGCAGCGGGGTGGCTCGCGCTCCGGGGTGCGCGCTTCGGCCGCGCGCTCATGGCGGTGGGCGCGCTCCTTCTGATCGGCGCTGCGGCCACCTGGTTCAGCTTGCTCGGCAACGTCGCTCGCACCTTCGGAGGTGTCGGAGATCACTTCGCCGACGACCTCGTGATCCCTCCGGGGCTCGCAGTGCGCGAGCCCGTGAGCTCTTGGAGTGCGGAAGCCGACCACGGCGTCGCCTCGAGCGAGCCCGGCATGCATCTCCTCGAAACGACGCAGCCCGGGATGTACTCGCTGCGCGCTCGGGTGAACCCGGGCGAAGATGGGTGCGCCTTCGTGCGCGCGTTCGAGGTGACTCGCGGGGTCGAACTCTCGGGCCGCAGCCTACGAGACGACACGCCCCGCGAGTTGGACGGCTCGAGCGATCCCCACCAGCTCTTCCCCTACGAGACGCTGCTGACGATCGGTGAAGGCAACTGGGGACAGTACTACGCGGCACGCTTCGAGCTGTGGTTCGACCCGTCGAACGGCGGCCCCGAGCGAATGCTCATCTCGGACGTGTTCCGCATCGAGGGTTGGCAGCGCTGACCGCGAGGCTGCGGGCAACGCCCCGCGCCGAGCGCGCCTGTCAGTAGCGGTACTGGTAGTGGACTTCGAAGCGATCGTTGCTGAACGGGGGCATGCGCGCGGCGCGGACGGCGCGTGCGATGCACGAGCCGACCGGCGTGCCTGCGAAGCGCCCGGAGACGGTGGCCGTCGTGACCCGGCCCGAGCTCGCCGCGATCACCGCGACCTCTGCCAAGCCGTGCTCCTCGCCGAAGCACGCTTGCACCTGCGGGCGCACGCCCTCGAGCGCGTCGCGGACGGCGTCGCGGCTGGGCGTCTCGGGGAGCGGACCCGTGGGCGCGGGCGGGCGCGGCGCAGCCGTGGAGCCCGATCCACCCGAGCCGCCCGCTCCGGTCGAGCCGCTCGAGCCACCCGAGCCACTCGAGCTGCTCGTGCTACCGCTCGCGCTCGCGCGGCTCGATCCTCCACCGCGGCTGGTCTCGGCGGAGGCTGCGCGACCTTCGCCGCCGAGGGCGACCGGCGCGCCGGTCGTCGCGCTCGACAGACCTCCGCCCGCGGCGCCGCGGGGCTCGGCCGTGCGCGTTCGCGCGCGACGCGTGGGCGCGTAGTCCTCGCGCAGCGAGTCCCGCGCGAACGCGTCGTCGGCCAGCTCGGTCGCCTCCGCTTCGGCGACCGCGGCTGCGGCGACCGTCGCGGGCGGGAGCGCCGGCTCCTCGGCGGGCGTGGGAACGACGCCAGCCGCGGGGGCAGCAGGCGCGCTCACGGGCGCAGGCGCGCTCGCCGCGAGGCCGCCGAGGCCCTCGCCATCGTCGCTCGCTTCGTCGGCGGGCGCGATCGTCGCCGTGGCGCCCATGGGCGCGGACTCGCTGCGCGCGCCGCCGAAGAAGGTCATGCCGCCCGCCACCGCGAGCGCCACCACGGCGGCCGCAGCGAGCATGGGCCACCAGCCTCCGCCCTTCTTGCCCTGCTCGTCGTCGCGCGCGGCGCGCGCCGCGGACAGATCGGTGACCGGCAGAGGCGCTACGGGCGCGGGCATCGGGATCGAGATCCGATCCTCGATCGCGTCGGCCATCGCCGGCGGCGGCTTGCTCTTGCGCTTCTTCTTCTTGGCGCCAGGCGGCGCGGGCGGCGCCAAGCCCGTGGGCGGGGGCGGCGGCGCGTCGACGGCGGCGGACGGCGGGATCGAGATCGCCTCGGGTGGGATCGAGATCGGCTCCGGCGGAATCGAGGGCGACGCGACCAGCTCGAGCTCGCCGCTGGTGATCACCGGCAGGTCGTCGGTCGTTCGCGGATCGGCGGCCTTGGGCGGCGTGTCCTTCGGCGCGCTCTTCGTCTCGGCCTCGGCAACGGGAGGCGTCGCCGGTGCGCTCGGCGTCTCGGGCGCGGCCTCGACCGAGGCTGGCGTCGTCGGCGCCTCGGGTGTCGCGGGCGCGTCGCTCGACGTGTCGGCGCTCACGCCCTTGGCCTCGGCGATCTTCTTCGCGAGCGGGCTCAGCGGCTTCGTCGCGGTCAGCGGCTTCGTCGCGGTCAGCGGCTTGCTCGCGCCGAGCGGCTTGCTCGCGGTCAACGGCTTGGTCGCGGTCAGCGGCTTGCTCGCGCCGAGCGGCTTGAGCGGCGCGAGCGGGCTCCGCGGCGGAGCGATCGCGCCCTTGGCGGCGGGCGGCATCCCGACGAGCGTGCCCTTCTTCGCGGGCAGCGCCGCGCGCGTGGGCGCCGGGGCCAGCAAGCCCGCGGTCGCGTCGCGGGTGTCGTCGTCGTCGTCGAAGTCGGGCGCGCCGAGGAACGTGCTCGCGGCGCCCGGCAGGGTCTCACCGAGGCGCTGCTCGATGCGGGTCGCGAGCGCCTCGAACGCCTCGTCGCTCGGCTCCGGCACGGGCCAGCTCGCGAGCCACTTGTTCACCCGCGCCAGATCCTTGGCGTAGCGGCTCGCGCCCTTGTCGCTCGAGAGCAACGCGCTCAGCTCGGGATCGCCCGCGAGGCCATCGTCCGAGCTCAGCGCATCGGAGATCCGGCGCATGAGCGCCTCTTCGATCGGGTTCTTGTCGGCGCGCTCGGTCATGTGCGCTTTCCTTCTTCGGCGCCTCGCGACGCCCGCGGCGCGTCGTCGTCGAGGAAGTCACCGAGGAGATCGCGGAGCCGTCGCCGCGCTTCGTGCACCCGCCAGGCGATCGTCCCTTCGGAGCAGCCGAGGGTCTCGGCCGCGTCCTTCTGCGGGACGCCATCGATGAGGACCATGATCACCGTCGCGCGCAGCGAGGGCGAGAGCGAGTCGAGCGCCTTGGCCAAGCGCCCATAGAGCTCCTGCGCTTCGGCGGTGTGACGGGGATCGGTCTGCCCCTGGGTGGGATCGGCCGCGGGCTCGGGGATGCGCGGGTCGCCGATGTCGGACGCCTCGACCCGGCGACGGCGACGGATCGTGTTGAGCGAGACGTTGATGCAGATCCGGTAGAGCCAGGTCGAGAGCTCGGCCCGTCCGTCGAAGCGGTCGATGGCCCGATACGCCCGCAAGAACGTCTCCTGCACCGCGTCCTCGGCCTCGCCGCGATCCCCGAGCATCTGGATCGCGCACCCGAAGAGGCGGCGCTGGTGCATCCGGATGAGCTGCCCGAACGCGGCGCCATCGCCCGTCTTGGACTTCTCGATCAGCTCCAGTTCGCGCGCGTCGGCCATCAGGGAGGTCTCGACGTTCCAGCGCAGCGCGGGTTCCCCGAGACGAAGGAGGGCAACGTTAGGCGATCGGATGATGGGGCACAACTCTTGAAGCATGGCTTCTCGGTTCGGAGTGCAGGGGCCGGCCGAGACCGAGCACGGCCTGGACAGCGAGAGCGGACGGGAGGGTGAGAGGAACGCGAGGAGAGGAGAGGAGAGGAGAGGAGAGGACGCACCGAGCGTGGCGGTGCGGTGAGGGAGTAGAGCGGAGAGGTGCGGCGGACGGAGATGCAGCGGACGGATGGGACCGGATCGCGAGCGACCCCGGCGCTCGAGTGATCGCGAGCGCGAGGAATCGAGCGGGGTGGCGGGCTCGGCGCGTGTGACCACGAGCCCGGAAGGAAGCTTTGGGTCGAGGTGAACGTGCGCCCCAAGGGCGATGGGCACCGGGTGTCCAGCGCGCGCTTGACCACCGTGGTGTTCCCTGCCAGCCCCGGCCGCGTTGTCTCTCGTCGTCACCCAGGCCCGCGTCGGCCCGCTCCTCGCCGCGCTCGCGCTCGCGCTCCTGCTCGCGCTGCTCGGCGCGCTCGCGATCGGCCCCGAGGGGCTCGAGCTCGACGTGGCGATCGGCGCGCTCTTCGGCGGAGACGTCGAGGACTGGCAGCGCGCGGTGGTGCTCGACGTGCGGCTACCGCGGGTGCTCGTCGCCGCGCTCGGCGGCGCGGCGCTCGCGATCTCGGGGGCCGCGCTGCAGGGCCTCTTCCGCAACCCGCTGGCCGATCCCTCGGTGCTCGGTGTCTCGAGCGGCGCGACGCTGGGGGCGGTGCTCGCGCTCTACGTCGGCGCGAGCTCGTCGCTGCTCTGGGTGCCCGCCTCCTCGTTCGTGTTCGCGCTCGGGACGGTGCTGCTCGTCGCGCGCCTCGCGTCGGTCTCGGGGCGCACGTCGACGACCTCGCTGTTGCTCGCAGGCATCGCGGTCGCGAGCGCGGGCAGCGCGCTCACCTCGCTGGTGCTCTCGGTCTCGCTCGCCGAGTGGGAGCTGGGACGTCAGGTGCTCTCGTGGATGATGGGCGGGCTCGAAGGGCGCGGGTACTCGCACCTCGGCGCGCTCGCGCCGCCGGTGCTCCTCGGCTCGATCGCGATCCTGTTCCAGGCCCGCGATCTCGACGCGCTCGCGGTGGGCGACGAGACCGCGACGTCGATCGGCCTCGACGTGCCGCGGGCCCGCGCGGCGCTCTTGGTCACGACGTCGCTGGTGACCGCCGCGGCCGTCTCGATCATCGGTACGGTCGCGTTCCTGGGGCTCGTCGTGCCGCACGCGCTCCGCAGCGCCGTGCGCCTCCGGCACTTCGCGCTCCTGCTCGGCTCGGCGCTCGGCGGGGCGCTCTTGCTCGTGCTCTCGGACGCGCTCTCGCGCGCGCTGGGCGACGTCGTCGATCTTCGCCCTGGCACGCTCTCGTCCGCGATCGGCGCGCCGTTCTTCCTCTGGCTCATGGTGCGCGAGCAGCGGAGGCGACGTTGAGCGCCCTGGTGTCGCTCGCGGGCGCGGTCGTCGCGCTCTCTCCGTCGCGGCGGCTGAGGCCGATCGATCTCGAGGTCGAGCGCGGCGAGATCGTCGTGCTGCTCGGTCGCAACGGCGCGGGCAAGACCTCGCTGCTGCGCGCCGCCGCGGGCATCACCCAGGCCGGGGAAGGAACGATCGCGATCGACGGGATGCTCCTGGGCGGCCGCATCGATCGCAACGCGCTCGCGCGCAAGCTCGCGTACTTGCCCCAAGGCGAGTCGAGCGCCGACACCGAGCTGAGCGTGCGCGAGCTGCTCGAGCTCGGGCGCGCTCCCTACTTGGGCTTTCTCGGTCGGCTGAGCGCAGACGATCGCCGCGCGATCGACGCGGCCGCCGCGGCCACCGAGCTCGAGGGCTTGCTCGATCGGCGGCTCGACACGCTGAGCGCGGGCGAGCGACAGCGCGCGCACCTCGGGCGTTGCCTGGCGCAGGACACCGCGGTGCTGATGCTCGACGAGCCCACGTCGAGCCTGGATCCCGAGCACGCGCTCGAGCTGCTCGGCAAGGTGCGCAAGCACGTGTCCGATCGAGGGCGCGCCGCGCTGATCGTGCTGCACGACCTGGTGCTCGCGGCGCGCTTCGCCGATCGGATCGCGATCCTCGGCGACGATCGCGTGGTGGCGCTCGGCGCGCCCGACGAGGTGCTCACCCGGAAGGTCCTGGCCGAGGCGATGGGCATCGACGCGCTCGTCACCCGCGAGGACGGCGAGGTCGTGCTGCGCATCCGCTGAGCGGAGGCGTGAGCTCAGAGCGAGAAGGGCTCGCCCTCGCCCACCACCCGCACCGGCGGCGCCTCGTCGTTCGCGCAGCGCATCAGGTTCTCGTGCACCGCAGACGGATCGCCGTGGGCGAACTGGAGCTCGACCGCGAGCTGCCAGCTCCGCTCGGCCTGCGCCCGCAAGCGCAGCTCCTCGAGCGGGTTCGCCGCGAAGCCGATGATGAGGTTGCCGATGAGCGTGATGCCGGCGCCCACCGACGCGACCACGCCCATCGCCGTCGTGAGATCGGGGTCCCCGAAGTCGATCGCGGCGAACACCCCGCCGACGCCGCTCGCCGCGCCGCCCACGCCCGAGATGATCGCTTGGAGGATGCTCACCACCTCGGCGCTCTCGCGGTGCCCGTTGAGACGCGCGGCGCAGAGCCGGGCCGCCTCGTGCAGATCGGGGCCGGCGGCAGGCGGAGGCGCGACGTCGGCGACCTCCTCGCCCTCGGCGACGTCCGCGACCTCGGCACCTTCCGCGACGTCGACCGCCCCCTCGCCGGAGAGGTCGCCCTCGGCGACGTCGCCCTCGCCCTCCTCCATCTCGATCGCCACCGCTCCGTCCGCGGGGAAGTACCCGTCGACTTGGTTCGCGTAGATCGGCTCCGGCAGCGTCCCTGCGCAGGCGGGGAGGAGAAGCAGGAGCGGCCAGCAGGTGCGGAGGATCGTCATGCGTGGCGGCCCTGAGCAGCACGCGTGCCACACGAGCAACGCAGCACGCGAACGATCGCCGCGACCTCGAACGTGGGATCCGACCCCACAGCGAGCGTGGGCCGGCGGCCCGCAGCGCGCTTTACGCGGGCGGTGCCTTGCCCTCACCATCCCTCGATGTCGAAGCTCCTCCTGCACCAGCCCAAGGGAGGTTGGGGCGAGCCCAGCATGAGCCCCTTCTGCATGAAGCTGGAGTGCTACCTGCGGATGGCGGAGATCCCGTTCGAGACCCGCGCGCCCGACATGCGGCGCGCTCCGAAGGGCAAAGTCCCCTACGTCGATCTCGACGGAACGCTGATCGGCGACTCGCAGCTGATCATCGAGCGGCTGATCGCCACGTACGGCGACCGCCTCGATCACGCGCTGACCAAGCAGCAGCGGGCCACTGCGCGCATCGTGCGCCGCGCGATCGAGGAGGGGACGTACTTCGTCGGCCTCTACAACCGCTGGACCGATCCGGCCGGCTTCGCGATCGTCAAGCCAGCGTTCGGCAACATCCTGCCCGCGCCCTTCGCGTTCCTCCTCCCCTTCATCCGACGTCGGGTCGTGAGCTCGCTGCACGCGCAGGGCCTCGGTCGTCACGCGCACGAAGACATCCTCGCGATCGGACTGGCCGACTGGTCGGCGCTCTCGGATCTCTTGGGCGAAGGGCCGTACTTCTTCGGCGAGCGGCCGACGAGCATCGACGCGGTGCTCTACGGCTTCGTCACCTCGGCCACGGTCTTTCCGTACGACTCGCCGCTGCGGACGCACGTCAGCTCGCTCACGAACCTCGTCGCCCACCGCGATCGGATCCGCGCGCGCTACTTCGACGGCGCCCCGGCCTGACCTGGGCGCGCCGGCGCTGCGCGTGTATCGTCCGCGGCGATGACGACCCAGCACCGAAACGCGCTCCTCTGCGCCACGCTCTCGCTCGCCTTCGCGCTCACCGCGTGCGGCGGCGCCGAGCCCGCGCCGGCCGAGCCGACGAGCAGCCCGAGCAGCGCGAGCCCCACGAGCGGCAGCGAAGCGACGGTCCTCACGTTCGGTGACGTCGCGTTCTTCGCCGACGGCGAGCCCGGTCCGGTCCTCTTCTCGGATGGTCACGTCGAGATGCAGGGCGAGACCATCGGGACCTTCCACGCCGACGGTCGGCTGGTGAGCAGCGAGGGCGAGCTGCTCGCGACGCTTCATCCGAACGGCGCGCTCGAGGCCGACGCGCTCGGCGGCGTCGCGGGGACGATCTCCGAGGACGGCACGCTGACCCACAGAGAGCTCGTCCTTCGCTTCGACGCGGCAGGCGCCGTGGTCGGCGGTCCGGAGGGGCTGCCGACGCTGCACGCCGACGGCGTGACGGCGGCGAGCCGACGGGCTTCGATGTTCATCATCGCGCTCTTCGTGCTCTCGGCCGGCGGCTGAGCGCGTGATCGATCGGGCCCCCGTGCGATCGCGATGAGCGCTTCCCGACCCGACAAGCGCCTGCTCAAGCTGCTCCCGGTCGAGCACTGGCCGAATCGCGAACAGGCGCAGGCCGCGCGCTGGTTTCAGCCCATCCGGATCGGCGCTCGAGCGATCCGAGAGCGCACCTGGATCCCCGCGATGGTGCCGTGGCGCGCATCGGACGACGGTGAGGTCACCGACGCGGTGATCGACTGGTACGCGCGCTTCGCGAAGGGCCAGCCCGGCGTGATCGTGGTGGAGGCCACCGGGATCCGCGACGTGCCCAGCGGTCCGCTCCTGCGCATCGGCGACGATCGCTTCGTGCCCGGGCTACGCCGCTTGGTCGACGCGGTGCGGGACGCGAGCGGCGGCGCGAGCAGGCTCTTCATCCAGCTGATCGACTTCTTGTCCATCCGGCGCCGGGTGAGCCCCGAGAAGTTCGTCGATCGCTTCCTCACGATCGACCCGACCCTGATCGAGCGCGCCGCAGCCATCGGCGTCGAGGGCGACGCGGAGACGCTGCGTCGAAAGCTGCGCGCGCTGCCCGAGGCGACGCTCGCGTCGCTCCTCTCGCCACGCGATCGCGAGTCGATGACGATGGGGGCGCGCGAGCGCGTGACCGACGTGCACCTGCCGCACGTCCGCGATCTGCCGCGCACGCTCCCTCCGCTCTTCGCCGCCGCGGCGCAGCGGGCCCAGGCGGCGGGCTTCGACGGGGTCGAGCTGCACTACGCGCACGCCTACACGATGGCGTCGTTCCTCTCCGCGCTGAACACGCGAGCCGATGGCTACGGCGGCGAGCGCAGCGCGCGGGTGCGCCTTCCTCGCGAGGTCCTGCAGGCGGTGCGAGGCGCCGTCGATCCCGGCTTCGTCGTGGGCTTGCGCCTGTTGGGCGACGACGTGGTCGAGGGCGGCAGCCGCATCGAGGACGCGGCGTACTTCTCCGTCGAGCTCGCCCGCGCGGGCGCCGACTTCGTGTCGGTCAGCAAGGGCGGTCGCTTCGAGGACGCCAAGCAGCCCAAGATCGGCGAGGCCGCGTATCCCTACACCGGCCCGAGCGGTCACGAGTGCATGCCGACGGTGCACATCGATGCGCCCGGCCCCTTCTCGCGCAACGTCCCGCTCGCGGCGCACGTCCGCGCCGCGCTCCGCGCGGGCGGGCTGGACACGCCGGTGGTCACCGCGGGCGGGATCGCGACGCTGGCGCAGGCCGAGCAGATCCTCGCCGACGGACACGCCGACGTGGTCGCCGCTGCGCGCCAGGCGCTCGCGGATCCCGACTGGTGGATGAAGCTGAAGGACGGACGCGGCGAGACGATCCGACGCTGCCTCTTCACGAACTACTGCGAGGCGCTCGACCAGCACCACAAAGAGGTGACGTGTCAACGCTGGGATCGCCTCGAGCTCGAGGGCGCGAAGAAGACCAAGGACGGCAAGCGCCGCCTCACGGCGCCCTGAGTCGTAGCGTCAGCGCAGCGCGGCGCCGACGGCCTCGCCCAGCGTCGGGGTCGCGAAGAACATCGAGCCGAGCGTCTTGCCGCCCACGCCGGCCCGCATCGCGAGCGCGATGGGAGCAAGCAGCTCGGCGGCGCGCGGTCCGATGGCGCTCGCACCGACGATGCGATCGTCCTCGGTGAGCGCGATGCGCAGGCTGCCGGGCCGGTGTCGATCGAGGCCGATCCCCTCCATCGTGCCGCGGAGGATCTCGCCCAGCGCGAGCGTCGCGACGCGCGTCGCCAGGCCGGTGCGCACCGCGTCGGCGGGCAGCTTGCCCACCTTGGCGATCTCGGGATCGGTGAAGCACGCGTGCACGAGCGAGGTGCGGTCGAGCACCGGCACCTCGGCGCCCGCCGCCGCGCGTCCGGCGGTCCAGCCCTCTGCGCTCGCGCGCGAGGCCGAGATCGGCGCGCCCGTCACGTCGCCCGCCGCGTAGAGGTGCGGCACCCGGGTCTGCATCCGTCCGTCGACCGAGATGACGTGCTCGACCTCGAGCCCCGCCTTGTCGAGCTCGAGGCGTGCCAGGTCGGTGCTGCGACCGATGGCGACGAACGCGCGCTCGGCGGCGTAGGTGCGGCCGCCGTCGAGCTCGACGTGGACGGCGTCTTGGCCCTCGCCCTTCTTGATCACGCTGAGCGCGGCCTTGCCCTGCACCAGCTTCACCCCGCGCTCGACGAGCACGCCGCCCAGCACGTCCGAGAGATCCCGATCGAAGCTCGGCAGGATCCCGAGCTCGTCGACGATCCAGGTGACCTCGACGCCGAGCCGGTTGAACGCGTGCACCGCCTCGGCGCCCGAGCTGCCACCGCCCACGACGATCAGGGTGCGCGGCAGCGAAGTGATGCTGCGGAGAAAGCGCGGCGCCCAGATGAAGCGGCCGTCGGGGAAGCTCGCCTCGCCGAAGAAGCCCTCGGGAAAGAACGGGCCCGAGCCCGTCGCGATCACCGCCTTGTCGAGCTCGATGCGCTTCTCGTCCTTGCCCTCGCGGGTGACGGCGACCTCGTGGCTGCTCACGAAGCGCGCCAGACCGCGCACGACGCTGACGCCCGCGTCCTCGAGGCGCGCCGCGTATCTGTCGCGCTCGCGCTGCGCGAGCTGCTCGACGTCCTTGGCGAGCTCGGCCATCTCGGCGTCGCTCGCGAGACCCTTCGGCTTGCCGCCCGCGCGCAGCGCGCGGAGCTCGGCGGCGTGCAGCCACACCTTCGACGGAAGGAGACTCGCGTGCGTGGCGCGACCGCCGGGCGGCGCATCGGAGATCATCGTCACCCCGGCGCCGGCGCGCGCGGCCTCGATCGCTGCGGCGATGCCCGCCGGTCCCCCGCCGATCACCACGATTCGCTTGCTCGTGCTCACACGCTCTCCTCGTTCGTGTCGCCCAGTCGATTCGAGAGCACCCGCACCACGCCCTCGGGATCCTCCGCGTGCACCCAGTGCCCGGTGTCGAGCACGTCGAGCGTGACGATCCCCTTGGACGCGAGCGCGACGGCGCGCGCGCGATCCTCCGGTAAAAAGACCGCGGACTTCCCACCGATCAAGAGGTGCGCCTTCATCGCAGGCGCCTCCAGCACGGACCAGAGGTCACGCGCGAAGTAGTCGTCGAGCACCGCGCGCACGTAGCCGAGATCGATCCCGAAGCGGAACGTGCCGTCGTCCTGCCTTCGCAAGCTCGTGGCGAGCCACTGGCCGATCGGCTTGCTCAGGCCCCGCGCGATCATCCGCTCGGCGAACACCTCGCGCGAGGCGAAGGGGCCGGGCTCGGCGTCCAGCGCACCGAGCACCTGGGCGATCGACTCGGAGCCGCTCCGATCGGGGCGCGCGCCCGGCAGCGAGTCCATCACCACGAGGTGCGAGAGCGGCAGCGCGCCCCGGCTCGCGACCTCGAGCGCGACCTTGCCGCCGAAGCTGTGGCCGACGAGCGCGCGGACCGGCAGCGCCTCGTCCGCCAGCGTCTCGATCACGTCGTCCGCGACCGTCGCGAGCGTCGCAGGCCGATCGTCCATCGCCATCGAGCGGCCGTGGCCCCGCAGATCGATCACCGCCGCCGCCCAGCCGGGAGTGCTCTCGGTGAA
>CAYZQM010000039.1:0-34283 GCA_964480175.1 uncultured Sandaracinaceae bacterium
GGTTGCTGCCGAAGTCGGGCTCGGTGAGGCCGAAGCAGCCGATGAGCTCGCCCTTGGTCATCTTGGGCAGGTACTTCTGCTTCTGTGCCTCCGAGCCGTACGCCCAGATGGGGAACATCGCGAGCGAGCCCTGCACCGAGCAGAAGCTGCGGATGCCCGAGTCACAGCGCTCGAGCTCCTGCATCGCCAGACCGTACGCGACGTCGCCCATCCCCGGGCAGTCGTAGCCGGTGAGGTTGCAGCCCAAGAGCCCGACGGCGCCGAACTCCTTGATGAGCTCGCTGGGGAACGTGCCGTTCTCGTAGTGCTTGGCGATGATCGGGCGGAGCTTGACATCGACGAAGCGGCGCACGTTGTCGCGCACCAGCTTCTCCTCTTCGGTGTACTCGTCGTCCAGCTGGTAGTAGTCGAGTCCTGCGCCGCTCATCGCTGTGTTCCTTTGGCTGACCGCACCCTTAGAGCGCGGGACGCGGAGCCTGCCCGAGCCCAACGCGCGCGTCACCCCCAGAAGAGAGGCCCCTCACTGTGGCGCGAGGGCCGGTGCGCGGTGCGCTCGGCTGCACACCGAGGAGCGATCGCGTAGCTTGCCCGCTCATGCTGCTTCCGCCCGACGGCACCCCGCTGACCCCCGAGCTCGCTGCGTCGCAGTTCCAGTCGGTGCGCGCCAAGCAGAAGCGCCTCGAAGAAGCGCGCATCAGCGGCATCCGCGCGGTGCTCTACGGCTTGGTGGCCGGCGCGGGCGCCGCGCTGCTCGGGTGGCTGCTGCCGGCTTCGCTCTGGCTCGCGTCCGCTGCGCTGGGCGGGCTCGCCTCGCTGCTCGTGCTCTTCGGCGGCCTGCGCTTGCTCGCCGCCGCGATGCTCGCGCGCCGCAGCTGAGGCTCAGCCAGCGCCCACCTCGGCGTCGCGCGCGCGCAACGCGTCGCGCTCCTGCCGGGTGAGGACGACGGGCGCGATGCGCGGCGTCTTGGTGACGGGATCGAAGTACGGGTTCTCTCGTCCCCGCGTCGCGATCGCCCAGCGCGCGAGCAGGCGCACCGTCTTCAGGGCGAGCCGCGCGGACGCGCGGGGATGCGCGCCGGGCGGCTCGCCGATCGCCCAGCGCGCGTTGCAGCCCTCCGCGGGTCCGAGCGCGCGCTCCGGCAGCTCCACGAAGCACCCGTGGAAGAGACCGACGAAGGGCACGCGCGCTCCGAGGGTGTTGCCCATCGGTGTCTTGCAGCACGCGGAGTACCAGCGGTTCATCCCGCGCTCGCTGAGGCGCATGCAGCGGAGCTGCTCGCGCCCCTCGGTGAAGCGCACCTGGCTCGGCTCGACTTGCACGATCCCCACGCCGCCCCAGCGATCGAGCTGATCGCTGCGCTCGAGGAAGTGGGCGAACGCGCGGCAATCGTCGCAGTAGCAGCGCACGTGGTTCACCCGATCGGGCGCGACGTCCGAGAGCGTCCCCGACACCGCGCCGCAGCGGCACGCCAGATCGATCGAGCTCGTCATGCGCGCGATCATGCCCGCAGCGAGGTCAGCGGACCATGAGCATGAAGAGGCCACCGCCGACGAGCAGGAGCGCCGCGAAGTAGACGCACACGTGCGCGACGAAGCTCTTGATCCGCTCGGGCCAGCCGCCGCGCCGGCGCGCCGCCACGATCGCCACGCCGATCGCCGCGAGCACCGACAGGTAGAAGACCCCGATCGCCGATCCTCCGTCGCGTCCGCTCTGCGCCACGGCGTACGACCAGAAGATCGGCACGCCGATCCCGATCGCCGCGACGATCACCTGCACGACGATCAGATTGACTCGAGGCTCGTCCGGAGGGCTCACGCGCGCGGAAGGTAGTCGCTCCCGCCGAGTGAGCACGCGCGATCAGCGCGGGGTGAGGATCACGTAGTAGTAGTCGTCGGCGTATCGGATCACCTCGCGGGCGGCGAACGCGCTGCGCACGTTCTCGTCCATCGCGAGGCGGCGCTCGACCGGGAAGCCACTCAGCGCCGTGAGGTGGCCTTCGTCGTCGATGCGCGGCTCGGTGGCGGCGTGCAGCACGATGGCGTCGGGGCGGCGGTCGAGCAGCATCGCGCCGGTGATCGGCTTGTCGAGGTGGCCGCCGGGGAGGCGTCCGATCGCCGGATCGGTGATGCCGCCGAGATCGATCGGGGTGAGGCCCGTGCCATACGAGACGAAGCCGATGTCGATGATCGCGACCCGCTGCGCACCCGCGCGCTCGAGCGAGGCGATCAGCGCGCGGCCGCCGCGCTCGCGGGCCTCGCCCGCTTCGCGCGCGCGGTAGGTCTCGAGGGGAAAGAGCAGCACGGGGACGCTGAGCAGCCCCCCGATCGCGAGCCACAGGGTGACCGGGCGCTCACGACGCCGCACCAGCTCCGCGGCGCCCACGCCCACCATCCACGCGAGCAGCGGCATCGCGGGGACGAAGAGCCGCACCCCGGGCATCCAGTCTCCCCCTGCGAGCACGAGCGCGATCAGGTGCACGATCAGCGACACGCCGAGCACCCGCATGCGCCGCGAGCCTCGCGCGGCGAGCACCGCGAAGGGCAGCGCCGTGAGCGCCGTTCCGTACGTCAGGACGCGGAACGCGTACTGCGCACCATGGGCCAGATCGGCGGGCTTCGCCGCGAGCGAGAGCGGATCGATCGTGCCGAACATCGCGTAGCGGAACGACGCGATCGCGCCGAGCGTGACGAGCGGCAGCGCGATCGCAGGCCACGCGTCCTTGTGCTGCCGCCGCACCAAGTACGCGATCAGCGCGGCGCTCAGCGGGACGCACTCGGGCCGCAGGCTCACCAGCAACGAGGCGCAGAGGCCCGCGACCACGGCGCGCGGCGTGAGGAGCACCGCCTGCGCGAGCAGCACGCACGCGAGCGCGGCGAGCGCAGTCTCGAGGCCGGCGACGCACCACGTGAGGTAGCTCGGCGCGAGCACGAGGAACGCGCACGCGACGTGCGCTGCGAGATCACCGATCACCCGGCGCCGCGCCGCGCGGTGCAGGATCGCGATCGCGAGCACCCCAGAGAGGAGGCCGAGAGCCTTGGCGCACGCGACGGGATCGAGACCCGCGAGCGCACCGAGGACCGGGACGAGCAAGAACGGTGGGCCGGTGACTCCGTCGGTCGCTGGACCGTCGACGAACGTGTAGCCGCTGCCCTCCGCGATGCGGGCCGCGTAGCGCCCGAGGACGAACGCGTCGTCGACGGTGAAGGGCCACGAGAGCGCGCCGAGCGAGAGCGCGCCGAGCGAGAGCGCGCCGAGCGCGAGCACGCCGAGCGACGTGCGTCGCGCGGTGTCGGTCGCGGGCGCGCCCGAGGACCGCGCCGTCATTTCACGCAAGCTCGCAACGCGCGCCAAAGTACACTCCCCACCCCCCGCGATGCAGAACCGTTCACGCCCTCGAGCACTCGGCTTTTCAGGCGGCTCTCAGCGGGCGCGCGTCGCTCGACGATCGCCGCTCGGTCGCGTGAACCCCCTTCGACGCTGGAGCGCTCGCGCCACGCGCGGCCATCGCGATGCAGCCCGGTGAACGCATCGGAAAGTACGTCGTCGAGGCGCAGCTCGGCGAGGGCGGCAACGGCGCCGTGTACGCGGCGCGCGACGCCATCTTGGGCCGCCGCGTCGCGCTGAAGATCCTGCGCCCCGAGATGCTGCACGACGCCACGGTCGCGGCGCGCTTCCGGCAAGAGGCGCAGGCGATGGCGCAGCTCAGCCACCCCCACGTCGTCATCGTCTACGACTTCGTCAGCGACGAGAGCCGCTGGGCGCTGGTGATGGAGCTGATCGAGAACGGCGAGACCCTCTCGTCGCTCGTCAAGCGGAGCGGTCGTCTGCCGGTGAACCGCGCGCTGCGGCTGATCTCGCACACGGCGTCGGCGCTGGGGCACGCGCACCGACGCGGCATCGTGCACCGCGACGTGAAGCCCGCGAACGTGATGGTCATCCACGACGAGCACGGCGAGAAGGCCAAGCTCACCGACTTCGGCATCGCGCGCATCATGCACGGCGAGCGGCGCACCCACGCGCAGCTCACCCTCGGCACGCTCTGGTACCTCGCGCCCGAGCAAGCGCAGAACTCGGCCGTCGATGCGCGCGCCGACGTCTACGCGCTCGGCTGCACCCTGTACGAAGCGCTCACCGGTCGGGTGCCTTTTCCCTACGACAACGTCGCCCGGGTGCTGGCGTCGCACGTGAGCGAGACCCCGCGCCCGCTCTGGGAGGTGGTGCCCGGCGTGCCGCAGGAGGTCGACGCGCTCGTCGCGCGCTGCCTCGCGAAGAACCCCGCCGATCGACCGCGCGATGGCGAAGAGCTGCGGGTGCTGCTCGACGACGTGCTCGCGCGTCTGGAGCCGCCGCGCTCCCCCAGCGCTGCGTCGCTCAGGCCGCCCACGCCCGCGCCCCAGGTCCCCGCGCTCCCGCCGTCGCCTCACACCCGCGCGAACTCGCTGATCGAGGGGCTCTGGGATGGCTTCTCGCCCCAGCCCTCGTCGACCGCCGTGATGTCCCCCGGCGCGCCGATGCCGGGGAGCGGTCCGGGCTCGAGCGGCGGCGGCGTCGGCGCGCCGCCACCCGCGCCGCTCTCCGTGAGCGCCGCCGAGCGCCACGCGAACGACGAGCGCGATCGGCGCATCGGGCTGTGGATCGGCACCGGCGCGCTGAGCTTCGTCGTGCTCACCTGCGGGTTCGGGCTGATGCTCTGCATGATCACCGGCATGCTGAGGTGCAACTGATGCGCACCCGCGCGCTCGCCACGCCCGGATCGGCGCTCCTGCTCGCGACGTCGGCCGCGCTGCTCACGACGATCGTCGCGCGCGCGGAGCTCTTCGCGACGCCGCTCACCGCGGAGCTCGGGGAGATCGCTCCGGTCACGGTGCGCATCCCGCCCACCCACACGAGGTTGCCGATCGTGGGCGAGCCGAGCGTCTCGCACCCACGCATCGCGCGGGGTGAGTGGGTGCCGGCGGAAGGCGCGGGCGCGATCGTCGCGAGCTACGAGCGCGAGCGGAGGCCCCTGCGGGGCGACGATCTCGCGGGCACCTTCTTCGCGTCGCTCATCTTGTTCCTCGTGCTCGGCACCTGGCTGCGGACCCTGAGCCCGGGTCGGGGCACGCTGGTGCGCACCCAGATCGGGTTGGTCGGATCCCTCGTCGGCTTCCTGACGCTGAGCAAGGCGCTCTTGCTGCTGACCGACGTGCCGAGCACCGCGCTGCCGCTCGGCGCGCTCGCGCTCTGGACCCGGGTGTATCTCGACCGGCGCACGGCGTTCGTCGTCGCCATCTGCGGCGCGTCGTTGGTGGGCGCGATCCTCGACTTCGATCCCCTCGCGATCGCGCCGCTCGCGGCCCAGGGCATGACCGCCGTGCTCGGGGCTCGGGATCGCAAGCGACCGCTGATGTTCTTGTGGGCCGGTCTGCTCGGAGGCCTCGCGTCGGCTGGCACGCTGGCGGGCGCGCGGGTGCTCTTCGTCGGCTACTTCGATCTCTTCGCCGAGCTCGCCGATCCCCTGCGCTCGGAGCTCTGTGGCGGGGTGGTCGGCGGGATGATCGCCGGCGTGATGGCGTACGCGCTCTTGGGCTTCGCGATGGCGATGCTGGGCGCCGTGTCCCGCCAGCGCTTGCTCGAGCTCTCGGATCTCGAGCAGCCGCTCTTGCGCAAGATCCAGAAGGAAGCGCCGGGGAGCTGGGAGCACTCGCGCGCGATGGCGAACCTCGCCGAAGCCGCGACGAGCGCGATCAAGGGCGATGCCCTCTTGGTGCGGATCGGCGCCTACTACCACGACCTCGGTAAGTCGATTCAGCCCAAGTTCTTCGTCGAGAACCTGGTGCCCGGCGAGAAGAGCCCGCACGTCGGGCTGCCGCCGGATCTGAGCGCGGACGCGATCCGCGCGCACGTCGTCGAGGGCGTCGAGATCCTGCGCGACGGCGGCATCCCCGAGCCCGTCGTCGAGTTCGCGTACACCCACCACGGCACCAGCGTCATCGAGTACTTCTGGCATCAGAACCTCAAGAACGGGAACCCGAAGAACCTCGAGGACGCGTTCTTCCGCTATCCGGGGATGCGACCGCGCACCAAGGAGACCGGCATCTTGATGTTGGTCGACGCGATCGAGGCGGCATCGCGTACCATCGATCCGCCCGAGCGCAGCAAGTTCGAAGAGATGGTGCAGCGCATCGTGTTCAACAAGCTCCGTCAGGGGCAGCTCGACGAGAGCGGGCTGACGATGGCGGACCTGCGGGTGATCACCGCGCAGCTCGTCGAGACGCTGTGCAACATCCACCACACCCGCATCCGCTACCCCTGGCAGGACCGCAAGGGCACCGAGAGCGATCTACCGGCGCCAGGCGCCGCGACCGAAGAGGACATGGAGAAAGAGGTCGCGCGCACCGTCGCCGAGCCGAGCACGGAGATCTCGGCCGACGCCGTCGCGGACGCGGTGGCCGAGGCCGCCGCCGAAGAGGCGGCGCGCGCGGAGCCTGGGCCCGACGAAGATCTCTCGGCCGCCGAGCTGGAGCAGCCGGAGCTCACGGCCACCGACGCGGCCGAGGGACAGATCGCCGACGCGGAGTCCGTGGAGATCGCCGCCGAGAAGCACGAGCCGCTG
The DNA here is from genome assembly GCA_964480175.1 of uncultured Sandaracinaceae bacterium. GTDB lineage: Bacteria > Myxococcota_A > Polyangia > Polyangiales > Sandaracinaceae > CAYZQM01. The sequence goes on from CAYZQM010000039.1 coordinate 6,597, forward strand.
TAGTCGCCGCGATCGCCTCGACGAAATGAGGCACACTGCGCGCGATGTCGACCCAGATCCAAGCGGACGGCGAGCTCGAGGCCGGTGCGCTGGTCACGCTGAGCTCGGAGCCGGGGCGCGAGCGCAAGGGGCGCGCGTCGGTCGTGAAGCTCAAGCGCGCGTGGTTCATCGCGTGCGCATCGAGCGAGCTCTCGGATCGACCGATCGAGCGGATGATCCAAGACCTTCCGCTGGTGCTCTTTCGCGATGGGCGAGGCGGCGTGGGCACGCTGCTCGATCGCTGCCCGCATCGGAACGTGCCGCTCTCCGGCGGCCGCGTCGAGCGCGACGGAACGCTCGAGTGCCCCTACCACGGCTGGCGCTTCGACGTCGGCGGGGTGTGCCGCAAGGTCCCTTCGCTCGTCGGCTCGCCCGAGGACAAGTCGCGCAACGCGCAGAGCTTCCCCACCCTCGAGCAAGACGGATGGATCTGGGTGTTCATGACGCCAGGCGCGATGCCCGAGAGCCGCCCGCACCGCTTTCGTCTCTTGAACGAGCCGGGCTACACGAGCGTGCACCAGACGGTGACCGCGCAGGCCTCGATGTACTCGACGATCGAGAACGCGCTGGACGTGCCCCACACCGCGTTCCTCCACAAGGGCCTGTTCCGCAGCGACAGCCGCGGCATCGAGCTGCGGGTGCGGGTGACGCGCACCGAAGATCGCGTCGAGGCCGAGTACCTCGGCGAGCCGCGGCCGCCGGGCCTCGTCGCGCGGATCCTCTCGCCGAGCGGCGGCCTGGTGCAGCACTGGGATCGCTTCCTTCTGCCGTCGATCGCGCAGGTCGAGTACAAGATCGGCGACGAGAACCACTTCCTCGCCGACAGCGTCGCCACGCCCGTCTCGGACTTCGTCACCCAGCTGCACGCGGTGGTCAGCTTCCGCTCCCGGGTGCCGGGCCGGCTCATCGCGCCGGCGGTGAAGCCGCTGGCGATGCGGGTGTTCCTCCAGGACGCCGAGATCCTCGAGCGGCAGACCGATCGCATCCGGCGCCTGGGCGGCGAGTCGTTCGCGTCCACCGAGATCGACGTGCTCGGCAAGGACATCTGGCGCCTGATGCGCAGCGCGGAGCGCGGGACGACGCTCGCGACCGAAGAGCGCGAGGTTTGCCTCGTCGTCTGAGCGTTTCAGGTCGCGCGCGGGGGACGGGCCTGCCAGCCGATGTCGCGCCGGTACTGGCTGCCCTCGAGCTGGATCTCACCGATCGCGCGGTACGCGTGCTGCGCGGCTTGCTCGACGTCCTCTCCGGTCGCGGTCACCGCGAGCACCCGACCGCCGCTCGCGACGAGCTGGCCGTCGATCCGCTTGGTGCCCGCGTGCAGGATCGACGCATGTTCCGCTGCGGCGCCGAGCTCGATGGGATCGCCCTTGCGCGGCGTGCTGGGGTAGCCGGCCGCGGCGAGCACCACCGCCATCGCGGCCCCTGCGCCCCACTCGGGCGAGAGCTGCCCGAGGTCCCCCTTCGCGCAGCCGAGCAAGAGCGGGACGACGTCGCTGCCGAGCCGCGCCATCAACACTTCGGTCTCGGGATCGCCGAAGCGCACGTTGTACTCGAGGACCTGCGGCGCTCCGTCGACGATCATCAAGCCGACGAAGAGCACGCCGCGAAACGGGGTGCCCCGCTCGCGCATCACCCGCAGCGTGGGCTCCACCACCTGCGAGAGCACCGTCTTCTCCATCGCGGCGTCGAAGATCGGCGGCGGCGAGTACGCGCCCATGCCGCCGGTGTTGGGACCACGATCTCCGTCGGAGAGGCGCTTGTGATCCTGCGCGGCGGCGAGCGGGACGTAGCCCTCGCCGTCCGACAGCACGTGGAAGCTGATCTCCGGCCCCTTCATGCACTGCTCGATCACCACCGTGGTGCCCGCGTGTCCGTAGATGCGCTGCACCATCATCGCCTCGATCGCCTCGAGCGCCTCGTCCACGCTCGAGGCGACGACCACGCCCTTGCCCGCGGCGAGCCCGTCGGCCTTCACCACGATCGGCGCGCCCACCTCGCGCACGTACGCCTTCGCTTCGCCGTCGTCCGAGAAGACGCGGAAGCCGGCGGTGGGCACCTGCGCCTCGGCCATCAGCTCCTTGGCGAAGACCTTCGATCCTTCGAGCCGCGCCGCCGCGGCGCCGGGACCGAACGCGAGGATGTCGCGCTCCTCGAGCGCATCCACCAAGCCCATCACCAGCGGCGCCTCGGGACCGATCACCACCAGATCGACGGCCTCGCGCACCGCGAGCTCGACGACGCGTCCGACGCTCTCGGCCGGGACGTCCTCGAAGGTCCGCGCGATCTCCGCGATGCCCGCGTTGCCGGGCGCAGCGAGCACCTCGGTGACCAGCGGCGAGGCGCTGATCTTCTGCACCAGCGCGTGCTCCCGTGCCCCCGAGCCGACGACCAAGACCTTCAACTAGAACTCCCGTCGGATCTTGAGGATCTCCGCGAGCGGGTAGGTGCCCGCGACCGCGTCGTAGCGAGGATCGAGCGCCAGATCGTCGTCGCGGAGCTGGCCCGAGGTGTAGGCCTCGCGCATCTGCGCGAACGCGATGTCGGGGTCGTCGTCGAGCAAGAGCGCGGGCGGCTGCACCGGCGAGGGCAGCGGGACCTCCGCATCGACGCTCTTGGCCGCGGCGCAGATGGCGCTGAGCGCCGCGCCGTCTTCTTCGTCGAGCGCTTGGTGCGAGACGTGATCGAGCATGCGCAGCCAGGGACCGCGCGCCTCCTCGTCCTGCGCCGCCTTGCGCATCGCGCGCGCGATCAAGTAGGCGACCCGCGACGGGGTGGTGCCGCGGCGCTCCCAGGTGTCCTTGCGCGAGCGCTTCGTGAGCCGGCCGCCGACCTCTTGCGCCGCGCGCCAGTCCTCGAGGATCACCGCGAGCTTGAGCGCCTCCCAGTCGGCCCACGCGATCGGCGGCATGCAGCGCCCGCCCTTCACGTACGCGGCGAGCGCGCGCTCTGCTTCGCCCGCGCGTCGCAGCGCGTGACCGACGGTGACGTGCGCGATCGAGATGTCGGGCTCGATCTCCGCGTGCCGCCCGCCCGAGCGCAGGTACTTGTCGAGCGAGAAGGGCGCGTCGCGATCGTCGGCGCTCCACTCGCCGACCGAGAGCCGGCACCAGCCGTCGAAGGTGCGGTGGGTGATGTTGATCTCGCCGCTCTCGAGATCGAAGTCGACGATCGGCCAGGTGTCTGCGATCGGCGCGGCGCTGCGATCGAACGCGAGCACCGTGCCGTGCTCGGTCTTGCCGAAGGGCAGCAAGAGATCGGGATCGAGGAACGAGACGTTCCGCTGCGCCGCGAGCTCCTTGAGCACCGCCTCGATCGTCGAGCCGGGCCCGGGCGCGGCCGTCAGGAGCATCGCGCCGCCAGGCAGCGTCGCGCCGTTGAAGCGGCCCAGCACCAGCCGGAGATCGTCGGGCAAGGGAGAGCCCAGATCGTGCTCGAGCGCTTGGACGTCGTTGGCCCGCGCGGGCGGCTGAAGCGCCACGCCCGGGTCCGCCTTGTGATCTTCGAGCCACCGAACGAGCTCGCGTACGCCGCGGTGCATTGCGGCCGGAGGCTATCACAATGTCCGCCGCGCCGAGCGTCGTCGACGGTGAACGAACCGCGTCGCGACCTACGGCTTCCAGCTCGCGACGAGCACGCAGCGCTTGTCGCCCTTGGCGCGGCACGAGGACTCGATCACCTCGACGGCCTTGCCGCCCGAGAGCTCGACCGACTGCTCGGCCCAGCCGGCGACGCTCAGGCAGTGCACCCGGTGCGGCGTGGCGAAGTCGATGATCTCGATCGAGGCGACGCGACGGCCATCCTTGATGCTGAAGCTCGTCTCGAGGCGCCCGGTGTCGTAGTGCACGTCCCAGAGACGGGGCGCCCTGCCGAGGATGAACTCGGGGGAGCCGAGCACGTAGAAGATGCGGTAGAGCGTCGGCAGGTTGGCGCGCGCCGCGAAGCGCCCGACCTCCTTCACGAGCGAGAGATCCGCGCGACCGTAGATGCGATCGATGTTCTCGCAGAGATCGACGAAGAGCGCGAAGGGGACCCACGCGTGCGGCAGGACCCGTCCGTCGAGGATCTTCCGGTGCTCCGGCTCGAGCGCGTCTTTCACGTGACGGACGCCCGGCTCGCCGTGCAAGTCGCGCACGTACTTGATGCGCGCGGTGATCGCGCTGCCTTTGACTTGGGCACCCAAGGGCGAACCTCGCGCGCAGGGTACAGGAAGTGTCCGAGCGCGGTCACCCCCAACGCGCGCCGAGGCTCGACGGTGAGCCCGAGCAACGAGCCCTCGCGGCCCGTCGTGCACGCAGAGCGGTCAGGCCTCGCGCAGGACCCAGCGGTTTCGGCCCTCGCGCTTGGCCTGATAGAGCGCGTCGTCCGCGCGCTCGAGCGCGTGACTGAACGAGCCCGGGCCGGTGCGCTGCGCCGGGTTCCACGCGCTCACACCGAGCGACGCGGTGACCGAGAGCGTGCCCGTCGCGAGCGCCAAGGGACGCTGCTCGATCCTGAGCCGCAGGCGCTCGGCCGTGCGCTGCGCGCCTTCGACGTCGCAGTCGAAGAGGAGCACGAGGAACTCTTCGCCGCCGATCCGAAAGCCCATGTCGTCGCCGCGCAGCGCCGCCGAGAGCGTCTCTGCGACGTGCAAGAGCACCCGGTCGCCCACGCTGTGACCGTGGGTGTCGTTGATCGACTTGAAGTGATCGAGGTCGATCATCAGGAGCGCCACCGAGGTGTCGCGCACGCCGAGCCCCTCGACCGCGCGATCGAGGGCGCGGCGGTTGCCGAGGCCGGTGAGCGGATCGGTGCTCGCCGCGTTGTGGGCGTCGGCGAGCGCCGCGCTGAGGCGGGTGGCGCGCTGCCGTGCGGTGCGCGACTGACGGTGCAGCCCATCGAGCGTCTGGCGGCGCTCGCGCAGGATGGCGCTCAGCCGCTCCGTCTCCGCGACGAGCGTGCGGCGCTGCTGCTCGAGCTCCGCGCCCGACGCGTGCTCCAACGCCACGCGGCAGCGCATCAGGCGCTGCTCCGTCGCGCGCTCTTCGGCCTCCAAGGATCGCTCGCGCGTCGAGGACGGCGCGACGTCGATGGTCTCGACGAGCGCCGGCGGCGCGACCGAGGCGCGATCGATCAGGGTCGCGGCCAGGCGCTCGAGCACGTCGACCAAGACGGAATCGGCGGTCGGCGCCAGCTGGGAGAGCGAGCCCGCCACGTCGTCGAGGACCAACCCGGTCGCCAGCGCGCGGAGCGCGGTCTTCATGCGCGCGTCGAGCCCCGCTGGAGGCACGCTCACCCGCGCCGCGCGCTCGAGCAGACCGCCCGGCCAGGTGGCGCGCGGGCGGGTGCCGCTCTCGCTCGGCGCGGACGACGCGTCCCTCGGCTCGACGCGCGGGTCGCTGCGATGGGGCGTGACGGGGAGCTCGGTGGCCGACCAGCGCTTGCCCATGATCAGGGCGCTCCCTCGGTGAGGGTCCCGTGCAGCACGATGGGCAGCGCGCCGTCGGTCACCACGACCGGGAGGTCGGCGCCGACGAAGCGCACCGACGTCGCCTCCGCGCGGTAGCTGAGCGGGACGCCGATCGCGACGGCGTCGGTGGGCGCGACGATGCGCGCGGTCGTCAGCGTCGCGTCCTCGATCGCGTCGCCCGCCATTCGCCCTGCGGCCTCGAGGAGCTGCCAGGTCCCACCGTGCGGCGCGAGCGTGTCGAGGACGACCACGACGCCGCCGCGCAAGAGGAACGTCTCCATCGCGCGCGACCAGAGGATGCCCAGCGCTTCGAGCTGCTCGCGGCTGCCGCCGGCCTGCGCGTGGATCAAGAACACGTCGGCCGTCGCGAGCTCGGCGGACACGAGGTCGGGATCGGTCGCGACCGTCATCGTCATCGCGCCGCCGACCCGCCGCGAGAGCGCGCCCTCGACGCCCGCGATCGACGATGCGCTGGCGAGGCCTTCGTAGGCCAGCACGCGCACCGTGGCGGCGGGCGAGAGCAGCACCGCGTTCGCGAGCAAGCGCTCCATCGCGTTGCGCCGCTCGACGAAGTCGTGGCCGATGAGCACCACGTGGCCCGCCAGCGCGCGCTCGCACATGCCCTCGCTGCACAAGCCCGTGGGGCAGACGTTGCCGCACGCGCCGCAGTGCTCGGGGGTGTTCATCAGATCGACGCACCCACCGGCGCACGCGACGAGCGGCGCTTCACAGCTGGGGACGCAGGCACCGCTCTGGCAGAGCTCGGTGCTTCCGCAGACGTTGCCGCACGCGCCGCAGTGCGAGGGATCGCGCGACGGGCTCACGCACGCGTTCTCGCAGAGCACCTCGCCGAGATCGCAGGGCCCAGTCATGCCGCCGTCAGCACCGCCGTCGCCCGCGTCGCCGTCGAGGCCACCGCCATCGACCGGCGCGCCGCCGTCGACCGGTGTCCCGCCGTCACCGACGCCCGCATCCTCGTCGCGTCCGCCATCGACCGGCCCGCCATCGACTGGGGTGCCGCCATCGACTGGCGCGCCGCCATCGCCGAGCCCTCCGCCGTCGCCGACGCCGGCGTCCCCGGCGCCGATCGTGCAGCTCCCGGCCGAGCACACCTCGTCGTCCGCGCACCGGATGCCGCAGCCTCCGCACGCGGTCGGCGTGTGCATCGGATCGACGCACTGGCCGTCGCACAGGATCGCGGAGGGCGCGCACGCGCCGCCCACGATCGGATCACATCCGGCGAGCGCGAGGAGCAAGGTCATCGCGGCACCGAGCCGCATCGTCGAGTCGATCACGAGCCACCTCCGAGCATCACGAACTCCACGCGCCGGTTGGCGTCGTGCTCTCCCTCGACGCGGGGTCGCTCCTCGCCGTAGCCGATCACCGCCATCTGCTCCTCCGAGACGCCGTACGCGCGCAGCACGTCGGCCACGCGCGCGGCCCGGCGCTCGCTGAGCGCGCGGTTGAACGCCTCGTCGCCGCGCTCGTCGGCGTGGCCCTCGATGCGCATGCGCTGCCACTCCGGGTGCGAGAGAAAGAGGTTCGCGACCGCGCGCAGGATGGGCAGGGCCCGGTGCCGCACGCGCGCGCGGTTGGTATCGAAGAGCACGCGCTCGTCGAGCACCACCCGGTCCCCCTCGAGCACGACGAGGCCTTCGTCGGGGCAGCCGTCTTCGTCGTCGACGCCGTTGATCACCTCCGGCACCTCGGGGCATCGGTCGATCGCGTCGCGCACGCCGTCGAGGTCGGCGTCGTCTTCGGGGCAGCCGTCCTCGTCGCGCACGCCGTCACGATCTTCCGGATCGCGCAGGCAGAGATCGCGCTCGTCCAGGACTCCGTCGCCGTCGACGTCGTCTTCGGGACAGCCGTCCTCGTCGTCGACGCCGTCGTCGTCCTCCGGCGCGTCGGGGCAGCGATCGTCCTCGTCCCAGATCCCGTCGCGGTCGCGGTCGAGCTCCGACGGAGCGCTCGCCTCGCGCACCTCGGCCGCGGCCGGCGCGGCGTGGGGCTCGCCGATCACGATCGCGAGGCCGCCGAGGAGCAGCACTCCCTGTCCGTCGTCGATCGGATCGTCCCAGTGCACGACGTGCAGCACGGAGACGCGGGGCTCGAGCACGACGTCACCGACGTCGATGCCCCAGCCCACGATGGCGCTGAGCGCGGGGCGCACGACCTCGCCGGTCAGCACGCCGCCGGCCTCGAGCGTGAGCGAGAGGCCCGCCGCGCGATCGGGCCCGGCGCCGGTGAGCTGCGGGCGGATGCGGAGACCCAGCGCGAGCCCGATCCAGCTCCCCACCCCGGGGTCGGCGCGCAGCGCGTCCTGCGGCGCCGGGCCGTCGAAGAGGAGGCCGCCGTGAAGGCGCGCGCTGAACGCGAAGGTCGGGTCGACCGGCCGAAGCACGGCGATCGAGAGCTGCGCGCCCGGCAAGAAGAGCGCGCGCTGGCTGTCGGTCACGGGCACGGCGAGATCGGCGCCGACGCTGAGGAGGAACGGCTCCTCTTGGGCGTGGGCGGGGCGCGCCGTCGCGGCGAGGCCGGCGACGGCCAGACCGACGACGGCGACGCGGAAGAGAAAGGTCGCTCGGGGGGAGTGGTTCACGCCCCTGCCATCGGACGGAGGCGGGAGAACTGAAGGCGCCCGACGACGATCGGCGACCGGCGCGAATCGTCCCCCGCGTCGCTCAAGTTCGACCGCGCCCGTCCGATGCCCGTCGGTGGCCGCAAGGCGCAGCCGAGGAGAGACCCCGTGGACGTGACGCAGAGCAACATCCTGGTCGTGGAAGACGACGCGCTGGTCCGACGCGCGTACGAGCGGGTGCTGGTCGGTCAGCACCGCGTGACCGCGGTCGGGAGCGCGACCGAAGCGCTCGCCGAGCTCGCGCGCACCGCGTTCGATGCGGTCGTGAGCGACATCGACATCCCGGGCCTGAACGGGATCGAGCTGCTCAAGACGATGCGCGAGGCGCTGTCGAGCACGCCCGTCGTGTTCGTGACCGGCTGTCCTTCGGTGCGCACCGCGCAGGACGCGGTGAACTTCGGCGCGGTCGGCTACCTCACCAAGCCGGTGAGCGCGGCCGATCTGCGCTCGGCGGTCGCCCGCGCGACGGGCGTCCGCACCTCGCCCGTCCCGCCGGCTCCGGTCGTCGAGGCCGATCCGCTGCCTGCGCGCTTCGAGCGCGCGCTCGAGGGCCTCTACATGGTGTTTCAGCCCATCGTCTCGCTGAAGCTGGGCGCCGCGATGGGCTACGAGGCGCTCCTCAGGACCACGGAGAAGTCGCTGGCGAGCCCGCCCGATCTGCTCGCGGCCGCCGAGCGCCTCGATCAAGTGCACCGCCTCGGGCGCCTGGTGCGCCGCAAGGTCGCCGAGGCGATCGACGGCGCGCCCGAGGGCGCGCGGATCTTCGTGAACCTCCACCCTCGCGATCTCACCGACGACGAGCTCTTCGATCCGAAGAGCCCGTTGGCCGTGCACGCGGATCGGGTGGTGCTCGAGATCACCGAGCGCGCCTCGCTCGACGGCATGAGCGACGCACACACCCGGGTGATGGCGCTGCGGCAGCTCGGCTACTGGCTGGCCATCGACGATCTCGGCGCGGGCTACGCGGGGCTCACGTCGGTCACCCGCCTCGAGCCCGAGGTGGTGAAGATCGACATGTCCCTGGTGCGCGGCATCGACAAGCGACGCTCGCAGCAGCACTTCGTCGCGTCGCTCGCGCGGGTGTGCGGCGAGCTCGGGATGATCGTCGTGACCGAGGGCGTCGAGACCGACGCCGAGCGCGACACCCTCGCGTCGCTCGGGTGCGACGTGCTGCAGGGCTACCGCTTCGGTCGCCCGATGCCGACCTTTCAACCCCCTTCCATCTGAGCACCATGACCCCCATCACCGCGCTCTCGAATCCCTCCGCCCCACCGGTGCCCACTCGACCGGAGGTGGCCACGCGCGCGATCGTCGATCGCCGCTACTTGGTGCGCCGCGAGATCGCGCGCGGCGGCATGGGGGTGGTGTACGAAGCCACGCACCAGCTGCTCGGGGAGACCGTCGCGCTCAAGGTGCTCACCCGACAGGCGCGCCATCAGCGCGGCGCCGAGCGTCGCTTCGAGCGCGAGGCGCTGGCGCTCGCTCGCTCGCGTCACCCCGGGATCGTCGGCGTCCGCGACGCCGGGGTCTGCGAGTTCGCCGGCCCCTACGTGGTGCTCGATCGCCTCGAGGGCCGGACGCTCGATGGCCTCTTGGCCGCGCGCGGTCGCCTCGCGCTCGACGCCGCGCTGGCGCTCGCCGCGCAGCTCGGGGCGGCGCTCACGCACGCGCACCGCGAGGGCGTCGTGCACCGCGATCTGAAGCCCGCGAACGTCTTCATCGCCACCGAGCGCGGCGTCGATCGCGCGGTGCTGCTCGACTTCGGCATCGCGCACGTCGTCGGCGCGAGCGATCCGATGGAAGGACGCCTCACCCGCGCGGGCGAGGTGCTGGGCACGCCCGAGTACATCGCGCCCGAGCTCATGATCGACGACGGCGAGCCCACGCCGCGGAGCGACGTGTATGCGCTCGCGGTCCTGCTCTACGAGTGCCTCTCCGGCGAGCTGCCCTTCACCGGCAACACGATGCAGCTCATGTCGGCCCACTTGATCGACAAGGCGCCCCGACCGATCCGGGCGATCCGCCCCGAGGTCCCCGCCGCCATCGAGGTGGCGTTGGCCCGCGCGCTGAGACGCAATGTGAGCGAGCGGCCCGCCACGCCCAGCGAGCTCGCGACCATGCTCCTCGACGGCGCGAGCGCGCCCGCGCTGCACGTGCTCACGGATCCCGCGGTGCCGGAGGTCGGCGGCGCCTCGCGTCGACAGTTCGCGCGCGCGCCCTACGGCACGCCGGTCCGGATCGATCTGGGCGATCGCGTCGTCGACGGACGCACCGAGGACATCTCCGAGGGCGGCGCGCTCGTCCTCGGCGCGACCACGCCGTCCGAGGGCCACGAGGTCACGATCCGCTTGCCCCTGCCGACCTCCGGTCGCGTCGCGCTCTTGCGCGCCAAGACCCGCTGGGTGCGCACCCGCCGCGGCACGCACGCGCTCGGCGTCGAGTTCGTCGATCTGACGGCCGAGGCCCGCGCCGACATCGCGCGCTACGTGTCGCTGATGGCGCCGCGCTGAGCTCGCCGGCCAATTCCGTGGCTTCGCAGCTCGCGCGAGACTAGCCTTGCGGCTCCTTCCGTTCGCGGTCCGGAGCCCTGCGATGAAAGACGATCAGCCTGGAGACATCATCGGCGGCTGCGAGCTCCTTCACGTGGTAGGCGAGGGCGGCATGGCGGTGGTGTGGAAGGCGCGCTCGGCCGAGGGCGAGCTCTTCGCCATCAAGCGCCTCAAGCCCGAGTTCGAGTTCGATCCCACGTTCCGCCGGATGATCGTCGAAGAGGCGCGCGTCGCCTCGACCTTGCGGCACCGCCACATCGTCGCGCTGCACGGCGCGGGGCTCACCGAGGACGATCGCCCCTACATGACCTTGCAGTGGGTGAACGGGGTGGACCTCGCCCACTTCACCGACTGGCACCACGACGACTCGCGCCCCACCCCGTGGCGCCTCGTGGTCCGCATCATGTCGCACGTGCTGCGCGGCTTGGCCGCGGCCCACGATCGCGTCGACGCCAACGGCGTGCACTCGCCCGTCTACCACCGCGACGTCTCGCCCGCGAACATCCTCTGCGACGTCACGGGCATCGCGCGCCTCGCCGACTTCGGCGTGGCCAAGGCGACCGATCGCGCGACCATGACGCAGCCCGGCCTGCTCAAGGGCAAGCTGGGCTACGCCGCGCCCGAGCAGCTCCGGGGCAAGCCCGCGTCGGTGCAGAGCGACCTCTGGTCCGTCGGCGTGGTCTTCTGGGAGGCGCTCGCGGCCGATCGGCTCTTCTTCGCCAAGGGCCTCGCGCAGCTCCTCGAGAAGCACAAGAACCCGATCCCGCCGCTCGGCGAGCGCCGGCCCGACGTGCCGATCGACATCGTCGGCCTGGTGCACGATCTCTTGGAGAAGAAGCCCGACATGCGCCCCGCGAGCGCGGCCGAGACCGCGGCGTGGCTCGAGTCGCAGCTCGACGACTCGTCGGACGAGCGGATCTTGTCGCGCGCGATCACCCAGACGATGCACGCGCCCGACGTGGTGCCGCCGAGGATCGAGCACACCACCGAGATCGGCCTGGGAGAGATCGAAGACCTCGAGCGCGAGTAGTCGGCTCAGCCCGCGCGCTCAGGCCGAAAGCCCGAGCTTGTTCTTGGCCATCTTGCCGATCTTGGTGCGCCCGCCCTCTTTGGCGACGTGCTGCAAGAGCTCGGTGCCCAGCGAGTGCTGCGACTCGCTGAAGTGAAAGCCCACGTAGTAGAGGTGGGTGAGCTCGAGGCCCTTGTCCTTGCGCAAGCCCGCGGCCACGTCGAAGCCGCCGTCGGAGGCGCGCTCGAGCAGCCCGAGCGCCTCGTCGTTCTCCCGCGCGGCGGGGCGCGTATCGAGGTGCGAGTCGCGGAGCAGGACGCTCCCGAGCTTGAAGCGATCCTCGGGCTTGCCCTGCTCGCTCCGCGACAGGAGACCGAGCACCGCACGGTACTGGGCTTGCGCCGTCTTCTTCTTGGCGAGGGTGGGCAAGAGCTCGCGCAGGCCCTCGACGAACGCCTTGCCGTCGGTCTCGCGCGCGATGTCGGCGTGCGCTTGCCAGGCCTGATCGCCCGCGATCCTGTCCAGCGCCGCCTTCACCAGCTTCTTCTTGGTGGGGCCCGTCAGCGCCTTGAGGTGCGGGCGCAGCGCGAGGCGCAGCGAGTTGCTCCGATCGGCGTCGGCCTCGTCGATGAACGCGTCGGCCAAGAGCGGCGCCGCATCTTGGCGCGACTCGAGCGCTTTGACCGCGAGCTCGCCGCGCCTTCGATCGAGCTTGGCGACGACGTCGACCAGCGCGCGCGTCGCCTCGGGGCCCGCCTGCGACGCGAGCTTCTCGATGGCGACACGCGCCCGCTCGGGGTCGGGGTGCGCGGCGATCTTCGCGATCCGCGCGGCGTGCTTCTTGGGCAGCTCGACCGCGACGAGCCCCATCAGCGCCGCCTGCGCGAGCATGCGGTCGGGCGCGTCGGCCGCCGCGACCAGCGCGTCGATCACCTCGCCCGCGTGCTCGTCGTACTCGATCGCCCAGCGCAGCGCGATCAGCGCCTCCTGGCGGACGGCGAACGGCGCCTTGGGATCCTGGGCATGCGACAGCAGCACCGGCACGGTGCGCTCATCCTCGAGGTAGCCGAGGATCTTCACCGCGGTCGCCATCGGGATCGGCGAGGCCGCGGGCGCCTTCTTCATGCGATCGAGCACCTTGGTGAGCTCCGCGAGCCACAGGCGCTTGGTCTTCGCGTCGGCGTCTTTGATCTTGGGACGCACCTGCAGCGCGACCGCGCGCGCCACCTCGGGATCGCTCGCCTCGAGGTTGGTGAGCAGCGTACCGACCGCGTCCTTGGTGTCCGAGAAGCGCGCGATCGCCGCATCGAGCGCCTTGCGCTCGTCGCCCTGGGCGCCCGCGATCCGCTCCTTGAGCTTGGGCAGCGCCTCCTCGCCGATCGCCGCGATCGCATCGACGGTCCGGGCGCGGACCTCGGCGTCGCGGCTGCCGAGCAGCGGCAAGAGCGCGGGCAGCGCCTGCTTGTTCCCGATCCCGATCAAGGCCTCGAGCGCGGGCCGCTGTAACGGCGGGCTGCCGCTGTCGAGCATCGTGGTGAGCCCCGCGATCACCTCGCGGCTCTTGGCGCCGACCTCGCGCAGCACCACCGCCGCCGCCACACGCTTCTCGGGCGAGCTCGCCTGGAGCATCGCCGCGATCTCGGAGAGCAGATCTTTGGCCATCGGCCGGGGAGTGTACCCTCGCAGCGTCATGGGACGCATCGGCTCCGGAGAGATGGTCACGATGGTCTTCGGGCTCGCCGGCCCGCTGCTCTACCTCGGAATCGGCGGGCTCCTCTTTCTGTGGGGACGGGCTCTGACGCGGGCCGGCAAGGGGACCGCTGCCAAGGTGGGCTGGACGAGCGCCATCCTCGGCGTGCTCTCGTTCCTGATCGGCGGCTTCGGGACGGCGCTCTTGCTGGTGCATGCGTTCGACGACGTCGGGTCCACGCCGGTCGAGTCTCGCTCGGCGGCGCTCGCCGATGGCATCGCGGGCGCGATGAGCGCGCTGGCGATCGGGATGGGCGGCTCGTTGCTGCTCTACGTCGTCAGCGTCGGCGCCAACCTCTTCGCGATCTCGCGCCCCAAGGCGCCGCCGTCTTCTACGCCCCAAACGACGACGCCCCCGCCCTGAGGGCGGAGGCGTCGTGTGTGCGTGGATCCAGCAAGCGGGGCTGGGGCGGCCGGGTCTGGGGCGGGGCCCCAGAGAAACTCACCGACCGGCGGCGGCGGCCATCACGCGATCGAGCAGGGCGCGATCGTAGAGCCGACCGACCATCGCCTCGCGGGTCTGGCGGGCGACGTCGCGCCACTCCGACTCGTGCGCCGAGCCGTCGACCTCGGTCATGCCGTGCTCGGTGGTGAGCGAGGTGTAGTAGCGATCGTCGTCGCGGCGGATCGTGCGCACGAGCGTCGCGTGGGCCCGGGCCGAGGTGTCGTCGAGCGCGGTGCGCAGCTCGGGCGCGAGCGCGGTGTAGTCGTCGCGCCAGAGGATGGTCGCGCCGACGAGCATCGCCGCGGTGTCGCGGGTCACGTAGTTGAGGCGGGTGTGCCACTGCAGCGCGCTGACCGCGGTCGCCGAGGCGATGACGGTGTCGATCTGACCGGTCGAGAGCGCGGGGAGCACCTCGGGGATGCCGAGCGGAACGCCGTTGGCGCCGACGATGCGGAGGAACTCTCCGAACATCGCGTCATCCGACGCCTGCCAGGGGCGGCGGCTGCGCAGATCCGCGGGACGCGCGACGCCGCTGCCAGCCGAGAAGATGCGGCCGCGGCCGACGTCGCCCCAGCCGAGCAGCTCGACGTTCTCCGCGCGGAAGAGGGTGCGGAAGTCGCCGTCGAGCGCGGTGCGCGCGCGATCGAGCTGCGCGTAGTTCTCGAAGATGCCGGGCGCCTGCAGCACGAGCGAGCTGCGCACCACCAAGCCCAGACCGATGGAGGTGACCGCCGCGCCATCGAGCTGATCGATCCGCATCTTGCGGATGTAGTCGCGCTCATCGCCCTGCGAGCCACCGGGGAAGAGCTGGATCGAGAGGCGGTTGCTGGTGGCCTCGCGCAGCGAGTTGTTCCACGCGCGGAAGACGCGATCCCAAGGCGAGCCCCGCGGCGCGAGGGTGGCGATCCGCAGCGTGACCGTGTCGGTCTGCGCCTCGACCTCCCGGGTCCCCGTGCCGGGGAGCAGGAGCGCGAAGAGCGCGAGCAAGAGCACCAGGTAGCTGCGGGGATCTTTCTTCATTCGAGGCTCCGGAGGGGTCGTGGGCAGGCTCGCGCGTGCGGGCCCTGCGCCAGGGAAAGCGGTCGGGGCACACCGACGAGCCGCTCGTCCGCGTCATTCAACGAGCGCGGGGGGTCGGACTCTCGCACGAAGACTCGGAGCCCTTCAAGACGCGGCGCGTCAGCCCGCGCTCGAGGGGGCTCAGAACAAGCTCATCTGGTTTCCCGCGACGCGCCCGAAGTCGGTGCCGAGCAGGGGCAACACCACGTCGCAGGCGGGCGCGAGCTGCTTGGTCAGGTAGTGCTCGTAGTCGATCGCGCTCTTGCGCAGCGTCACCGGCTCGGGCCCCTGCACGGTCATCACGTAGCGGATCTCGTCGACCTCGAGGCCCTCTTCTTCCTCGAGCTGCTGCGCCGCGCGCACGTGAGGCGGCGCCGCGGTGTAGTCGCTCGCCGCCTGGCGAAGGCGCTTCTCGTACACCAGCTCGTCGTCGAGCGCGCCTGCGAGCAGCGAGGCGCGCAAGCCGCGCAACCAGTCGTCGACCGGCTGATCACGAAAGACCCGATCGAAGAGCTCGCGCTGCACCCTGCGCGCGAGCGGGGTCCAGTCGGTGCGCACCGCCTCGAGACCGCGCACCACGAGCTCCGTCGATCCGTCGGCGCGGCGCACCAGCCCTGCGTAGCGCTTCTTGCTGCCCCGATCGGAGCCCCGCATCGTCGGCAGCAAGAAGCGCTCGTAGAGCGCGTCGAAGCGCAGCTCGAGGCGCGATCGCACCCGGTGGCTCGCCATGATCTCGCGCGCCAACGTCTCGTTCATCTCCGCGGCCAGCTGCTTGCCGAGCGTGATGGCGCGCGCCGCATCCAGCGATGCGTCGATCTCCACGAAGAGCGAGTCGGTGTCGCCGTAGCGGACGGTGAGGCCCTTCTCGTCGGCGAAGAAGACGCGCGCGCGCTCGATGATCGCGTGCCCCCGACGGGTGATCGCCGTCGGCAAGCGCACGTCGAAGAAGCGGCACCCGGGCGTGCCGAGCACGCCGTAGAACGAGTTCATCTGGATCTTGATGGCGCGTGAGAGCGCGGCGTTGCCTGCCTCGTTCGCGCGCGAGCGGGCCTCCCAGAGCCCCTCGATCATCTCCGGCAGGATGCTCGGGGTGTCGCCCGCGCGCGCGAACGCGGTGCCGTTCTCGAGGACGACGGGATCGTCGCCCGGCTGCGCCATCGCGAGCGGGTCGATCCCGAACGTGAGGATCAAGCTCGGATAGAGGCTGCGGAAGTCGAACGAGAGCACGTTGCGCACCAGGCCCGGCATCGGCTCGAGCACGTGGCCGCCCGGGCTCTGCACGGCCTCGATGTCGACGCCGACGTCCGAGGCGACGAAGCCGCGGCGGTGAAGGCGCGGGAGATAGAGGTGATCGAACGCCGCGACCGAGCCCCCTGCGCGATCCATCGGAAGCCCGGTCAGGCGCGCGCGCTCCATCACGAAGCCGAGGAGATCGGCCTTCTGGAAGATCTCGAGCGCGAGCACCGCGTCCTCGAGGTTGTAGGCGGTGAGCGCGGGCAGATCCTCGCGCACCATCCGGCGGATCTCGGCGACCGAGTCGGTGGTGTGGGCGATCTTCTTGCCGCGGCCGAGGAGCGTCTGCCCGACGTGCTGGAGCGAGTAGCGCTCGAACTGGATCGTGGCCGAGCGCAGCGTCGCGATCCCGTCGAGCACCACGCGGCCGGGCACCCGCGCGATCGCCCGCTCGCTCTTCGTGCTGCCCGGCAGGATGCGCGCGCGCTCGCCGAGCCGGCCGATCGCGAAGGGCACGCCGAGCTGCTGCGCTCGATCCTGCAGCGTCATCAGATCGAACTCGACGACGTTCCACCCGATCAACAGATCGGGATCGAGCTGACGAACCTGGTGGAAGAGCTCCATCAGGAGCGCGCGCTCGTGGGGCACCACGATGCGATCGGGCGCCGCGAGCGACGCGTCCGTGCTCACGACGATCACCCGGCGAATGGGCCCGCCGATCGCGTGGTCGTCGCTCGCGAGCGCGGCCGACACGAGCGGCCCATCGATTCCGTCGGTCTCGAGATCGAGCGAGAGCATGGTGAGCGGCACGCTCACGTCCGCCGCCTTCACCCGCGGCTCCATCAGATCGAGCACCGGCATTCCGTCGCCCCTCGGCGTCGCCTGGGCATCGACCGGCACCCGCAGCGTCATGCCTCCGGTCACGAAGCGCTCCATCACGAAGCGATCGGAGGGCTTGATGTCCGACTCGTGCGGGACCAGCAGCTGCGCGCGCAGCCGATCGCGCGCATCCAGCAACGCGCGCTGCGACTTGAAGTAGAGCGCGTCGACGGGATCGCCGAAGAGCGTGGTCAGCGGGCGGGGATCGCGGCGGGGCGCGACGTGCTCGGGCAGCACGGTCTCGCGGGTGACGAACATCACCGCCTCCTCGCGGGGAAAGCGCGCGCGCACCGGCCCCTCCTCCGAGCGGGCCCACAGCACGACCTCGACCCCGTGCTCCTTGTCCCGCCACTCGCGCGTGAGGAGAAACGCAGGCAGCTCGCGCGTCGCCGTCAGGGCGCGCCCACGACGTGCTCGCGCGGCAAGAGGCGCGCGTCGTCCACCAAGATCTTTCGCCGTCGCGCGCTGCCCATCAGCTTCTCTTGGAACGGGTTGTCGTCCCGCCACAGATCGCCGGCGAGGACCGTCGTCAGCCCCTTGCGCAGCAAGGGATCCTGCTCTTCGGCGAAGAAGAGATCCCGCAGCAGGTTCGAGTGGTAGAAGCTGTGGATCAGCGTCGCGAACACGTTGTAGCCGACGCCCATGTGCTGCTGGTGTGCGTCGAGCAGGTCGCTGCGATCCTCGGTGCCGCTCCGGAGCGCGGGCACGAGCGTGTCGACGAGCAGCTCGGCGCCCAGCATGCCGAGCGAGACGCCCGAGCTGAAGACCGGATCGAGGAAGCACGCCGCGTCGCCGAGCGTGGTCCACCGCGGTCCGTGGTGCTTCTTGTTCTGGAAGCTGAAGCTGCCGAGTAGACCCGGTCGCTTGGGCCGGTGCGCGCCCTTCGTGAGCGTGGTGAGGAACGGCGAGCGCTCGATCTGCTCGTCGAGCCACTCGGGCTTCAGCCCCGGCACCCGGCTCACCATCCCCATGCTCGCCTTGCGGTTGCCGAGCGGGATCGTCCAGCACCAGCCCTTCTCCACGAAGAGCACCCGCACCGATCCCCCGGCGTCCTCGGTGAGCTCGCGATCGACGCCGGGGTCGAGGTCGAGCACGTGGGTGAAGGTCGCGGCGAGACCGAAGTCGACGATCGGCTCCACCGTGCGGTCGCGACGACCGAAGAACGC
Source organism: uncultured Sandaracinaceae bacterium (assembly GCA_964480175.1). GTDB lineage: Bacteria > Myxococcota_A > Polyangia > Polyangiales > Sandaracinaceae > CAYZQM01. The sequence goes on from CAYZQM010000039.1 coordinate 24,809, forward strand.
GTCGAGACCGGTCGCGTCGATCACGTAGCGCCCTCGGTAGGTCGCGTTGGTGGAGGTGACCTCGACGCGATCGGGATGCACCTCGCACGTCACCGCGCGCTCGCCGTAGTGGATCTCGGCGCCGACCTCCTCGGCGCGCTGCGAGAGCCAGTGGTCGAAGACGCTCCGCTCGACCTGGTAGGCGTGATCTTCGGTTCCGGGGAGCGCGTCGGCGAACGGATAGCTCGCGCGGGCGCCGATCGACTCGTCGATGAACTCGGCGCCCGCCTTGTACAGAAAGCCCGCGGCCGCGGGATCGACCCCGAGCCGCCGGAACACGGCGAGATCGATCGGCAAGAGCGACTCGCCGACGTGGAAGCGGGGAAAGACCTGCCGCTCGAGGCAGAGCACCGAGCAGCCCGCCTGCGCGAGCAGGTTGGCTGCGGTCGAGCCGGTGGGACCGGCGCCGATCACGATCACGTCGTAGCGCTTCGTCATGCGCGCGGATTGTGACCAGCCGCGGTGCGTCTGCCAGCCGAGCGGCCTTGGGTCAGCCCTTCTTCTTCTTCTTCTTGCCGCCGTCGGTCGCGCCCACCGCGTCGGTCACCGCGTCGCGCACGGACTCGGCGAAGTGGACCACGCTGTCGGCCATCGTGCCGATCGGTCCGTCGGCGGCCTTCTTGCTCGCGCGCTTGGCGGCCTTCTTCACCTTCTCGAGCATCTCGTTCGCCTGCTTGGCGACCTTCTTGCCGGCCTTCTTGCTCGCCTTCTTGGTGGACGAGCTGGTCTTCGCGGCCTGCTTGGCGGCCTTGCCGACGGCCTTCTTCGCGGCCGCGTTCGCCTTCTGGGTCTTCTTGCTCGCCTTCTTCGCTGCCTTCTTCGCCGCCTTCTTGGCGGCCTTCGGCGCTCCCTTCGCGGCCTTCACCGCGTCGCTGGTGGACTTCTTCGCGCTCTTCTTCTTGGTCTTCTTGGTGGCCATGGCGCGCGATGGTACGGGAGGAGCCGGAGGGGTTGGCAACGGGGAAATGCGTGCCGTCCGAACGACTCTCGCGCCCCGATGCTCAGCGAGCGTCGGCGGGCGGGCGGCGGAGGCCGACGACGATCGCCTGCCGCACCGGACCCCGCGGCGGCACGAGCGCGGTCCCATCGGGCGCGCGCCACGCAGCGCCCGTCGAGGGTCCACCGTCGAGGTTGAGCGCCTCGAGACAGCCGTGGTCCACCAACGCGTCCGCGAGCTGAAAGAGCGTGACCCCGAGCTCGGGCGGCGCCGGCACGATCACCACGTCGAGCGTCCGTCGATCGTCCCGCACGCAGAGCGCGGTGCGCGCTGCGCGCCGGCCATCGTCCGTCGCGATGTTGCGCGCGCCGTCGACGACCAAGCGAGGCCGGCACTGCACCGCGAAGTCCACGATGGCGCCCGCGTCGTAGCGCTCCGCCTCGTGGAGGTGGGCCCGCGCGCCTTCGATCGTGAGCACGCCGCCCGACAGCGCCGGGAGGTGCGCGCTGAGGACCCGGCCCCCGCTCACCGAGAGCCCTTCGGGCGCGAACGCAGGATCGAAGAAGCCGCCGTTGATCACCACGCTCGCCTCTTCATCGAGGCGCACGGCCTCGAGCGAGCGCCCGGAGGCGTCCACGATCGAGATCGCGGCGCCGTCCAAGGGGACGCGGAAGACCCACGCGTCGGGCAGCGCTGCGAGCGCGTGGTGCGCTTCGATCGGTACGCCTCGATCGATCGGCGTCGGAGGGGCCGCATCACCAGTGCTCGAGCCGCACCCGGTCACCAGCATCAGCGCGAGGATCGCAGCTCGGGTCACGCGCTCTTGCGGACGATCGCCGAGGGCCTCGGCATTCCCGGCGATCAAGGCTCGAGGATCACCCGGCCCATGCGCTCGGGGACGTGGAAGTCGCCGACGAGCGGGGGCGACCAAGCCAACGCGCCCGCGCCCTCGCGCTGGGCATCGAGCACGTAGATCGCGACCCGCAGCGTGTCGCCGGCCACCGGGTTGGCGATCGCCAGGTTCGGCGCGGTGCGGAGCGCGCCGAAGGGGATGCGCGCCTCGACGTCGTAGCCCGCGTCCGCCTCGTCGTCACCCGGGGTGCCGTGCAGCACGACGGCGGTCTGCATGCCGCTCTCCCAGCCGATGTGGCCGACGGGCGGAGGGAAGCGGTAGCGATCGAACCAGGTGTCGAAGACCACGTTGCTCGGCGAGATCTGCAGCTCGACGTAGCCCTCTCCGAGCCCCTCTCCGTCTCGATCGATCATCAGCTCGAGGCAGTCTTGCTCCCAGAGGTGATCGTCGCGGTTGGGGTAGCTCGAGACGAGGAAGCCATCGGGGATCGAGGCGGCGACGTAGAGCGCCTCGTCGTCCCACGCGAGCTGGGCGCGCACGGACATGTACCCGGGCCGGCCATCCATCGTGCCGACGAAGGTCTCGGTGAACGGGACGTCGCCCCACTCGGAGAGATCGCCGTCGATCTCGACGCCCGCGATCCGGGGCGCGCGGTAGGTGGGCAGCTCGGTCCGCGGCGCGCCGCACGAGCAACCGGAGAGCATGGACACGACGAGCGCGAGCACGACGAAGGAGATCTTCATGGCCTGCTGCACGCCTCCGCGATCACCGCAGGGATCGAGGTGATGCGCTCCTCGTTCATGTCGACGCAGGCGAGCACGATGCGCGCCTCGACCAGCACCGCGTCCCCGCGCATCACCCGCTGCGCGTAGGTGACCTTCGCGCGGCTCACGTCTTGGACCCACGACTCGATCACGAGCGCGTCGTCGAAGCGCGCGGGCGCGCGGTAGCGCAGGTGCGCCTCGACGACCGGCAGCGCCAGCCCCGTCTCTTGCTCGAAGCGCTGATACACCAAGCCGCGGGCGCGTTGGTGCTCGATGCGTCCGGCCTCGAAGTACGAGAGATACGTCGAGTGGTGCACCACGCCCGCCTTGTCGGTGTCGACGTAGCCCACCCGCACGGCGTGGCGCGCGGGGGCGAGGGGCGGGGTGCCGATCGGGCTCTTCATGACCGCGCTCGAAGGGCGAGCGCCTCAGGCGGCCGGCAGCTTCTCTTTGACCAGGGTGTAGACCGAGTCGAGGTTCGTGATGCGCTGCAGCTCGTCCTCGGGGACCGAGAGCTTGTAGGTGCGCTCGATCTCCGCGACGATCTCGATCGCCATCATCGAGTCGATCCCGAGATCCTTGAACGGCGTGGCGTCCGGGATCTCGTCGACCTCGCTGACCTCGGCGATGATCGCCCGGAGCTTCTCTCGCAGCTCGTCCTGACCGCTCACTTGGCGTTCACCCGGCGCTCGACGAGCTCGAGGAGCTGACGCACGGTCTGGATGCCCACCAGCTGCTCGTCGGGGATGGACACCGAGAGCTCGCGCTCCATCGAGGCCACCAGCTCGAGCATGCCGAGCGAGTCGATGCCGAGATCGGCGATCGCAGCGTCCTCGGTCACGTGGCTGAAGTCCTTCTCCGCCACTTCGCTCGCCATCCGCTGGAAGATCTTGATCAGCTCGCCTCGGGTCATCTCTCTCTCCGTCTTGTCACTGTCGATGGGCCCGCTCTGAGCCCGTTCATCCGTTCGATCGGCTCAGGCGTGCTCTTGCAGCTCGCCGCTCTCGAACATCGCCTTGGTCTTCTTGCGCTGCGCCTTGCCGCTCGAGGTCTTGGGCAGCGCGCCCACCGGGCAGATCGCGACGTGCGACGCCGTGAGGCCGAAGTTCTGCTGCACCATCTGGGTGATCTCGGTGCGCAGACGCTGTGCGTCGCCCGAGTTGCCCTCGGCCGCGACCACCAGCACCTCGAGGCCGTCCTTCATGATCGAGAAGGCCACCACGTTGCCGCGTCGCACGCCGTCGATGTCGCCCACCACCCACTCGATGTCCTGGGGGTAGTGGTTGGCGCCGTTCACGATGATCAGGTCTTTGGCCCGACCACAGATGAAGAGATCGCCGTCGGCGAGGTAGCCCAGATCGCCCGAGTGCAGCCAGCCATCCTTGAACGACTCGGCGGTGGCCTCGGGGTTCTCGAAGTAGCCGTCGTTCACGCTGGGACCGCGCGAGAGGATCTGTCCGACCACGCGCTCGCCCACCGGCTCGCCGCTCTCGTCGACGATCGCGAGCTCGTGGCCCGGGAAGGGGACGCCGCAGCCCACGAGCTCGAGCGCGTCGTCGGCCTCGCTCGGGACGGCCTTGCCTTCGCGCATCGCGGCCGGATCGACCTTGTCCACCCGCATCGGGGTGCCGCCGCGATGGAAGGTGATCGCCAGACAGCTCTCGGCCATGCCGTAGCTCGGAAGGAGCGCCTTCGGATCGAAGCCCGCGGGCGCGAGCTTGGTGGCGAACTCGCTCAGGGTGCGCGCGCGGATCGGCTCGGCGCCGCAGCCCGCCACCCGGAGGCTGCTCAGATCGAGGCTCGAGAGATCCTTCTCGGTGACCCGCTTGGCCAAGAGCTGGTACGCGAAGTTCGGGGCGTACGTGATCGTGCCCTTGTGCTTGGTGATGAGCTCGAGCCACAGGCGCGGCGAGCGCGCGAACGTGGTGGTCGGAAAGAGCATCACCGGCAAGTCCACGATGAGCGTGCCGAGCACGAACCCGATCAGGCCCATGTCGTGGAAGAGCGGCAGCCACGAGACCCCGAGATCCTCGGGCTTGCCGTGCAGCGCGCCCGCGTTCAGGCCGCCAGGCCCGAGGAACGCGGTGGTGTTGGCCACGAGGTTGCGATGCCGGATGGCGACGCCCTTGGGCTTGCTGGTGCTGCCCGAGGTGAACTGGAGAAAGCACAGATCGTCCGGCGAGACGGCGGGGCGATCGAACGCGGGCGCGTCGCCCTCGAAGTCCTTCTCCGCGACCAGGATGACGACGTCCTTGGTCTCGGGGCGCTCCTTGAGGAGCTGCACCACCTCGAGGTTGCGCTGGTTGCAGACCACCACCTTGGCGCGGGCCGCGACCAAGATGTGCGCGAGCGTCTCGACGTAGTGGCCGGTGACCTTGAAGGTCGCGCCGGGGTAGATCGGGACCGGCACGAAGCCGCCCACCGACGCGCCGAGGAAGGTCAGGACGAACTCGTGGTTCTCCGGCAGGAGCAGCGCGACCGTGTCGCCCTTGGCGAGCTTGCCGCCCGCGCCGCCGTACATCGGGGCCGTCTCGAGGTTGCCGAGGAACGCCGCGCGGCGCCGGGCCTCGGCGCGCATCGCATCGTACGGGAAGTACTTCTCTTCGCGGTCGAGGGTGAGGAACCGAAAGCCGCGGGCGTCGCCATCGGGCAGGCGATCGAGCGCCTCGACGAGGGTCGACGGATAGCGGGGAGAAGAGGTCGTGAGCGACATGGGGAGGATCGGCCTCGTGCTGTCTGAACGGCGCCGTTCCTCGATGCGAGGCCGCCGGAGTCCGCAAGAAAGGCCGGAAAAGCGGGCGCTCTTTAGGCGTCGGCCCGTCGCCTGTCAAGGCGCGCCACGCCCGGAAGCCCTCGCAACCGTTGGCAAAACCGACCACTCGGCCGGTTCCGCGGCGGGCCGCTCAGCGCGCCTCGAGCGGCCTGCTCTTCGGCGGCCAGTTCGAGAGGCTCGCGACGAAGCGGTGGAGGCGATCGAGCAGCTCCGCGCCGTGATCGAATTGCGGGACGTGCCCGTAGTGAGGGATGACCTCGAGCTTTCCGCCCTGGGGCAGCGAGCGCTCGAAGAAGTGCAGGCCCGAGTCGGGCAGGATGCGATCGGCGCCGCCCCAGAGGATGCGCACCGACATCGGCAGGCCCGCCACCTCGTCTTGGGTGAGCACGTCGACCTCGGCGTGCGCCTTCAGCAGCGCGCGGATCGCCGGATCGCCGAAGCGCCTGCGCGTCCCCCACGCGAGCGCTTGCCGGAACGGGTGCGGCTTGAGGAAGAGCGCATCCACGAACTCGAGCGCTTCGCCCTGCGAGCCCATCGTGAAGCTCCGCAGCAGCGCATCGCGCTCCTCTACCGACATCGGCGCGCCGCCGGGCGCGACCAAGAAGAGGCCGGCCACCCGCTCGGGCCGCCTCGACGCGTAGCGGATCGCCGCCGCGCCGCCGAGCGAGTTGCCGAAGACGATCGCGGGCTTCTTCTCGCCGAGCCGATCGAGCACCGAGTCGACCGAGGTGATCAGCGCGCGCTCGAGCTCGCCGAAGCTGGGCACCACGGGGCGATCGCTGCCGCCGTGTCCCAACAGATCGACGCCGATCACGTGCGACGAGAACGCGCGCGCCCCCTCGAGAATCCCCTCGTAGTGGTGCGACGCGGCGGCCAGACCGTGGATCACCACGAGCGCGCGGGCGTCGCGGCCCCCACGCCCCTTGGCGCTGATCGCGTGGACCTGGCCCGCCGAGGTCTCGACGCGGTGGCGGCGGTAGCCGCGCAGCGCGAGCACGTTCACGTGGGCTTTGTCGAACAGATCCAGCATCGACCGCGCTGGTTGTAAGGGCGGCTGCGGAGGCGCGCCAGTTCGCGGACGGGGCCCCGAGCGACGCGGGCGTGTAGATTGCGGCACCGAACGATTTGCATGCGCGCGTCCCCTCGCGCGTCCAGGGCCGCACCATGAAGTCGCACCGTCTCTCGATCACGCTCGTCCTCTGCCTCGCCGTCCTCGCGATCGGCGCACCCGCCTCCGCGCTGATCGCGCTCGCGAACTACCGGCCCGTGCTGCTCACACCGGTGACCGCGTCGGTGCCGCGCTCGTCGGGCGCGCTGGTGGCCGGAGTGCGCGCCGATGGGCTCGCGAGCAGCCCCGCGCCCGTGACCTTCGAGGGAGTGCACGTCACCCGCGGTCGCCGCATCGACGTCGCGCTGCAGCCCATCCCGATCGGCCCGAGCTTGGTGCGCCTGGTGCCCGCGAGCGCGCTGCGCCCCGGCAGCTACACGCTCGCAGGCTTGGGTGATCCGGTGAGCATCACGGTCGGGCGCGGTCCGATGCCCGGCGTGCCCACCCGGCCCGCCGTTGCCGAGATCCGCCGCGTCGCCGCGGTGCACGACGGCACCACCGCGGTCGAGCTGCGGGCCCGCCTGGGTTTCGCGGTGCCCACCGGGATCGTGGCGGTGCTCAGCTACTGGGGTGACGCGACCGAGCCGTCGGTGTGGTCGCCCGCGGTGCTGGGTCAGACGGAAGTCGTCCTCTACACCGCGCCCACCGCGCGCACCGGCTCGCTGCCGCCCGGCTTCGTGACGCTCCCCGACGGACCGCTCGCCGTACGCATCGCGTACGTCGATCAGTTCGGCCAGCGCTCGCCGATCAGCGAGCCGAGCAACGTCGAGTAGCCCGTCAGCGGGTGAGCTCGTCGATCAGCGCCGTGTGACCCGGAAAGCGCGCGCGCAGCGTAGCGCGCGGCGGCATCGCGAAGTCCTCGAAGTCGAAGCCCGGCGCGACGGTGCAGCCCATCAGCGCGTAGGCGCCGAGCGGCACCGACGCCTGCCACACGTCCGGCGCCGCCGCGGCCTGCAGCGTCATGCCCTGGGCGAGGTCTTTGCCGAGCACGATCCGCTCGTGCGTCTGCGCGGCCTCGTCGAGCAGGTGCAGCGCGAGGGGATCGCCCTCGAGGTGATGCCAGACCTCGATCTGCCGCACCTGGTGCAGCGCGGAGAACGAGCCCTCGACCAGCAGGAACTCGATGCAGGTGAGCGCGCTGCGTGTCGCGCCCGTCGAAGGGTGAATGACCGACTGCTCGGCGCGGATGCGCTCCCGATAGAAGCCCCCCTCGGGGTGCGGCGATAGCTCGAGGCGCTCGATCAGCTCTGTGGCGCGCGGATGCATCGCGCGACCGTAGCGCGTTCCGCGCGGCTCAGGCGGGGAGCTCGGGCGGCGCGAGCGGACCGACGGCGTAGCAGCACTCGGGGGTGCCCATCGCCTCGCAGCTGTTGGGCGGCGGCGGCGTGTCCCCGCCGAACACGCAGTCACAGCTCGCGCACGGATCGACGTAGGGCGCATCGGTGCCCGCGTCCGCGACGCTCGTGTCCGGCGTGGTGCCGGTGTCGTCGCTCTGGTGCTGCATCGCGCAGCCGCTCGCGATGGGCGCCAAGGTGCCGGAGACCAGCGCGAGCGCGCGCGCGAAGCGGAGAAAGTGCGGAGTCGTCTGTGCCACGGTGAGCCTCGTTCGATCGGTTCCCCCGACCCCTCGACACCTCAGCAGGACCCATGCCGCTCGCTCAAGGTGGAGTCTCCCACGCGCACTCGCCGTCCCAGTCGTAGAGCGTCGACGGGCCCGCCGTCGCACCCCAGGGGAGCTCCATGATCGAGCGCGCCGTGTGATCGACCGCCGAGGCTCGGGCACGTGCATCCGAGCTGGTGAGGGCAGCGCGCGTGACGTCATCCGTGCCCGCGACGAAGCGCAGCGCGACGCGCTCCCGCAGTAGGAGCGGCGCGGTGGCTACGACCGGACCCGAGCATGCGCCCAAACACTCGCTGGCCTCGGAGCCCCACCACACGCCGCCGTTCGAGTGGAAGCGCCACTCACCCACTTCCTCCTCGCTCTGCAGCGCGCTCAGGATCCACTCGCGCACTGCGGGTGAGCCGAGGACTGGACCGACGTGACCGATGACGGCCTGCTCCAGGGGCGTATCCGCGAGTACGTCGCGGATCGCGTCCTGGACGTCCGCTCGATCGGGCCAGAGCCAGCCGGGCGCGAAGCGCGGCGTGGCGAAGCCGATGCGGGGACCCACGCGGCGAAGCCGTACGGTCCATTCGGGCAGCGCACTCTCGTCCCCCATCGCAGCGCGCGCGACCGTCAGCTCGGTCTCGCACTCGCACGATCCTCGAGATCCTTCGCACGCATGCGAGGTCTCGCGCAGCGCGTCGGCCACCCCTGGTCCTCCGAGCCCGACTAGCGCCATGGCGATGTCGCAAGTGCGCTGAGCGTGCTCCTCGGCCGCGAGGTGCTCCCGAAGGCGACGCATGAGCAGCGCGCGGAGCGCTGCACGCGCTGCCTCATCGAGACCCGCGTCGAGCGCCCGGCAGTCGCGCCAAGGCCTCGACTCGCTGTCGGTGAGCAATGGCGTGGGCTCCCATGCCGTGCAGCTCACCGGAGGCGGGCGAGCCAGGCGCGCGGCCGCTTCTCCCCAGCGCTCGGGTGCTGTGTCGTCTGCGAGCACGGACGTCCACCCAGCCAGCGGCTCGGATGGCGCGGCGTCGATTGCGGTGCGCGCACAGGACGCGAGCTCGCTCGACCGGAAGGGCGCGCACGCGTCGACCGATATCCATGGGCGATGTCGCGCTAGGGCCAGCGAGACGAGGTCCCATGCCATGTCCGACACCCGCAGCGACAAGCCACGGCGCACCAGGCGGGCGTCGTCCATCGCGTCGATAAGCGCATCGAGCGGCTCGAGCCCGAGCGCGGCGAGCGCGTCCAGCGGACGGCCGAACGGAATGCCCACGCTGCCCTCCGCTTGGATGACCGTCTCGTCGAGCTCCGACACGAGGTACGCGATGTGCTCTCGAGGCGACTCGAGCGCGGCGGCCATCGCAATCGGGTTTACGGGATCGAGGACGCGTC